>CAYWHG010000024.1:0-42433 GCA_964457865.1 uncultured Steroidobacter sp.
GCGACCTGGCGCTGATCGGCGATGTCCTGCGGCGACTTGCCGGTGATGAGCTGCTGCGCGATATCCAGCTCCGCGGGCGTCAGGCCGTACAGCGTCTGCAGCAGCGTCATGCGGCGCTGCTCGCTGCCGGCGCCGCGGGCAAGCACGAGGACGCGTGCATCGAGTCCGAACGACAGGCCGCTGCGCGGCAGTGAAATGACGTCGAGGGTCAGTGGCATCGCATCGTGCTGCGCAGTGCGCACCAGCACGATGCGGCTCGCCGGTCCGCCGATCGTGGGGCCGGCGGCGGCAGCTTCGATGGCGTCGCTCAACGCCGTTGCATCGGCGGGCAGCAACGCCGTCAGCTTGCCATGGCGCAGGCGCAGTCCCGAGTCAGTGAGCAGTTTCTCCGCGCCCGGTGTCAGGCGCCGCAGCACGCCGTGACGACTGCAGAGGAAGGCCGGAATCGACAGCGCCTCGAACACATCGGTCAGCAGAGTTTCTTGCGGATCGCCGAGCGCCAGGCTGGTGCGCACTGCGGCGCGCACATGCGGTGCGATGGACGCGAACACGCGGCGCGCTTCGTCGTCGATGTGTCCCTGCGCGCGCGTGCGGATGGCGGCGAGTCCCACCAGCAGATCGGGGCGCTGTTCCAGCGTCGTGAGGCAGATGAACGGCACGTCCCACGGAACCGCGAACTCCTGATAGTGCAGATCGCGCTTCACCTCGTCGGGCGTGATGAAGTCGGACTCGGCGAGGATCGTGAGCGGCCTTCTGGCAATTCCGGCGCGCCGCCGCGGATTGATGCCGGGATCCGTGCCGCCGGCCGCGACGAAGGCGGCAGGCAGGGCGGGGTCGACATTCGTGAGCAGGTTGAGCGGCATCGAGCCATCGGCAGCCATGCAGACGAGCTGCCCGTGTTCGGAACCCGTTGCCGCGGCAAAGGCGGCGATCGCTTCGTACCAGTGACGGCCTTCGACGGCGGCCTGTTGGAATTGATCGGCCAGTGTCAGCCACTGCTCATCGCTGTGAACCATCGTCCATCGCACTCACATCGCCGAAATCCGCTGCCGACGCGCAGCTGCGGCGCGCTCGGTTCCCGCGCAGTAGTCCAACACGGCGTCGCGTCACGGGAAACCGGTGCAAACCCGGAATCTGATCGGCAGCCGGCCCGGCCGGCGTCGCCTCCGTACACAAGAGGGGGTCCACGCACATTGGTTGATCGCAAGCCAGATACGAGTGAGAATACTTATCATTACGAATTGATTTCAGGCGATCGATCAAGGCGTCCAGCCCAGCGGGTCGCCGACCACCAGGCAATTTCGAGGTAATTGAGGATGCGTTCCAGAGTGAAGGGCACTGCCGTCGTCGTGGCAGCGGGGATCAGCTGTGTCGCACCGGTGTTCGTGACGAACGCCGCGACGGCCAATGACGAAACGCTCGAAGCGGTGCTGGTGACCGCGAAGCGTGCGGATCGCGTCAGCAAGGGCGCCACGGGTCTCAATCTGGAGATCGAAGACACGCCGCAATCGATCAGCGTCGTGACAGCGGAGCAGATGGAGAAATTCGGCGCCGACAACATCAACGATGCGCTGACCCTGGTGACCGGCATCAATGTCGAACGATGGGAAACCAACCGTACCAATTACATGTCACGCGGTTTCGAAATCAAGAACACCCAGATCGACGGCATCGGCCTGCCCAACAACTGGGGCATCGTGACCGGCCAGATGGATTCCTTCGGCTACGAGAAGATCGAAGTGATCCGTGGCGCCAACGGCCTGCTCACCGGCGTGGGCAATGCAGCCGGTACCATCAATTACGTGCGCAAGCGTCCGACCAATGATGCGCAGGGCTATCTCGGTGCCACGTTCGGTTCATGGGACACGAAGCGCATCGAAGCGGACTACTCGACGCCGTTCACCGAGAGCGGTTCCTGGGCAGGACGCGTGGTCGCGGCCGTGGAGGACGGCGATTCCTGGCTGCGCGCCAAGAGCGACGAACGCACTTATCTTTACGGCGTGATCGACGGCCAGATCGGCGAGCGCGGTACGCTCACGCTCGGTTACTCGTATCAGAAGGCCGACACCGACGATCCCATGTGGGGCGCACTGGTGCTGAACTACAAGGACGGTTCGCAGGCGGAATTTCCGCGCAGCGCCTCGACCACGCAGGACTGGACGTACTGGAACACCGAGAACGAGACCGCCTTCGCCGAGTTCACGTATGCGCTGTCCGGGACGTGGGATGCCAAGCTCACCTACAACTACCGTTCGTACAAGGATGACAGCAAGCTGTTCTACGTACTCACCGGCGACGATCCCTCGACGGGGACCGAAGAAGATCCCATCTACGATGCCGGCCTGTATCCCGACAACACCGGCCTGTTTTCATGGCCGGGAAGCTGGTTTGCGAAAGAGGAATCCGATCTCCTCGATCTGACGGTGGGGGGCGAATTCGATGCGTGGGGACACACGCACGAGGCGATCGTGGGCCTGAGCTATTCGCGCAGCCAGGGCACGCAGTACATGAATCCGGTGCCCGATGATGATCCGTCCAACTTCGTGCCGCTGCCGGCATTCCCATACGCCGGCAATGTCGTTCCCGAGCCCAACTGGGATCCGACGCTCGTCGACAGCACCATGAATCAGCGCCTCAAGCGCGCCTACGGCGCAACGCGTCTCGCGCTCAGCGACCGCTTCACGGCGATCGCGGGATTCAACTGGTCCGAATACCATCGTGAAGGCATGCCCAGCGGCGGCGGCCGGTTCGATCAGACCGAACGCGAGTTCAGCCCCTACGCGGGCGTGACGTTCCAGATCGTCGACAACTTGCTGGCCTATGCGAGCTACTCGGACATCTACCAGCCGCAGGATCAGGACGACATCAACGGCAACTATCTCGATCCGTCGAAGGGCGTGAACTACGAAATCGGCGTGAAGGCCGACTGGCTCGACAAGCGCCTGCTGACGACGCTGGCGCTGTTCACCGCGGAGCAGGAAAACCTGGCCACGTATGCCGGCCAGGACCCGGTCACGCAGCAGTACTACTACGTCGGCGTCGATGTGGAATCCATGGGCATCGAATTCGAAGCGACCGGACGCCTGAGCGAGCACGTCGATCTGGTGCTGGGCTTCACGGCACTCAAGCTGGAAGACCAGCAGGGCGCCGAGGTCTACAGCTGGGTGCCGCGTCGTACGGCCAACATCGCGCTGAGCGCGCGGGTGCCGAGCATGACGCAGCTCGGCTTCGGACTGAGCGGCCGGTGGCAGAGCGACATCTGGACCCTCGACACCACCAACGGCGGCATCGTGCGCCAGGACAGCTACGCGGTATTGAATGTCTTCGCCGACTGGGACATCACCGACCGCATCGGCGTGCGCGCGAACGTCAACAACCTCACGGACGAGAAGTACATCTCGAGTCTGTACCAGGTCGGCTACTACGCGCCCCCGGCGAACTACTCGGTGACGTTCGGCTACCGGTTCTGACGCGGGAGCAGCACGTCTCATTCCCTCCGCCATTCTCCGCATTAAAAGCGGAGAATGGCTTGCTCTTGCGGCGAATCGAGCGCCTAATCTCCGCATGAATAGCGGAGAAAGACCCTATATCTGGCAAGCCAGTGACTGGCCGCACTGGCGTTATGACCTGTCGACACTGACGGGGCCGCTGACCGAGGTCAGTCGCGCTCAAGGCGTATTGCTGGGTCGTCTGGCCGATGTGGGGTTGGCACTGCGCGACCAGGCCAGTCTCGCCGTCCTGACCGAAGACGTGGTCAAGACCAGCCAGATCGAAGGTGAAGTGCTGAATGTCGAATCCGTGCGCTCGTCCATCGCGCGCCGCCTGGGTGTGAACATCGGCGCGGTGGCTCCGGTGGATCGGCATGCCGAAGGCGTCGTGGAGATGGTGCTCGACGCCACGTCTCATGCGGCCTCCCCGCTGACTGCAGAGCGCCTGTTCGGCTGGCACGCGGCGCTGTTTCCCACCGGCTACGCCGGCATGAACAGAATCGCCGTGGGTCGTTGGCGCGACGATGCCGTCGGCCCGATGCAGGTCGTCTCCGGGCCGCAGGGACGGCGCAGGATTCACCTTCAGGCGCCGCCCGCCAATGTCCTGCCCGCGGAAATGGCTCGGTTCCTGGCGTGGGCGAACGAGCCCTCTCTTGTCGGTGGCGAACCTGCGCTCATCAAAGCCGGACTGGCGCACCTGTGGTTCGTGACGCTGCATCCCTTCGACGACGGCAACGGACGCATCGCACGCGCGGTGGGCGATCTGTTCCTGACTCGCGCCGATGGCAGTCCACAACGCTTCTACAGTCTGTCCGCGCAGATCCAGCGCGAACGCCAGGACTACTACGACGTCCTCGAACGCATACAGAAGGACACGCTCGATGTGACCGGCTGGTTATTGTGGTTCCTAGGCACGCTCGGGCGCGCCGTTGCCAGCGCGCACGCCATGCTGGATGCCGTACTGGTGAAGGCGCGGTTCTGGCAACGCTGGGCGGGAACGCCGCTGAACGAGCGACAGGTGAAACTGCTCAACCGTCTGCTCGATGGCTTCGAGGGCAAGCTCACGAGCAGCAAATGGGCCGCCATCGCCAGGTGTTCGCCCGACACCGCGCTGCGCGACATCACGCAGTTGCTGGAACTGGGCGTGCTGAAGAAGTCGCCGGGCGGCGGGCGCAGCACCGGCTACGAGTTGGCGGATCGGTGACATCGCGATTTACCATCGGTTGCCAACGTTGGCCGATACCTCAGGCGCATTTCACGTGTCCACCCGAGAAACCACGCTCGCCCAGGCCATCGCCGATCATCAGGCCGGCCGACTGTCGGAAGCGATCGACGGCTACGAGGCCGTACTGAAGCAGAACCCCGACGATCCCGACGCGCTGCACTTCTGCGGCATGCTGCATTTCCAGTTCGGTCGCGGCATCGATGCGGTGCGATTGATCGGCCGCTCGCTCGATCTGCTGCCGACCAATCCGCATGCCTGGAACAACCTCGGCAACATCCTCACGTTCCAGGACAAGTTTTCCGAGGCGCGCGAAGCCTGGCGGCGCGGGCTCGCCATCGCGCCGGAAATGGCAGAGACGTGGTTCAACCTCGGCGCCAGCCTGCGCGACTCGGGAGACTACGAAGCAGCCGTGAAGCATCTGCAGATGGCGGTCCGGCAGCAGCCGACATTCGCGCGTGCCTACGAAAGCCTCGGACAACTGTTCTATCGCCTCGGCGATTTCGCGCAGGCAGCGGACGCCTACCGCGAATGGCTGGCGCTGGATCCGGACAACCCGATGGCCCGTCACATGGTTGCAGCCACCTCCGGCATCGATGTGCCCGAACGCGCCGACGGCGAATACGTGACGAAGCTGTTCGACAGATATGCACGGCACTTCGACGAGAATCTCCGCGAACTCGGCTATCGCGCACCGGAGCTGGTCACGTCCATGTTGTCAGCGGTGGTCGATCCTGCTGCCAGGCTCGACATCCTCGATGCCGGTTGCGGCACGGGACTGTGCGGTCCGCTGCTGAGGCCGCTCGCCAGCACGCTGACCGGCGTCGACCTGTCGTCGAAGATGGTCGAGCTGGCGCGCGAACGCGGCGGCTACGATGAGCTGGTCGTCGGCGACCTGTGCGCGTTCATGACCTCGCATCCGGCGCAGTTCGATACCGTCGTCGCCGCGGACACGCTGGAGTATTTCGGCAGCCTGAAGGAAGTGTGCGAAGCCGCGGCAGCGACGCTGCGCCCCGGCGGCCTGTTCCTGTTCACCGTCGAAGCGCTGCCCGACGATGCGACGGAGCCGTACAAGCTGGAAGTGCACGGGCGCTATGTGCATCGGCCGAGCTATGTGAGCCAGTCGCTGCAGGACGCAGGGTTCGACGTGCTGCGGCTCGGACTGGAAACATTGCGCGTCGAGCGCATGCAGGATGTGAAGGGACTGGTAGCGCTGGCGCGGCGCGTTGCTTAGAGAATTAAGGAGACAGGTCAGCGCTGCCCCTCCGCATACAGCGTCTGCACATTCTCCGCCACCAGCGCCTCGTCAAAGATCTTCACTTCATCGACGAGTCCGGTGTATGGCGCATCCCAGTAGTTCACGCCGAGCGCGAACTGCGTCAGCGTCGCGGGTGTGAACACATCGGGGAAGCCCGTCATGGTGTTGGTGAGCTGGCCGTTGAGATAAAGGTTCAGCGTGCCGTTGTTCACCACCGCCGCCAGGTGCGACCACGTGCCCAGCGGGATCTGCGAGTTGAACGTGCCGTCGAACCACGCGGTGCCCGACCACAGCATCGTGTTCTGCGCCGAGCCCGGACCGCGCGGCACCAGGCTGATCCAGCTCGAATCCGTGGCCCAGCCGAAGAACGCGGTCGTGAACGGCGAGGCGACACTGGGATTCAGCCACAGCGAGATCGAGTAGCTGTGATCGCGCACGAGGTTGTCGGGCAGCTTCACGCCTGACGTGCCATCGAGCACCAGCGCCTGGCCGGCGGCGCCCGCGGTGTACGACACCTGGCCGCCGGTTTCGAACACGCGGCTGCCAACGACGTAACCGGGCCCGAAGACACCGGCGCTCGCATCGAGATTGCCTTCGAAGCTGTAACCGGCGACCGGCACCGGCGGCGCCAGCGACTTCACCGTGACGTCGAATGTCTTCGTGGTCTGCGCGCCGTTCAGCGCAATCGTTGCCGTCAGCACGACGTGTGCATCGGGCGAATCGCGATCCGGACGCGTGACCTTGCCCGCCGTGCTGATGACGGACGGATCGGACGAAGCCCAGCTCACCACCGACGCATACGGTCCCGTGCGCGGCAGTCGCAGATCCTCGCGCACCGCGCTGATGTCGCCGAGTGTCAGCAGCGAGGCTGCCGAGGTCAGCAGTTGCGGCTCACTGAGGCGGTCGATGTCGAGACCGCGGATTTCTTCGGCGCTCAGCGCGGCCTCATAGAACTTCAGTTCGTCGATCAGGCCGTTGAACGGTAGATCCCAGTAATTCACGCCGAGCGCGAACACGCCGGTCTGGCCGGTGAACAGATCGCGCAGGTTGCCCGCGGAGAATTTGCGCACGCCGTTGAGATACACCGACACGATGCCCTTGTTCACCGAGAACGCCACGTGACTCCAGGCGTCGACGGGAATGCGTTCACCGGCGCTGCCGTCGAACCAGGCGTCGCTGCCGCTCCACAGCATGGTGTTGCCGTCCCAGCCTTGCGGCGCGAGGTTCACCCAGTTCGTGGAGTAGGGGAAACCGGCTGCATCGATCTGCTCGTTCGCCGCGCCGAAGAACGCCGGCGTGAACGCTGTGAACGTGCGCGGACGGATCCAGAACGACACCGTGTACTCGTAGTTCGAGATCAGCCCCGCCGGCAGTCGCACGCCGGAGGCGCCATTGAGATCGACGGCCTGACCCTGCTGGCCCGGCGCGAAGCTCACGACACCCGGAGTCCAGACACGATCGCCTGTCGCCGTGCCGGCGTCGAAGCGACCCAGCGTTTCGGCCAGCGAGTTCTCGAAATCGAACTGTGCGATGCGATTGAACGGCTGGCGCTGCGGCACCGTCACCTGGAAGCTGCGGCGCAGCGTCTGACCGTTCAGACGGATCGTCGCGGTCAGCGTGACGACCTGGTCGCCTTCGCCGGGATTCGGACGCGTGACCGTGCCGTCGGCGGCGATGATGGATTCGTTGCTGGAAGTCCACGCGATCGTGCTGCCGCGCACTCCCCGCGTCGGCAGCACTACCGAAGTGTCCTTGGCCGCCGTCGGCACGTTCAGATCGTCGGCGACATCGCCCAGCACCTGGCGCACGGTTTTCCTTTCGAGCCGCGATCCCCAGATCGACACGCCCTTGCTGGATACGGCCGTGAAGATCGGCACGAGCTTGTTCGCGGCCTCGTTCCACTGCCATGCGAGTCGGCCCTCGAACGGTTCGTCGATGCCATCGAGTTTCAGCGTGATGCGGTTCGAGTCCGTGAGGTAGCGGTAGTACCGGCCCGTGACGGCGCCCGTGATGGTCGAATCTTCGTTCAGCGAAATGTAGACCGACTGCTTCGCCTCGCGGTTGATGTCCTTGCCGTGATCGATGAACTTGTAATCGCCGAGCGCATCGTGCGCATCGACGATGTTTTTGCCCTTGATGCTGGGCACGTAGCGATGCGGCGAGGCGACCAGCCAGCCGTCGGCGTTCACGAACAGCTCGTGCACGCGCACGGAATGTTCCTCGCCGCGATTCGGAAAGCGCGTGTGCGTGACGAGAAAGTGTTTCCTGGTGGATGGATCGTAGTAAGCCGAGTTGTGGCCCGGCGCGAGATAGCCGCGTGCCGTCTCGGTGTCGCCGGGATCGGAGCCGAAGTTGAATCCACCCATCAGCTTCACGCCGTAGGGTGCGATGGCGTCCCAGTCGCCGCGAGCCAGCGCGAGGTCCTTGCCTTCAGCATCGAGATACGGGCCGTCGGGATTGCGCGAGCGCGCGATGCGGATGTTGTAGCCGTCGGTCGAGACGAAGCCGCCGAACGACGTGAAGAGATAGTAGTAGCCGCTTTCCGGGCTGTAGACGATGTAGCTGCCTTCGATGGCGCTGTGATTGCCGCCCGCGAGGTGCTTGCCGTAGCCCTGGCCGGGGAACGGTTTCGCGGTCTTGGGATCGAGCTTGAGGATGAAGATGCCGCCGGAGTATGAGCCGTAGCTCATCCACAGTTGGCCGGCCTTGTCGTAGAAGACATGCGGATCGATCGTGTTGGGATGAATGCGGGCGTCGTAGCTGGCGATGCCTTCCGGTCCGAGTCCCGCCGCGATCTCCGCGGCATTCAGGCCCGAGCGCAGGAAGATGCCCTTGTCGACGTACGGGCCCGCGATGTCGTTCGCCACCGCCACGCCGAGATAGGCGCGCGGGCCGGTGCATTCACCGCCCGGCGGTACGCCGCAGAAGTTGTAATAGAAATAGAACTTGCCGTCTTTCAGTTTGATGACGTCGGCGGCCCAGGAACCGGGTGCGCCAGTCCAGTCGTTGCCGGCGGCGGGAATCGTGCTCCATAGCGGGTTCGACGCATCGACGCCGTTGGCGACGAACTGCCAGCTCATCAGGTCGGTGCTGCGCGCGGCGGCGAGATGCGAGCCGAATACGTAGTAGCTGCCATCGTTCGCGCGGATCACCGACGGGTCGTGCACGGGAATGTCGTTGAACGCGATGGTGGCCGGGTTCACCGTCGGATCGGGCGCATCCAGCAGACATCCGGAAACGAACAGCAGGACGCTCGTGACGAGCGCGATTCTTGTCGGCTTCATGGCTGCAACTCCCCCAGAAAAGCGTAGGTCCGGAATGGCGCGTGTTGATCTGTCCCCGAACGGGGCCGACTGTATTACTCGGACAATTCAAAAACAATACTCGGACAAATGAAACATCCCCGCGCACCTCGTCATCCCCGTGGGACGCGGGGATGACCACTCATGAGTGCTTGCGAGGGAGGGTCAGGGAGGGGGCAAACTCCGGCACCATGAAACCCGCCTGCCTCGCCGCTCTCGCACTTCTGCTTTCCCAACCGCTCGGCGCGGCAGCGCCCATTCCCCACCCTTCCGAACGCTTCGGCGCACTCCTGTTCCAGGACGATTTCCGCAACGGGCTGACGCAGTGGCACGTCGAAACGGAACGTCCCGGCCGGATCGTCGCGCAGATGGGCGTGCTCGATATCGACGTGCCGGGCGGCGTGACGCTGTGGTTCAAGCCGCGGCTGCAGGGTCCGGTCGCCATCGAATTCGAAGCGACGGCTGTGAAGGCCGGCGGCCGCAACGACCGCGGCAGCGATCTGAATGTCTTCTGGATGGCGAACGAGGGTGACGCCGCAACGCCGGTGTTCGCGCAGCGCCGCACCGGACGTTCGAGCGAGTACGACACGCTGCGCGCCTACTACGTCAGCCTCGGCGCCAACGACAACACGCGCGCACGATTCCTGCGCTACGACGGCGAGACCGCGCCGCGACCGCTTGCCGCCGAGCACGAGCTGAGCAACGCCGCTGCGTTGCTGCCGGCCAATCGCAGCCAGGTCATCACGCTGCTCGCGAGCGGCCGGCAGATCGAGTACTGGCGCAATTCGCAGCGACTCTTCGAGTTCGCCGATGCGCAGCCGTATCGACAGGGATGGTTCGCGATCCGCACGACACAGAGTCATCTGAAGATCGCGCGCCTGCGCATCTATGCGCTGGAGCCGGCGCGCTAGTTCCCCTGCCTTCTGTCATCGAGCCGACATCTCGCTGTAGCGACTCCGCAACGTGCCTTGCCGATTCTGCCGGGAATTCCTAACTAGAAGATTCGGGAGGCGGCATGGGTATTTCAGTTCGGCGGCGTGGCCTGGTTCCGGCTGTGCGTTTTGCGGTGGCGACGACTCTGTACGGAGCGGCCTGTCTTTCCCTCGGCGTGCAGGCGGCGGTCGCCGCCGAATCCGCGGTCAACGGCGAGGCGGGACTGGAAACGGTGGTCGTCACCGGCTCCCATCTGCGTCGCACCGAGATGGAGAAGATCGTTCCCATCACCGTCATCGACCAGAAGGCGATGGAGGCGCGCAATGCCGTGCTGCCCGCGGAGCTGCTGACCTCGCTGCCCTCGGTCGTCAACCTGCCGGAGAACGAGACGCGCCTCGGCTCCTCCGGCGCGCGCGGCGACAACGCCAATCTGAATCTGCGCGGCCTCGGCGCCACCGCGACACTGATCCTGCAGGACGGCCGGCGCATGGCCGTCAATCCGATGACCGCCGGCCTGTCGCAGGCCGTCAACGTGAACCAGTTGCCCGTGCACGGTGTGGAGCGCATCGAGGTGCTGCGCGACGGCGCCTCGTCGATCTATGGCTCGGATGCGGTCGGCGGCGTCATCAACTACGTGCTCAAGCGCGAGATGGAAGGCGTGGAGACGAGCCTGCGCTACGACCAGCCGGAAGCCGGCGGCGGCGAGGCGCTGCGCGGCGGGGTGGCGTTCGGCACGAAATTCGCGGACGGACGCGGACGCCTGTTCGGCACGGTCGACGCGCTGAATCGCGAGGAAGTCCGACTGACCGAGCGCGATTTCAGCAAGAGCTTCGAAGCCATCCTCGCCCGCGCGGAGCCGGGCTTCGACAATCCCGGCGGACCGTTCGATGCACGGCTGGATCGCGGCTACTGGCCGACCTTCCGCGTCGGCGCCGGCACCGCCAACAATTTCTTCCGTCCCGTGAATGACGTGCCGACGCTGACGACCGTCGCGCCCACTCGCACGGCGAATCCGGAGTTCTTCCTCGATCTCAACCAGTTCGGTTTCGCCGCGCCGCAGGTGCGTCGCTGGGATGCCTTCGTGTCCGCCGAATTCGATCTGACTGACAACATCACGGCCTTCGGCGACATGAGCTACTACTCGGCGAAGTCCACCATGCGCCGCCAGCCGCTGGCGCTGAATGCGCCGGGCACCGACGGCCTGCTCGTGCTGTCGGCAGACAACCCGTACAACCCGTATGGATCGAGCTTCTATGCGCCGAACGGCGATGGCGTGACGCGCCTTGCCGGCACGCCGCGGTCGATCAGCATCACGCGACTCACCATCCCGGATCTCGCGCCCGAGACCGTGGTGACCGACAACGACGCGCTGCGTCTCACCGCGGGCCTGCGCGGATCGATCGGCGGCACGTCATGGGACTGGGAGAGTTCGCTGTTCTACAACGAGGTCAACGGCGAGGATGGCGCGACGCCCGACGTGCGCGAAAGCCTGCTGCAGGCGGCGGCCGCGCGTACCGGCGCCGATGCCTTCAATCCCTTCGGCTACACCTTCCGCATCGCCAACGGTGCGGTGGTCGCCGATCAGCCCTACACCAACCCGGAGTCGGTCATCGACTCCTTCTCCGAGACCTACCTGCGCGAAGCGCGCAGCTACCTCGCCAGCGCCGACGTGCGCGCCAACGGCACGCTGTTCAGCTGGCGCGGCATGGACGTGCAGGCCGCGATCGGCGCCGAGTATCGCCACGAGGATCTGCGCGACACGCGTCCGCCGTATCACGGCGAGAATCCGGCGGACTCGGGCCTCGATCCCACCAACAACGACTTCCTGCTGCACCCGGCGCGTCCGGATGTGTTCGGCGACCGCGACGTGTTCAGCGCCTACAGCGAAGTCGTGGTGCCGATCGTCACGCCGGAGCGTGCGCGGCCGATGCTGTACAGCGTCGAGGTCAGCGCCTCGGCGCGCTACGAGGACTACAGCGATTTCGGCGACACCGTGAACCCCAAGGTGGGTATGAACTGGCGGCCGGTGTCGTGGCTGATGCTGCGCGCGTCCTACAACGAGGGCTTCATGGCGCCGAGCCTCGCCGCGCTGTACACCAGCCCGCGCTGGAGCATCTCCACCGACGGCGACCTCGATGTCTACCGCAATCCCTATACCAATGAGGGTCGCTACACGACGCGCGGTTATTTCGGCGGCAATCCCGACCTCAAGGCGCAGGAATCCGAGGGCCGCACATTCGGCTTCGTGCTGGACGTGCCGGGTGTCGATGGCCTGTCCGTGACTGCGGATTACTGGAAGATCACCCGCACCAACCTGCTGGGCAGCCGCGGCACCACGCAGATTCTCGAAAACGACGCCGCACTGCTGCGCGCCTATACGGCACAGCAGATCGCGGCCGGCGTGAATCCGAACGACATCGACGTCGGCGGCGGCACCGCCAGCTACGTGGGCGATCCCGACATCGTGCGCCTGGCGCTCACCGATGAGGACCGCGCGGCCTTCGCCGCCTGGAACGCCGCCAATCCGAACGATCCGGCCGCGCCGGCGGGCCGCATCTGGTCGCGCAACCAGCCCTTCGTGAATCTCAACGCCAGCGAGCACCGCGGCGTGGACGTGGGTTTCCGCTACGTGCTGCCGCGTCAGGACTGGGGCCGGCTCGTGGTGAGTTCGGAAGCGAGCTGGCTGTGGCGCGCCAACAATGTGAATGCCACCGGCGTCACGCCGGTGGTGGAAAACGGCCTGTATGCCGGCGGCGCAGCCCGCTGGCGCAGCACCACCAACGTGTCGTGGGACAACGGCGCCTGGAACGCGAACCTCGGCATCTATCACGTGAGCAAGACCGTCGACAGTGCCTCGGTGTCCCAGAGCGTCTACGAAAGTCTCGGCCGGCCCGACTACATCACCGCGTATCACCCTACCAACACCAGCACGGTGTATCGCCGGGTGATCGATCCGGTGATCAGCGCCAATCTGTCGATCGGCTATCGCTTCGACACGGGGCTCTCGTGGCTGGGCGCTACGCGCGCGCGGCTCGGTATCGCCAACGTCACCGACGAGGCGCCGCCGCTGGCCACCGGCGGTTTCGGCTACGACCCCTCGGTGAGCCAGGCGCTGCTCAACGGCCGCACCTGGAGCCTCGAACTCACGAGCAAGTTCTGATGGCCATGCGTATCGACAGACGCCGGGCACTGCTCGGATTGGCGGCGCTCGCGCCCGCACTGATGACGCGCGGCGCCGCGGCCGATGCGGTGGTGCCGCGTACGTCCTATCGCGAGTGGCTGGAGTCGGTGCCGACGGCCCCGCCGCCGGTGCTGGCGCGGCATGGACTGGTGGCGAAAGAGTTGCAACGTTGGGATGTGCGGGAAGCCAACCAGGCCGCGGCGGTCGATGCCGAGCATTTCTACGGCATCGGCAACCATGTGCTGGTGAAGCATCGCAAGGATACGGGCGAGCGCGTCGCCGAGTGGATCAGTCCACGCGGCGGACCCATCGTCCATTTCAATGCGGGATACGTGGACGGCGACCGGCTGATACTCGCCCATTCGAATTTCCCGCAGCTGCCGCCGGCAAGTTCGCTGGAGACCCACGACCCGCGCACGCTGCAGCTGATTGCGAGTCACAGTCTCGGCGTGCGTCCGGGATCGCTCACCTGGGCGGTGCGACACCAGGGCTCGTGGTGGGCCTGCTTCGCGTACTACAACGATTCGGGCACGATCCCTGGTCACGACCAGCGCTCGACCTACTTCGGCGAGTTCGACGATCAGTGGCAGATGCTGCGCTCGTGGCTGTTCCCGCCGCAGGTGATCGCGACCTGGGGAGCGAGTTCCTGCTCCGGCGGCGATTGGGGCAACGACGGGCTGCTCTACACCACCGGCCACGACGCGCCTGAGCTGCACGTGCTGCGTCTGCCCCGTTCGGGCGTGACGTTGGAGCACGTGACGACCATCGACGTACCGTTCGAAGGCCAGGGTTGGGCGTGGGATCGCAGCGCGCGCGGACAGCGGGTCATCTATGGCATCAGTCGGGCGAAGCAGCAGGTGGTTGCCGCGGAGGTTCCGGCGCTGCCGGCGCAACTTGTGGGGCCGGTGTCAGGCTGAAGCCTGACCTACAGGAAGAGTCAGCATGCCTGAGCCTGGGATTCTTCCTGTGGGGCCGGCTTCAGCCCAATGGCACTGCATTAAGCCGATGCTGCTGCATTTCTTGCTGTGGGGCCGGCTTCAGCCGGCCTTGCAGAGAGTGAGGCTGAAGCCTGACCCACAGGAAGAGTTGCGCGTTTCCAGACACCTCGGTGCTCCCGCTGCGTCGCGAATGTCGCAACGCGGTGATAGGGCCGTGACTCCTGCCGTGCTTCGTAGTCTTCACCCGGTCACAAGCGTGCGTTCGATTCCCTCCACCGAGTGACCCTCCGGTCACATCGCTCTTCGCTGCGTGCAGATGCCGATCCGGCATTGGTGTGCAGATCGATGCATACGTAGTTTTCCGCGCCCACGACGACGTGAGTCGTCATTGCTCTTATGGGAACTACGCCATGGACCGCACTGCTTTGTTCGATCGCCCTGTCCTCGTCACTGCAATCCTGGCCGTGACCTGCACGGTGCCAGCGTACGCACAGACCTCCAAACCCGCCGTCGAAGAAGTCATCGTGACGGCGCGCAATCGCTCCGAGAAAGCGCAGGACGTGCCGATTCCCATCTCCGTCATCGGCGGCGACACGCTCGATCGCGATCGCGTGCTGACGCTGGCCGATCTCACGCAGCGCGCGCCGGGCCTCACCGCGACGACGCCGAATGCACGCCGCACCGGCGTCTCGATCCGCGGCATCGGCAAGACCAGCGGCAACGACAACATGGAGCCGGCGGTCGGCGTCATCGTCGACGACGTGTTCCTCGGCCATGTCGGCATGACGTACCAGGATTTCACGGACCTGGAACGCGTCGAGATCCTGCGCGGTCCGCAGGGAACGCTGCTCGGCAAGAACACCTCGCTCGGTGCGATCAAGTACACCAGCCGCGCGCCGACGTTCGCGTCGGAAGGACGGCTGGAAGTGGAGGGTGGCGTCGACCGGCCAGCACTGAAGGCGCGCGGCTCCTATTCGGATGGAATCATCGACGACGTGCTGGCGTATCGTGCGTCGGCCTTCGTCGATCGCCAGCAGGGCGACCTCGAGAACCTCAACGGCGGCGGGCACTGGCACGAACGCGATCGTTACGGCGGCCGGCTGCAACTGCTGGTGCAGCCGACGCAGGATCTGTCGGTGCGCTTCAATGTCGACGGCGCCTTCGTCGACGAGAACAGCAATACCAAGCCGTTCATGGTGGATCCCGCCACGCTCAACGACGGGTCGGTGCGCACGACGACATACAGCACTCGTCTGGCGCGCGATTACTTCGGCGGTTACGTGCCCATCATCGGTTCGTGGGACCAGGTCGACCTGGACATGGCCAAGCCGCTGGTGACGAAGAACTACGGCGGCTCGGCGATCGTCAACTGGAATGCCGGTGCCTTTGAACTCACGTCGATCAGCGCGGCGCGCTGGTTTCATTTCGATGCGAACAATGACCAGGAGCAGACGCATTTCCCCATCTCGCGCAGCGGCACGCTGGTCGACACCCGGCAGCTCTCGCAGGAATTCCGGGTCGCGGGCAATGCGACGGAACGCATCGACTACCAGACGGGCCTGTACCTCTTCAACATCGACACCGACACGACGGGACGCAGTACCTACGGCGCCGATGCGGGCGCGTTCTTCGCCAGCGACTCGCAGTACGGCACCTTGAACACGACGCAGGGACGCGCGCTGCTGCAGGCGTCGTTGCGCGATGTGTTCGTCGCCACGCGCCAGCGTCCGGTGTCCGACAGCGTGGCGGTCTTCGGCCAGGTGAACTGGCAGGCGACCGATCGCGCACGCCTCACGCTCGGCCTGCGGCAGACGTGGGAGAAGAAGACGAACGATGTCTCGCGCACATCGTCGCTCCTCGACGGATCGCCGCTGGTGTCGACCGGCAATGCGACGGCCGATGCGATTCGCGCCGCGCAGGTCGGTACCGACTATGCGACGGTGGAAGGCGAGGAGATCAAGGACGACGCGATCGCCTGGCTCGTCAATCCGAGCTACCAGCTCACGGACGACGTGCTGCTGTACGCGTCGGCGAGCGCCGGCGAAAAATCCGGCGCGGTGGCATTCGACAACAGCGGACGTCCGGCCAATGTCGCGCCCGAGAAGTCGCTGAACTACGAGATCGGCATCAAGAGCTATCTGCTGGATCGGCACGTGACTCTGAATGCCAACGTGTACTACACGAAGGTGCGCGACTATCAGAACGTGACCAGCGAACCGGATCCGACCTCGCCGACCGGCTTCAGCTCACGTCTGGGCAATGTTCCGGAGCTGCGCGCCGCCGGTCTGGAATTCGATGCGCTGGTGCAGGTCACTGATCGTTTGCAGCTCACGGCGGGCGGCGCGTTCAACGATGCCGAATATACGGACTGGTCGACGGCCACGTGCCCGCGCTCGTATCCGTCGTCGGTGGCCGTGTGCAACAACACGGGCAAGCAGCTCGTGGGGGCGCCGCGCTGGACCGGAATCTTCGGCTTCGACTACCAGCTGCCGCTGACGCAGACCCTCTCGGCGCACTTCTTCGGCAATCATGTGTACCGCTCGAAACACAATCTCGAACAGCTGCTGTCCGAATACGGCGAGCAGTCGGGCTATTCGCTGACCGATCTGGGTGCGGGCCTGCACTTCGACGGTGTCGATGCCGACTACGAGCTGAGCGTGGTGTCGAGCAATGTCTTCGACACTCAGTACACGACCAGCGTCAACGATTTCAGCAACAGCGCGCCGGTCGGCTACGACGGCATCGGGCCGCGGCGCTATGTGGGGGTCGTGCTGCGGGCGCAGTTCTGAGCCTCCCATTCCGTCATCCCCGCGAAAGCGGTCCCACGGGGATTTCCTTCGGTCAGGATCCATCCGATCATCAAGATGGGCCCCCGCCTTCGCGGGGGCGACTGAATCAGGCGGGGTGACTGATGAATCAATCCTGCCCCTGAGCCCAGGCCAGTCAGGCCGCCCTAATCCTCCGCCTGAGAAAAATTGCAGGCTTTTGTGCGCCAGGACTCGCGCGACAGGGTCGAACTTTGGCAGGATCGGGGCTGTCCGATCCCTGCCAGACGCTTCGAGGCAGATAGCCTGCAGATCGACTCATGACCCGACCCTTCTCCCGCAGACAGTTTCTTGGCGTCATCGCCGTCGGCACCGTCCTGGCGGCGGCACGTCCCGCACTGGCCAGTGCCCGACCGGCCCCTGCGCTGTTCGATCAGGCACGACGCGAACTGAAGCGCGTCGGCGCTTCGGTTCCGTTGCACGACGTCGTCGGCATCGCCGACTACTCGCTGGTGTCCGCCGAGCCGCGTTTTCACCTGGTCGACATGAACAGCGGCGCCGTCCGCAGCTTCCTCGTGTCGCACGGACGCGGCTCCGATCCGGCCCACAGCGGCTATCTCCGGCGCTTCTCGAATACGCCCGGTTCGAATGCCTCTTCCGAAGGTGCCTATCGCACCGGCGACTATTACTACGGCAAACACGGTCGCTCGATGCGGCTGGCCGGCCTCGATGCCACCAACTGCAATGCCGAGCAGCGTGCGATCGTCGTGCACGGTGCGTGGTATGTGAGTCCCTCCATGGTGCGCGAGCGCGGCGTGCTTGGCCGCAGCCAGGGCTGCTTCGCCTTCGCCGAATCCGAACTCGACACCATCCTCAAGCGCCTCGGGCCGGGCCGGCTGCTGATCTCGACGAAGCTCTGATAAAGATCGAGAAAATTTCTCCACGGGGGACACGGGGTCGGACCAGAGATTTCTTTTCCCCGTGCTCCCCGTGGAGATTTCTTACTTCCGATCTCCGACAAAGAACACAAAACCACCGGGGGAGACTGCCAATGATCAGCTACGTCCTGCTGGGCACCAGCGACATGCCGCGTGCCTGCGATTTCTACGATCGACTGCTGTCGACGCTCGGTGCCAAACGTGCGTTCCAGACCGAGCGCATGACGATGTGGGCAGCGGCAACGCCGGGCCAGCCGTCGCTGGGTGTCGCCAAGCCGTATGACGGCAACGTGGCCAGTGTCGGCAATGGCGTGATGGTGTCGCTCGCGGCCGATTCGCCCGCGAAGGTGGATGCCCTGCACAAGCTGGCACTTGAGCTTGGTGGCACGGATGAAGGCGCACCCGGACCTCGTGGCGGCCCCTTCTATATCGCGTACTTTCGCGATCTCGACGGCAACAAGCTTGCCGCATTCAGCGTGTTGCGAAAGTAGTCGGACGGCGCGATGGCATCGGTCAATCGCAGGACGTACGGTGCGCTGCGCACCGCACTCATCGGCTACGGCACCGTCGCCGCCGCCTACCTGATTCCGCGCAATGCAGAGGGTCTCGGCGGCTTCGCCTCGGCGAGCAGTCTCATGATCGCCGGCGTGATCGTGCAGATCGCGCTGCTGCTGGTGCATGCGCTGGTACGTCGTCGCGTGAGCGACGGGCAGATCGCCGCGCAGCTTTCCGCGCTGATTGAACTGGTAGGTGACTCAGTGACCGTGCTGCTGTTCGCGCTCGGTACGCTGGGCCCGATTCTGGCGACGCAGAATTCTTTCTAGGTAAGGACTGATCAAAGTGGTCATCCCCGCGTAGGCGGGGATCCATCTTCCTGATTCGGATGGATTCCCGCCTTCGCGGGAATGACGGAAGGAGCTTGATCAGCGCTCCTCTAGCTCGATCGGAACTGCGAAAGTTTGCCCATCGAGTTTGTCCGCGAGCACAATCGTTGCTTCAACAACAACGAGGGAGCAGCAATGGACAGCACAGCACAATCGGCCGGCAACAAGCCGCCAGCCTGGTACTGGATCGTCAGTGCGCTTGCGCTGGTGTGGATGCTGTTCGGCGTGATGTCCTGGGTGATGGATCTCATGATGGACGAGGCGGCATTGGCGCAGATGAGCGAAGCGCAGCAGCAACTCTATCGTGCGCGTCCCGACTGGATTTTCGTGCTCTATGCCATCGCCATCTTCGGTGGCCTGGCGGGCGCCATCGGTCTGCTGATGCGCCGGCGCTGGTCGGTGACGGCGTTCGCCGTGTCGCTCATCGCCGTCATCGTGCAGTTCGGCTACATCCTCGGGGTCATGAACACCATTGAGCTGCTCGGCTTCGCCACCGCCGCGACGTTCCCGATCGTTATTTTCGCGATCGGCGCGGCACTGCTGTGGTTCGCCACTCATGCGAAAAAGTCGGGCTGGTTCACAGCCTGAACGCGCCGCCTGAGTTGTACTGAAGCGGACGACAGGATTCGCCCGATCGTCTGATCGGGCCACCTGTCCTAATCTTTCGGGCCCGCCCGCCGCACAATTCAGAGCGATGAGTCAGCAGGCCTGTTGTCGCTGGCTGAACCGGGGGACATTTGCGGCGCCGGGCGCCGGCCGAGGTGATGAGCACGTGACCGGTTCGATTCGTTGGCTATTCACGGCACTGACCGTGCTGATTCTCGCAGGCTGTGCAGCGCCCGCGATCCGCGCGCCCGAATCCGTGGCGATGAACACCCGCACCTTCTCTCCAGCCTACTCTTCGTTCAACGCCCAGGTGCTGAGCGATGCCGGCTCGCTCGACACCAGCTTCCGCACCTCGTTCGCTCGCGACGTCGAAGGTGCGGCCCGGCTCGAGTCGGCCTACACCTATCGCTTCGAGGATTCCCGCGAGCAACTGCGGGTCGGCGATGCCGTCAGCAGCAGCGGCATGTGGGGCTCGACCGTGCGTTACGGCGGCATGCAGTACGGCACCGGCGCGGCGACGCGTGCCGATGTCATCACGAGTCCGGATCTGGCGTCCGACGGACTCGCGGTGTTGCCGACCGTCGCCGATGCACTCTTCAATGCGTCGTCGGCGCAGGGCAGTCTTTCCGTGACGCGTGCCTGGCGTACCGGCGCACTGACGGCGAGCGATGCGCTGGGCCGTTCGATGGCCGTCAACGCGCCGCTGATCGCACGGACGCGTCTCGCCGAACCCGGCTGTGCGGATGTCTCCGTCGGCGCCGGTCGCGTGCGGCGCGATTACGCGATCGCCAGCAATGAATACGGACCGACGTTCGCCAACACGACGGTGATCTGCGGTCTGCCGCTCGGCTTCACCGTGGAAGGGCACGGCGAATATCTCGCCGACAGCGTCACTGCGATCGGCATCGGCATCGCGCGGCAGCTCGGCCCGTTCGGCGTGGCCTCGCTCGCGTATGCATCGAGCCAGGCTGTGGAAGGGGCGGGGTGGTTCACGAACGTCGGCTTCGAGCGCGAAGGCGAGTTGTTCAACATCGCGCTGCGCTCGCGGCTGCAGAGTCGCGAGTTCCGCAGCGTCGGCGGGCTCACCAGCGACGATCCGCTCATGCAACGCGATCTGGCCAGCGTCGGCGTGAAGGTCATGGACGGCGCACGACTGTCCGTCGCCTACGCGACACAGGTCAACTGGTCGCAGGAACGCATGAACTTCATCGCCTTGCAGCAGAGTCTCGCGCTGGGGCGCGGTTCGCTGTCGATGAATGCCGGCCACTCGCTGACGAACGATCTCGGCTCATCGCTGTTCCTGTCCTACCGGCGGCCCTTCGGTTTTGGCGTGCGTCCCGTGTCCTCGTCGATCGAGGAGTTCATTCCGTTGCTGCCATCGGATCGGCCTTCGCTCGACTAGCCAGGAGAAGAGCCCTTCGACCCTTCGTCAGGCTCAGGGCTCAGGGCCAACGGAGAGAGAGTTGAACCCTCATTCCGTTCGCCCTGAGCTCGTCGAAGGGTCCGTTCTTCTGTCGAAGCACTCCGGCTCTTGCGCTTGTCCGCAACGCGATGATCCGCAGTCGATGCTGTCACGCCGCCCGTCTATAGTGGGTCGATGAGCCAGGAAGTCTCCGCCGCGCCACGCTCCGAAGTTTCTCCATCGGCCCTCTCGCCGATGCGCTTTCCGGTGTTCCGCGCGGTGTGGATGGCGAGTTCCATCTCCAATCTCGGCGGACTGATCCAGTCGGTGGGCGCAGCCTGGATGATGACGTCCATTGCGACGTCGGCCGGCATGGTGGCGCTGGTGCAGGCCTCGATGACGTTGCCCGTCATGCTGCTGTCGCTGCTGGCCGGCGCCATGGCGGATGCGCTCGATCGCCGCAAGATGCTGCTGTACTCGCAGATCTCCCTGTTCCTGATCTCGATCGCGCTGGCGCTGTGCACCTGGCTGAACCTGATCACGCCGTGGCTGCTGCTGCTGTTCACGTTCCTGATCGGCTGCGGTGCCGCGTTCAATGCGCCGGCGTGGCAGGCATCGGTCGGCGACATGGTGCCGCGCGCGCATCTGCCGAACGCCGTCACGCTCAACAGCATGGGATTCAATATCGCGCGCAGCTTCGGTCCGGCGCTGGGCGGCGCGATCGTTGCCGTGGCAGGCGCAGCGGCAGCCTTCGCCGTGAACGCCGCCAGCTACATCGCACTCATCGTGGTGCTGTCGCGCTGGCGTCCGCCCGTGACGCCGCAACTGCTGCCGCGCGAGTCGCTCGGCATCGCCATCTCGGCTGGCGTGCGCTACGTCGCCATGTCGCCGTCGATCCGCCGGGTGCTGATCCGCAGCTTCGTGTTCGGTCTCGGTGCCAGTGCCGTCATGGCGCTGATGCCGCTCATCGCCAAGCATCTGGTGGCCGGCGGTCCGTTGACCTACGGCCTGCTGCTCGGTGCCTTCGGTGTCGGTGCGGTCGGCGGGGCGATCAGCAATGCGCGATTGCGCCAGCTGACGTCGACCGAAAACATCGTGCGCGCTTCCTGCGCCGTCTTCGGCATCGTCGCGGCGGTGTGCGGCTTCAGTGTCCACCTGGGACTGACGCTGTTCGCGCTGATCTTCGGCGGCGCTTCATGGGTGCTGGCATTGTCCACGTTCAATGTCACCGTGCAGCTCTCCGCGCCGCGCTGGGTCGTGGCGCGCGCGTTGTCGCTGTACCAGATGTTCGCATTCGGCGGACTCGCCGTCGGCAGCTGGCTGTGGGGCGAAGTGGCGGAAGGGCCCGGCATCGAACCGGCGTTGTTCATCGCCTCGGGCATCATGGGGGTGTGTGTGCTGCTTGGCTGGCGCTGGCCGCTGGCACAGGCCGAAGCGCTCAATCTCGATCCCTTGCGGCCATTGCACGAACCGCAGACGGCGGTGCCGGTCGAGCCGCGCACCGGCCCGGTCGTGGTCGCGATCGAATATGTGATTCGCGAAGAAGACATCATCGAGTTTCTTGCCGCGATGGCGGAACGACGTCGTATCCGTCGTCGCGATGGCGCGCGCAACTGGATGCTGTTGCGTGATCTCGGCAATCCACTGATCTGGACCGAGCGCTACACCTCGCCGACCTGGGCCGAGTACGTCCGGCACACCAGTCGCATGACGCAGGAAGATGCATTGGTGCCGGAGCGCCTGCGCGCACTGCATTGCGGATCCACACCGCCGGTGGTGCGTCGCATGATCGAGCGCCAGACCGGTTCGCTGCCGATGGCCAGCGATTCGGCGGCGCACGATCTCGCCGAGCCGAGAATCGATCCGGGCCGTTCCTCCTGAGTGCAGGGTTGTGCTGCGACGCGGGCGATCGCGGCAGTTGTGTCATCAACACGAATGGCGTCAGCCGCTTCGGTACTGCTGAGCGGCACGAGAGAAAAATAATTCTTCCTTCTCGGCGGGTTGATATAGCAACAAGGCTTGACCGTCAGGAGCACCTTCACGTAAAACTCGCTTGAGTGAGCGCGAGATACCGAAGATTCGAAGATCGGCATCGCTGTCGCAATCGCGTCACTGAGAAACAAGGAAGGCTTCTGCCGAGTGGAATCCACCGCAGCGGCTGAAAGGTTGACCGGCCCCGGGGCCGGATACAAAACAGAGGAATTTAGGAATGCACAGACGGGGGTCAGGCGGGCACTGCGCGCCTTTTCCGGGCGTGCGACTGCATCGCGGCGTTGTGCCGATCTTCCCTCGTGCCATTTCCCTTCCCGCAGGCATTCATTCCGCGCATTCGAACGCGCACTGCCTGACTCACGCTTTCTTCAAACGCCGGCTCGCACGCATGGGCCGGGATATCAGCAAGTCCGCCGGCATGAACCGGCTCAGGGGGTCCAATGAACGTTAGACGCATGCTCATCATGTCGGGTGCCTGCGGGGTGCTCGCTTCGGCCATCAGTACTGCACTGGCGCAGGAGAGGAACGAAGTCACCGAAGTCGTGATTGTTACGGGTTCGTACATTCGCGGTACGCCCGAAGATGCCGCACTGCCGGTGGATGTCATCACAGCGGACGACCTCGCCAAGCAGGGCTCGCCCTCCATGCTCGACCTGATCAAGTCTCTGACGGTCAGCAACGGCGTGCTCGGCGACACCAATCAGTTCGATGCGCGGGCGCAGGGTTCGGAAGGCACCGGAACGATCAATCTGCGCGGCTTCGGCCCGACACGAACGCTGGTGCTGTTGAATGGACGCCGTCTGGTCAACAGCCCGTTCGCTGGCGGACCTGTGGATACCAATCTCATTCCGACCGCCGCCATCGGTCGTGTAGAAGTGTTGAAGGACGGCGCTGCGGCCACTTATGGATCGGATGCGATCGCCGGCGTGGTCAACTTCATCACCAAGGACAACCTGCGCGGCTTCGATGTCAGCGCAGACTACAAGGGTATCGCCGATTCTGATGGCGACTACGGCATCAGTGCGTCGTATGGCTGGGGCAACGATCGCTCGCACGCCATGATTTCCGCAGGATGGCAGCATCGTTCGGAGCTGCTCATCCGCGACCGCGATGGCGCCGCGCGTGCCCGGTCCGTGAATCCGGAAGGCGGCTGGTCGGCTGCGGGCAATCCGGCGACCTTCGTGCCGCTGGTCGGCGGTGCGCCTGTGCTCACCGCCACGACGCGCGATCCGCAATGCGCCACTCTGGGGGGCGATCCCGGTTTCTCCGGCGCGACGCCGGTCTGCTACTGGCAATACACCCAGTTCGACGCGCTGACAGAGAAAGAAGATCGCTTCCAGGTCTACGGTGAGTACGACTACGACATCACCGACTCGACGACGCTCCACATAGAGGCCCTCTGGGCCAAGACCGAAGTGCCCATCTACCGAACTTCGCCGTCCTACGCCGCGTTGCAGGCACCGTCTTCGATTGCCAGCGGCGGTACGTCGCCGGTGCAAGGACAGTACGTCGTCACCGCAGCCAATCCGGCGTTCGCCGATTTCGTGACGAAGAATCCGGGGGTGTTTCCTGCGGGCACGACTGCAGCGCTGATCGTCGCCAGCCGACCCTTCGCGCTCGGCGGCAATCCGCTGTTCGGCTACGACTCTTCGGAGGGGCCGCGCGACTACGATGGATTGCGCCTCTCGGCCGGGCTGAATGGCGAGTTTGGCAACAATGTCGGCTGGGATGTCGCAGCGACCTACATGTACCAGAACGCCTCACGCGAAGGTCGCGACACCGCCGTCAATCGCTACCAGCTCGCGTTGCGCGGCTTGGGTGGGCCAAACTGCAACGTTGCCGCCAACACGCCGGGCGCCAACGGCTGCTTCTTCATCAACCCGTTCTCGACGGCGATTCCGGCGCAGGCATTTGGCGGTCCCGACAATCCCACGTACAGCCCGGCGTTTGCCAACGACAACCTGGAAGTCATCGACTGGATGTTCCCGGTCGTATCCACCGATCAGAAGACAACGATCGCCGTCTTCGATGCGGTTCTGAACGGTACGACCGGCATTTCGCTGCCGGGTGGCGAGCTGGGATGGGCGGCCGGTGTGCAATATCGCGATTCGACCTTCGAGTCCGAGTACAGCGATCTCAACAATTTCGCCGTCACCCCCTGCATCAATTCGATCTCCACCGGGATCGTCGGTCCCTCGGGCTGCACACAGGCGCAACTGGACGCACCCACGGGCGGTCTGATGTTCCTTGGCGGCGGTAACAACGCCGATCTGGATCAGGACGTGTACGCGGCCTTCGGCGAACTGAGCCTGCCGATCACCGACGATTTCCAGGCGCAACTCGCCGTACGCTATGAAGACTATGGCGGCAGTATCGGATCCACATTCGATCCGAAGCTTTCGCTGCGCTGGCAGGTGGTAGACGCGCTGGCTTTGCGCGCGTCAGCCGGCACGACATTCCGCGGTCCGGGGTTGACGCAGATCGAAGATGGCAGCATCACGACACTGCAGAATGTCAAAGGCACGTTCCGCGCCATCCGCACCTTCGGCAATCCGGATCTCGATCCGGAGAGCGCGAACACCTACAACTTCGGCGTCCTGTTGAATGGCGGCGGCTTCAAGGCCTCACTCGACTACTGGAAGTTCGATTTCGACAATCCGATCGGCAACGAGCCGCTCGGGGATCTGGTCGACGAGGTGTTCGGCGCGGGCACGATGTGCGACATTGCAAATCCATTGACGGCGCGTTTTGCGTTCCAGGATGTGAATTCCAACGGTGTCACCGACGCAGACGAGTGTGTAAGTACAGGTATTCAGCGCGTCGACATCCAAGTGGTCAACGGCGCCGAGGTCAAGACCGATGGCCTGGATCTCAGCATGCAGTATGGATTCGACATGCTGGGTGGTACGACCACGCTCGGTCTCAATGCCACCTACATTCTTTCCTACGATGTGGGTGCGCAGTCGATCGACGGTATTCCGGTCTCTGATGCCACCGACGCCGTCGGCAAGCTCAACTATCAGACGGCGTCGTACCCATTGCCTCAGGTGAAGGGGAACCTGTTCGCCGAGTTCTCGCACGGAGCGCACAACCTTCGCTACGTGATGAACTACATCGACAGCTACGTCGACCAGCGCGAGGGCATTTTCCTGCCGTCGGCCGCAACCAACGGAGTCGCCATCACCAACGGCAAGACCATCGACAAGTGGATCACCCATGATCTGCACTATCTGCTCGATCTGCCCTGGAGCATGTCGCTGAGCGCTTCGGTGGAAAACATCGCAGACGAAGAGCCGCCGCTGGCGCGACTGGACCTTTCCTACGATCCTTTCACTGCCAATGCGCTGGGTCGCATCTACAAGATCGCGGTGCGGATGCGTTTCGGCGAGTGACGTTCGTCTTGAGTCCGGGGCGGCAGGTCGTCAGACCCCCTTCGACCTGCTGCCTTCCCCCTCTGTTGATACCTCAAGAGCGCTGCCATGGCAGCGCTCTTTTTTTTTGGGTATCGATGACAGTCGGTATCAACGAAAGACGGATTACAGTCCTATTGATTCCTCAATGCAGAACCAACGGTCTCGCGGTGACGGCATTGTTGCCACTTTGCCGACCAGTCGCAGAGAACGTCGCTTGACCAGTCATCAGGCCTAAAGTACAAGCATTTACGTACTGGAGCGATCGTCTGCAACGCGTTGCGTATAGGGCACTCGTAAAGTGCTCTCAGCTTTATTCCTTGCAAGAGCAGAATTTGTGTTCTGCAATAAGGAACTGAAACGCAACCCTTCGCGGTCGTCGCTCCCGTCGCGGCCGTGCACAAGCAATTTTCAAAACACAGATTCGCGGCGTTCTGCGAATAGGGGATATGGGGGTCATATGAAATCGAGTCTGAGATTGAGTGTTCGTCGTGCTCTGCTGGTGGCAGGCATCGTGGCCAGTGGTGCAGTGCTCGCGGAGCCGCAATCCACGGCCGAAACCAGCGAGATTTCCGAAATCATCATCGTTACCGGATCCTTCATCCGCGGTACGGCCGAAGATGCCGCGCTGCCGGTGAGTGTGCTCACCAGCGACGATATTGCGAAGCAGGGCTCGCCGAGCATGCCCGATCTGATCAAGTCGATTCCCGCCATGCAGAGCATCATGGGCGAGACCAATCAGTTCGGCGCGGGCCAGTCGACCGGCTCCAGCAACGTCAATCTGCGCGGCCTGGGCGCGACGCGCACGCTGGTGTTGCTGAATGGCCGTCGGGTGGCGGCCAATCCAGCAGCCGGTGTCGGTGTCGACACCAATCTGCTGCCGACAGCGGCGATCGGTCGTATCGAAGTGCTGAAGGATGGTGCCGCCGCGACCTACGGCTCTGATGCCATCGCCGGCGTCGTCAACTTCATCACCCGCGACAATCTCGACGGGCTCGTCATCGACGGTTCGTATTCCTACATCGATGGCGGTGATGGCGACTATGGTGCGAACCTCGCCTGGGGCTGGCGGGGTGAATCGAGCCGCCTGCTGCTGGCGGGCGGCTATCGGCACCGCTCCGAGGTCAGCACGCTGGAGCGCGACTGGGCGGTACGTTCGTTCACCGACAATCCGCAGGGCGGCTGGAGTGGCTTCGGCAATCCCGGTACCTACGTCAATGGAGCGACCGGCGCACGGTTCCTCGATCCCGCCTGCCCTGTGCTTGGCATTCCGACGGGCGCCGGCGCAACTCTCGGTTGCCAGTTCCAGTACATCGCGTTCGACAACATCGTCGAGGACGAGGATCACTATCAGGCGTATGCCAAGTACGACCTCGACATCAACGACTCGGTGAGCTTCTACGCCGAGGCGCTCTACGCTGCGCATGATGTTCCCAGAGAGAATTCATCGCCGTCCTATGGACCGACCCAGGGCGCCACCGGCGGCGTTCCGAACTACGTCATTCCGGCAGCCAATCCGGGCGTTCAGAACCTGGTTGCGACGGGCGTCCTCACTTCTGCGGTTCCGGTTGTGGCCAGCGGCCTGCTGTGGCGTCCACTCGCCAACGGCGGCAACCCGCTGACTGGCGAAGGCAAGCAGGACAAGCGCGAGTTCGACTCGTGGCGTCTGTCGGCGGGCTTCAATGGCACCGTTGGTTCGAGCCTGAACTGGGACACCGCGGTGACCTACAGCGAATCCGGCAGCGACATTGCGACCCCCGACATTGTCGTGTCGCGCCTTGGTCTGGCCCTGAGCGGTCTCGGCGGCCCGAACTGCACGGGCACCACGGCAGGTCAGGGCGGCTGTCTCTGGTTCAACCCGTTCTCCTCCTCCTACGCCGGCAACCCGATGACCGGCGTGGCCAACCCCTACTACGTGCCGAGCCTGGAAAACTCGCGCGAAGTCATCGACTGGATGTTCGAGGACTATGCCTATGAGTCGACCAACAAGCTGCTGGTCGTCGATGCGGTGTTGAGCGGTGAAATGGGCTGGACATTGCCCGGTGGTGCGGTCGGCTGGGCGGCTGGTGCCCAGTATCGCGACTCGAACTTCGTTCGCGAGGTCAATGACATCTCCAATATCGATGTCAATCCCTGCGCCCAGACCCCGATCACGGGAACGACAGCCTGTACCGCACCGGGTGCAAACCCCGGACCCAACGGCGCGTTGTCCTTCTTCGGTCCGCTCTCCAATCTGGATCTGAAGCAGGATGTGTATGCCGTCTTCGGCGAACTCAATCTGCCGGTCACGGATTCGTTCCAGGCGCAGTTGGCTGTGCGTTATGAAGACTACGGCGGCAATGTCGGGTCGACGACCAATCCGAAACTGGCATTGCGTTGGCAGGTGTTCGATGCACTGGCACTGCGCGGCTCGGTCGGTACGACCTTCCGCGCGCCGCCGGAGGTCATGCTCGATCCGGGCTATACGACCACGCTGACGTTTACTGCAGCGGCGGTCGGCTATCGGCCCTATGACACCTATGGCAATCCGGATCTCGAACCGGAAACCGCCGACACCTTCAACTTCGGCTTCATCGTCCAGGCAGGCGGCTTCAATGCGACCGTCGACTACTGGAAGTTCAAGTTCGAAGACGCGCTGATCAGCGAGCCGGGCCCGAGCATCGTGGCCTCTGTCTTGCCATCGTCGTCGGCGACCGCGCCCAACAACTGCAACGACCCGGCCTATGCCGGCCTGGTCGCTCGCATGACTTTCGCAGGAGGTGTCTGTTCACCGCAGAACCTGATCCGCACACGCGCCGGCAACATCAACGGTCCCGATGTGGATATCGCCGGCATCGACGCCAGCGCCAGCTTCGTATTCTCCGCAGGCCCTGGCGACATGACGCTCGGCCTCGAGGGTACCTACAACCTCGAGTTCGAGTCGGACGCCCTCGTCATCGAAGGGATCGTGATCGAGCAAGCCGGTGACCGTATCGGTACGCGCGGAACCTCGTCAGGAACCCTGCCGCAATGGAGAGCGTCCGCCTACGTGGACTTCGGCACGACCATGCACAACGTCCGTTGGACGACGCGGTACGTGGACGGCGTCGAGGACGGTGTTACGCCGTCTCGCGCTGCGCTCTTCGCCACCAACCCGAACGGCATCAAGGTGAAGGAGTGGATCACCAGCGATCTGAGTTATCGCCTGAGCCTGCCGTCGCAAACCACGATCGGCGCCTCGGTGTTCAACGTGTTCGATGAAGATCCGCCGTTCGCACGTCTCGACCTCAGCTACGACCCGTTCATCGGCAATCCGCTGGGTCGCTACTACAAGGTATCGGTGTCTCAGCAGTTCTAGACTGCTGCAATCGTGACCTCGGGAAGGCGGCTTCGGCCGCCTTCTTTTTTTGCGTTGATCCCGATCCGCAACTCACATTCGCAAGGGATAGGGGTAGGCCAGGGGCGCCCTGTCTCACGTCTCAATTAGAACGTCTGAAGTTTCTAAGGGTCACGCCACGTGTGGGTGAGCATCAATACACACGGCGGTGTAGCGGCTCCCCATCTCGTTCAGTTCCGGCAGACGAAACAAAAGAATTGACAAAAATGCCGAATCTACGCAGTTCGGCGCCAAAGAATTCGTGATGGGTGCGTTGACCCTCCAGTAACCAGAAAGTACAAAGACTTATCACGGCCAGTGCAGTGCTTCGGCGCTTCACGAGGTCCGTGACAGGACGAAATGTTCTCAGGGGGGCGGATTCAAACTCTGAATTGTCGGAATGAAAATTCCGCTATGAGGAATTTGATCCTGAGGCGGCCGATTCGGCTGCCGTCGGATTCTTAGAATCAATATTGATTCGATCCCCACCCAGACATTTTCGTTTCAAGCCGACGCTGGCCAGTCAGGCGTCGATCAATCCGCCGGCGTCAAGCCGGCTTCTGGGGGTCATATAAATGAGTTCGAGTCTCAGGTTGAGTATTCGCCATGCCCTGCTTGCCGCAGGCATGGTCACCACCGTTTCCGCCACGGCCGCAGAAACGTCGACACCACAGACATCCGAAATCGCGGAAGTCGTGATCGTTACGGGTTCGTTCATCCGCGGCACGCCCGAAGATGCGGCGCTGCCCGTCGAAGTCATCAGTGCAGAAGAGCTCCAGAAACAGGGTGCGCCGTCTGCCATCGAGATGCTGAAGTCCACCACGGTGATGAACGGCATCATCGGCGAGAGCAACCAGTTCACATCGGGACGCGGCCAGGCGGCGCAAGGCTCGGCGGCCATCAATCTGCGCGGCTTCGGTGCGGAGCGCACGTTGACGCTGCTCAATGGCAAGCGGCTGGCTTCCGAGGACGCGAACCTGCTGCCTTCATCCGCGATTGCACGCGTCGAAATCCTGAAGGACGGCGGTGCGGTGACCTACGGTTCCGACGCCATCGGCGGCGTCGTGAACTTCATCACCAAGGAACGGGTCAACGGTCTCGAACTCGCAGCCGACTATCGCTACATCGAAGACTCGGACGGTGACTACACCGCATCGGTTACGTGGGGTACCTCGGGCGAGCGATCCGACTTCTTCGTTTCGGGCGAATACTTCCATCGTTCCGAGCTGCTCATCCGGGATCGCGACTGGGCCGTGACCTCACGCGCCGAGAACCCGCTTGGTGGCTGGAGCACCGGTGCGAATCCGGGAGCCTTCCGCTATCTGCAGCCGGGCTTGGTGGCGCCGACGCCGACCAATCCGCTCGGTGCCAGCCTGGGTTCACAGTACGTCGATCCCGCGTGCGGTGAGTTCGGTGGCGACATCGTAGCCATCACCGGCGGCGAGCAGTGCCAGACGCAGTACACGCAATGGCTGAACCTGGTGGAAGAGCAGAACACCTATCGGCTGTTCGGTCAGTACAACTTGGATATTTCCGACACGACTCGCCTGCACGTCGAAGCGTTCTACGCCTTTACGGACGTGCCTGAAGCGAAGTTCACACCGTCGTTCACCACCACACGCCGTCCAACCGAAACAGCGACAGGCCCCGCAACCGGTGGTGCACTCGGCCTCGGGAACGACAACGGCCTCGCGGATCCTTACCGTACTTCTCTGTTCTACGTTCCGGCGAACAACCCCGGCTTCATCGCCGCGCGCGCAGCTGGCCTCACGCCTGCCAATGCGCTGCGTTCGTTCATCGTGCTGAATCAGTGGCGTCCGTTCTTCGCGGGCGGCAACCCGACGTTCAACGATGGCCCGAGCGAATCCGTGTACGAACGCGAACAGGCCCGCTTCTCGGCTGAACTGACCGGTGAGCTGGGCAGCACCGCCTGGACCGTTTCCACAACGTACGGCACGTCCGAGGTGACGCGCCAGGATCTCGATATCTCGACCGGCAGGTTGCAGTACGCGCTGCGCGGCCTGGGTGGCCCCAACTGCGACGCTGCCGCGGCGATCGCCAACAACACGTACGGCCAGAATGGTTGCCTGTGGTTCAACCCGTACTCGAATGCGGTGGCAGGCAACCCGCTCACCGGTTACGCGAACCCCGGCTACAACCCGGCAGTCGCCAATTCGGTGGAAGTCATCGACTGGATGCAGTTCTGGGGCGAAGACGTCAATCGCAGCGATGTGCTCGAGGTCGATGCCGTGTTGAGCGGCGAGATGGGCCTGACGCTGCCGGGCGGCGCCATCGGCTGGGCTTTCGGCGCGCAGTATCGACACAACTGGACGGAATCGAGCAACAGCTACAATTCGAGCACCGAGACCGTGCCGTGTCCCGATACGCTCCTGAACGGCGACGTCACCTGTTCCCCAAGTCCAGAGAGCCCATACAACTTCCTCGCGACCTACAGTCCGAGCAAGCTGGATCGTGGTGTATACGCCGCGTTCGCGGAACTGAGCCTGCCGATGACGGACTCGTTCAATGCACAGCTCGCTGCGCGTTTCGAGGACTACGGCGACAAGGGTGGATCGAGCTTCGATCCGAAGGTGTCACTGCGCTGGCAGGCGACGGACTGGCTGGCGTTCCGCGGGTCGGCGGGTACCACTTTCCGCGCGCCGCCGCAGGCATCGCTGCTGCCTGAAGAGGCGATTGCCTTCCAGTCCATCCTGAACAGCAACCGTCCTGTTGCCACGATCGGCAATCCGGATCTGGAGCCAGAAGAGGCGTTCACCTGGACGGCCGGTGTGATGCTCGAAGCAGGCAATTTCCGCGCGATCGTCGACTACTGGCGCTTCGACATCGACAAGCTGCTCACCGTCGAACCGTCGTCGGGCATCCTGAACATCGTCTTCCCGAATTTCGCGACTGGCGGTGCGGGTGCGCCGAACAACTGCGCAACCGTGGATCCGGTGTGGCTGGATGATCACTTCGACTTCGCGGGCGGCGTCTGCGATCCGAACAACGTCCTGAAGCTTACGCGTGCCAGCATCAATGGCGCCGGTCTCGTTAACGACGGTATCGACATGACGTTCGACTATCGCTTCGACAACGTCCTGGGCGGCTCGCTGGTGGTTGGAACGACCGCAACCTGGATCAACAAGTACGAGACCGAGACGCTGATCATCAATGGCGTCGTGTTCCAGGACGGCTTCGACGGCGTGGGTCAGTTGAATCAGGGAACGACGCTCTACGCGCTGCCCGAGTGGCGCGCGCAGGGCTATCTCGATTTCGCTTTCGGCAACCAGAACCTGCGCTGGACGGCGAACTTCATCGACCAGTATCGCGACCAGCGTTACGTGAATACGCCGGCCCTCGACTCGCTGGTGGATTCCACGATTCTGCACAACCTCACCTATCGCACTATCCTGCCGGGTGATGTCACGCTGCTCGCGACCGTGGAAAACATCTTCGATGAAGATCCGTCGTTCGCGCTGATGGAACTGAACTACGATCCGCTGACGGGCAACCCGCTGGGTCGCACGTTCAAGATCGGCCTGCGCAAGAGCTTCAACTGATCTCAAGTTGTAGTGTGATGCGAAAGGGCGGCCTCGTGCCGCCCTTTCTTTTGCGGCCTCCCCTCTACTCCGCCTCCGTCTCCGCCAGCAACATCTTGATCTCCGCCACGCACGAACCGCAGTTCGTTCCCGCTTTCAACTTCTGCCCCACCTGCTGCGGTGTCGTGAAGCCGTGCTGGCGGATGGCTGAGCAAATCGTCGTGCGGCCGATACCGAAGCAGGAACATACGACGGGTCCTGCATCGGAGCGCGGGTCGGCGGACTGGCCGACCAGCAGGCCGGCACGATCGCGCTCGGTGACGCGATCCTTGGCGAACAGCCCTGACAGCCAGGAGCGGGAGGGCAGGTCCGGTCGCGGGGACAGGAACACACAGGCCGCCAACCGAATCAATGGCGCCGGTCTCGTTAACGACGGTATCGACATGACGTTCGACTATCGCTTCGACAACGTCCTGGGCGGCTCGCTGGTGGTTGGAACGACCGCAACCTGGATCAACAAGTACGAGACCGAGACGCTGATCATCAATGGCGTCGTGTTCCAGGACGGCTTCGACGGCGTGGGTCAGTTGAATCAGGGAACGACGCTCTACGCGCTGCCCGAGTGGCGCGCGCAGGGCTATCTCGATTTCGCTTTCGGCAACCAGAACCTGCGCTGGACGGCGAACTTCATCGACCAGTATCGCGACCAGCGTTACGTGAATACGCCGGCCCTCGACTCGCTGGTGGATTCCACGATTCTGCACAACCTCACCTATCGCACTATCCTGCCGGGTGATGTCACGCTGCTCGCGACCGTGGAAAACATCTTCGATGAAGATCCGTCGTTCGCGCTGATGGAACTGAACTACGATCCGCTGACGGGCAACCCGCTGGGTCGCACGTTCAAGATCGGCCTGCGCAAGAGCTTCAACTGATCTCAAGTTGTAGTGTGATGCGAAAGGGCGGCCTCGTGCCGCCCTTTCTTTTGCGGCCTCCCCTCTACTCCGCCTCCGTCTCCGCCAGCAACATCTTGATCTCCGCCACGCACGAACCGCAGTTCGTTCCCGCTTTCAACTTCTGCCCCACCTGCTGCGGTGTCGTGAAGCCGTGCTGGCGGATGGCTGAGCAAATCGTCGTGCGGCCGATACCGAAGCAGGAACATACGACGGGTCCTGCATCGGAGCGCGGGTCGGCGGACTGGCCGACCAGCAGGCCGGCACGATCGCGCTCGGTGACGCGATCCTTGGCGAACAGCCCTGACAGCCAGGAGCGGGAGGGCAGGTCCGGTCGCGGGGACAGGAACACACAGGCCGCCAACCGATCCGCGACGAGCAGGGATGCGCGATAGATGCCGGCGTTCGGATCCGAGTATTCGATCCAGTCGGCGCGCTCGTCCTTGGCGTTGAACAGGTGCCGCGCCCAGCGCGACCAGTCGCCGAAGACGCGGCGGCCGGCGATTTCGTAGCGATGAAATTGTTCGCCCTGTGTGGTCGTCCACCAGGTCACATCGAGATCGGTGAGGCGTTCGCGCGACAGGATGAAACCCTGCCAGCTGACGACGAAGGGCTGTACGCGCGCGGGCGTGTGCTTGAGTTCCGGTTCGCCGGAGATCGGATCCACAATCGGGTTCACCAATGCGCCGACGCGCGCGTCCGACGAGAACGCACTGCTCCAGTGAATGGGCACGAACATCATGCCGCGCGGCATTTCGCCGCTCACTTTCAGCCGTGCGATCAGCGATCCCCAGCGCGTCGACACACGCACCAGCTCGCCTTCGCGCGCGCCGGATAGCAGCACGTCCTGCGCGTGCATGTCGACGTAGGGTTCCGGTATGTGTGACGTGAGCCGCGACGCCTTGCCGCTGCGGGTCATCGTGTGCCACTGGTCGCGGATGCGTCCGGTATTGAGCACCAGCGGAAATTCCTGGTCCGTGTGCTTCACCGGCGCGCGCGGCGTCGTGGCAACGAAGCGCGCCTTGCGATTCGGATGATAGTAACGGCCGTCCTCCAGCAGACGCGCCGTGCCCGCGTGCTGTCGCGTCGGCACGGGCCACTGGATGGGCGCGAGCGCGTCGTAGCCGGTGCGATCGAGGTCCGCGAGACCGGCGATGTTGAAGGCGCGCGAGCCGTCGTTCTCCGCGCCCGACAGTCGCGCATGTTCGCTGAACACGTCATGCGCTGACGCATAGTCGAAGCTGGTCGCGAATCCGAGGCGCTTTGCGACTTCGCCGATGATCCACCAGTCGGGCTTCGCCTCGCCGGGCAGCGGCAGGAAGGCGCGCTGGCGCGAGATGTGACGATCGGAGTTGGTGACCGTGCCGTCCTTCTCGCCCCAGGCCGCGGCGGGCAATAGAACATGCGCGCAATCGTTCGTGTCGGTGCGCGCGACGCAATCGGACACGACGACGAGTTCGCAGCGCTGCAGGGCCTGCTTCACCCGGTCGGCATCGGGCAGGCTCACGACCGGATTCGTCGCCATGATCCATACGGCCTTGATCGTGCCGTCGTGAATCGCCTCGAACAGATCGACGGCCTTCAGTCCCGGACGATCGGCGATGACGGGACTGTTCCAGAACTGCTGAACGATGCGGCGATGCTCCGCATCGTTCAGCTCCATGTGCGCGGCCAGCATGTTCGCCAGTCCGCCGACTTCGCGACCGCCCATCGCGTTCGGCTGGCCCGTCACCGAAAACGGGCCCGCGCCCGGCTTGCCGATGCGACCGGTGAGCAGGTGGCAATTGATGATGCTGTTGACCTTGTCGGTGCCGGCGGAAGACTGGTTCACGCCCTGCGAGAACACCGTGATCGTCTTCGCCGTGCGCGCAAACAGGCTGTAGAAATCCGCCAGCCGGCGTTCGTCGACCCGGCACATCTTTGCGACGGCGCGCAGATCGCCGGCGGTGTTCTCCGCGACCAGCATCGCGCGCGACATGTCCTGCGTGTGTGCGGCGACGAAGTCGCTGTCGACGATGCCGTGCTGATGCAGGTACGCCAGCAGCCCGTTGAACAGCCAGACATCGGTGCCGGCGCGGATCGGCAGGTGCAGATCGGCGAATTCGCAGGTCGCGGTGCGGCGCGGATCGATCACGACGATCTTCATGTCGGGCCGCGCCTGCTTGGCCGCCGTGATGCGCTGGAAAATGATCGGATGACACCACGCCGTATTCGAGCCGATCAGCACGACCAGATCGGCTTGATCGAAGTCGTCGTAGCAGATCGGCACCAGGTCTTCGCCGAAGGCGCGCTTGTGCCCGGCGACGGCGGAGGACATGCAAAGCCTTGAGTTGGTATCGATATTCGCCGTGCCGATGAAGCCCTTCATCAGCTTGTTGGCGACGTAGTAGTCCTCGGTGAGCAACTGGCCGGAGACGTAGAGCGCGACGGAGCCGGGACCGTGCTTGTCGATGATGCGGCGGAAGCCCTGCGCGACGTGATCGAGTGCCGCATCCCACGACACACGCTCGCCTTCGATCTGCGGATGCAGCAGGCGGCCGTCGAGATCGAGTGTCTCGCCGAGTGCCGAACCCTTGGAGCAGAGGCGGCCGCGGTTGGCGGGATGTTCGGGATCGCCACTGATGTCGACGGCGCCCTCGCGGACTCGCGCGAGTACGCCGCAGCCGACGCCGCAGTAGGGGCAGGTGGTTCGGGTAGCCGTGGTTCTTCCCCTCTCCCGGTCGCCGGGAGAGGGCAGGGTGAGGGTCATGCCTTCCCCGCGAACGCCGCGCCGAACAACAACTTGTCCCGCAGCGGACCCACATCGCGTCCCTGCGTCATCAACTCCAGATACCACGCCGCATCCTTCACATCGCCATACAGGACGGCACCGCGCACCCGGTTGTTCTCGATGACGATGCGCTTGTAGATGCCGCGACGCGCATCGCGCATCACCAGCGCTTCGCTGGTTGGACTGCCCATGAAATCGCCGGCCGAGAACAGGTCGATGCCCGTGACCTTGAGCTGCGTCGACACCATCGAGCCCATGTAGTGGCCGATGCCGAACTCGGCCAGATGCGTCGCGCACACACGCGCCTGATCGAACAGCGGCGCGACCAGTCCGTAGGTGCTGTTGCGATGCTGCACGCATTCGCCGACGGCGTAGATGCTGGGATCGAAGGTCTGCATGGTGTCGTTGACCATGACGCCGCGCTCGCAGCGCAAACCCGCGGCCTGCGCCAGCTCGATGTTGGGACGGATGCCGACGGCCATGACGACGAGATCGGCGGGGAGTTCGGTGCCGTCGTCGAAGAGGACGCCGGTGACGCGCGGACCCTCATGCTTCACCTCTCCGCTCGCGGGTGAGGGGGAAGCGTCCGTCAGCGTACATTGCCGGCCGTCGCTGCCCTCACCCTGGCCCTCTCCCAAAGGGAGAGGGGATCGGAATGGAAGAGGGAATCCGCTCTTCACCTCTCCCCTCGCGGGAGAGGTCGCGCCTAGCGCGGGTGAGGGAGCCGCCCCAAGAATCTCCACCGTCTTCGTCGCCATCCGGAACTTCAGCCCGCGCTTCTCCAACGATTCCCGCAGCAGCGCAGCGGCAGCGCGATCGAGCTGCCGCTCCATCAGCGAATCGAAGATGTGCACGACCGTCACATCCATGCCCTGCTTGAGCAGCCCGTTCGCCGCTTCGAGGCCCAGCAGCCCGCCGCCGATGACGATCGCCTTCTGCTGCGTCCTGGTGGCTTCCAGCATCATGTCGACGTCCTGCAGATCGCGGAACGTGACGACACCCGGCAGATTGCTGCCAGGAATGGGCAGGATGACGGGATTCGAACCGGCGGCAATCAGCAACCGGTCGTACTTCATCACGATGCCGCTGCGCGAGCGCACTGTGCGGCGGATGCGATCGATCTCGACGATCGGATCGCTCATGTGCAGCGTCACGCCCTTGTCGCGATACCAGTCGAGCGAATGCGTGATGATGTCTTCGACGCGCTTCTCGCCGGCCAGCACCGGCGACAGCAGGATGCGGTTGTAGTTCGGATGCGGCTCGGCGCCGAACACCGTGACGCGATACGCGTTCGGTGCGATGCCCAGCAAATCCTCGACGACACGCATGCCCGCCATGCCATTGCCGACGACGACCAGGTGCCGAGTGCGCGCCACGGGGCGCAGCGGGGTGCTGCGAACCCAGACACGTCCATCGGTGACGCGCGCCGGATAGGCAAGCACGGACATGTCGGGATCTTCGATGCAGCGCCCGGTGATCAGGCTGAAGTGGTGCTTGTAGATCGGCGAGGCGACGACCAGATCGCCCTGGATGTCGCCGACGAGTCCGCGCGACAGCACATTGGCTTCGCTGTTCGGATCGTAGTTGTCGAGTGCGTACACCGAATCGCCGCTGCGGAAAATGGCGATCTGGCGATCGTCGATCAGCGCAGCAACGCCGGCACCCGGCAGGATGTCATCGAGTTCGCAGACGAATTTCCAGTTCGATGCCGTCTTCATACGGCCTCCTGCTGGCGCTGCTGGCGCTCCTCGGCAGTCGCCGGACGGATCTGCCCGCGTTCCTGGATGAACACTACGTTCCTGTCGGTGCTGTCGCTGTTGACGAAGTGACGGAAGCGCTTGAGCGCTTGCGGATCTTCCACCGTCTTCTTCCACTCGCACTCGTAGGTCGCGACGACGTGCGCCATGTCGGCTTCGAGGTCGGCCCCGATGCCGAGTTTGTCCTCGATCACGACCTGCTTCAGGTAGTCGAGCCCGCCTTCGAGGTTGTCGAGCCACACCGAGGTGCGCTGCAGGCGATCGGCGGTGCGGATGTAGAACATCAGGAAGCGGTCGATGTGGCGGATCAGCGTGGCCGAATCGAGATCGGAGGCGAGCAGGTCCGCATGCCGCGGCTTCATGCCGCCGTTGCCGCAGACGTAGAGGTTCCAGCCTTTCTCGGTAGCGATGACACCGACGTCCTTGCTCTGCGCCTCGGCGCACTCGCGCGTGCAGCCGGAGACAGCGAACTTGAGCTTGTGCGGCGAACGCAGACCCTTGTAGCGATTCTCGATGTCGATGGCGAAGCCGACGCTGTCCTGCACGCCGTAGCGGCACCAGGTCGAACCGACGCAGGATTTCACCGTGCGCACCGACTTGCCGTACGCCTGTCCGGTTTCGAAGCCGGCGGCGATCAGCTCCTTCCAGATCAGCGGCAGTTCGTGCACCTGCGCACCGAACAGGTCGATGCGCTGGCCACCGGTGATCTTCGTATAGAGACCGTACTTCTTCGCAACTTCGCCGAGCACGATCAGCTTCTCCGGCGTGATCTCGCCGCCGGGAACGCGCGGCACGACCGAGTACGTGCCGTCCTTCTGCAGGTTGGCGAGGAAGTAGTCGTTCGTGTCCTGCAGTACCACCTTGTCGCGCTTCAGCACGAATTCATTCCAGCAGGACGCCATGATCGATGCCACGGTGGGTTTGCAGATGTCGCAGCCGAGGCCGCGCCCATGTTTTTCCAGCACGGCGTCGAAGCTCCTGAGCTGGCCGACCTTGACCAGGTGGAACATCTGCTGGCGCGAGTACGGGAAGTGCTCGCACAGGTGATTGTTGACGGCGACGCCGCGGCTCGCGAGTTCCGCCTTCAGCACCATCGTCAGCAGCGAGGTGCAGCCGCCGCAGGAAGTGGCTGCCTTCGTCGATGATTTCAGTGCGCCGACGGTGGTGCAGCCCGCATCGATGGCTGAGCAGATCGTGCCCTTGCTGACGTTGTTGCAGGAGCAGATCTGTGCGGAGGCAGGCAATGCAGCCACGCCAGTCGCGGCAGATTTCCTGCTGCCTTCGAAGGCGGGCACGATCATTTCTTCCGGATGCTCGGGCAGCGCCGTGCCGTCCATCATCATCTGCAGCCAGATGCCGTAGTCATCGGCCTCGCCGATCAGGATGCCGCCGAGCAGGTGCGCGCCGTCCTCGCTGACGACCAGCTTCTTGTAGACCTGCTTGCGTTCGTCGACGAACGTATAGGAGCGCGCATTGCTGAAGGTGCAGTGCGCATCGCCGAGCGAGGCGACATCGACACCCATGAGCTTGAGCTTGGTGCTCATGTCGGCGCCGGTGAAGGAGGGCAGCGTGGATTTCTGGATCCCCGCCTGCGCGGGGATGGCCGCAGCCAGATGGGCTGCGGCCACCTGCGCCATCTGGTAGCCGGGCGCGACGAGGCCGAAGAGCTTGCCGTTCCACAGCGCGCATTCGCCGATCGCGAAAATGTCCGGATCGGACGTCTGACAGTTGTCGTCGATGACGATGCCGCCGCGTTCGCCCAGGGCGAGTCCCGCGTTGCGTGCCAGTTCATCGCGGGGACGGATGCCGGCGGAGAAGACGACGATATCGGTGTCGAGCGCCGCGCCGTCGGCGAACGTCATGCGGTGGCGTGTCGCTTCGCCGTCGACGATCCCGGTGGTGTTCTTGCCGGTGTGAATGCCGACACCGAGATCGGCGATCTTCCGGCGCAGCACACGGCCGCCGCCATCGTCGATCTGCACGGCCATGAGCCGCGGTGCGAATTCGACCACGTGCGTTTCGAGATTCAGGTCCTTCAGCGCCTTGGCGGCTTCGAGGCCCAGCAGGCCGCCGCCGATCACCGCGCCGATCCTGCTGGTTTTCGCGGCGGCGCGAATGGCTTCCAGATCTTCGATCGTGCGATAGACGAAGCAGCCCGGCCGGTCGCGACCGGGCACGGGCGGGACGAAGGCGTAAGAACCCGTGGCGAGCACCAGCTTGTCGTACGCGATCACCTGACCCGTGGAGGTGGTCACGGTCTTGCTGGCGCGATCGATGGCGGTTGCCGCCTCGCTGAAGTGGATGGTGATGCCGTGATCGTCGAAGAAGTCCCTGGTGACCAGCGACAGGTCTTCGGCGGACTTGCCGGAGAAGAAGCTGGTGAGCTGCACGCGGTCGTAGGCCGCTCGCGGTTCTTCGCACAGGACGGTGATGTCGAAATCGGGCGACTCGGCCACCAGCCGATCGAGCAGCCGCTGACCGACCATGCCATTGCCGACGACGATGAGTTTCTGACGCATAGACATACCTGACTCCACTGAGTCGAAACGGTCTCCGCGACGATGCGGAAACCCAAGTCCCATTTGAGTGACAGCTGTAGTGCCGACCGCGACATTGCGGTGGACACGGGGCGCGACGCGCCCTCAGACAACTGTTGCTGCGCCCAACGCTGGAGCAGCGAACGAAATTTCAGGTGCCGGTCAGGCAGCCGCTTCCGGCAGTGCACCTTCCGGACGCTCCGCCTTGCGGCGGATAGCCAGTGCTTCCTCGTACAGACGGCGTTCTTCCGCCTTCTGTTCGCTGGTGAAGCGCACACCGAGTGCGCAGAGCGCGCTGACGATGACGAGGCCGCCCAGGATCAGCAGGCCCTGTTCGGTGCTCGGCGATGCCTTGAGCAGGAAGCCGGCGGCGACGGCGCCGACATTGCCGCCCGCACCGATGATGCCGGCGACGCCGCCGAGCGCCTTGCGATTGACGAACGGCACGAGGCTGTAGGTTGCGCCGCAGGCCATGTGAGTGAAGAGACCGAAGACCAGCATGGCAATGAGCGCGGTGAGCGGCGTGCCCATGCGGGCGAACAGCAACAGTCCAAGGCCTTCGGCAAGAATCAGAACGAAGAGCACCGCGACGCGCGCATCGAGGCCGCGATTGCGCGCCAGCCGGTCGGAGACGATGCCGCCCAGCGCGCGTGCGAACAGCGCCAGCAGCCCGAAGCAGCCCACGTAGAGCCCGGCGGTCGTGATCGACAGGCCGAAGCGATCGACGTAGTACATCGCGGCGAGATTGTGGATGGTCAGTTCGACGCCGAAGCAGGCGGCGTAAGTCATGAAGAGCAGCCACACGCGGTAGTCGCGGGCTGCAGAGAGAAAGCTTTCGCTCCCCTTGACGCGTTGCGCCTGGCCGGCGGCGAGCCGTGCGCCCGGATCGTTGAGATTGCCGAACGGTGTGTCCTTGGCGTAGCGGTAGTACAGCACCGCCATCACCAGCATCATGATGCCGGGAACGAACATCGCGATGCGCCAGCCCATGGCCTGCTCGATACCGATCGACACCAGTGCCGCGAGGATGAAGGGCATCAGCGCCTGCGTTGCGCCGCCGCCCGCATTGCCCCAGCCCGCCGACGTGGCATTCGCCGTGCCGACGATGTTGGGCGCGAACATGGTCGAGGTGTGGAACTGCATGACCACGAACGACGCACCGATCGCGCCGATGCAGAGCCGGCCGAACAGGAAGGCTTCGTA
>CAYWHG010000025.1:0-40633 GCA_964457865.1 uncultured Steroidobacter sp.
ATCCGACCGCCGTTCATGCCTTCCTGCAACGTTCCATCTCCGCGGAACGGCGTTCATTGTCCAACCCCATCTGATCGTCGCCCTGGTCATCCGCAGTGAAAATAAACGGCGATAACCTCGCGTCCTCGCTGTCGCGCGGTTTGGCCCCGATCTACCTGGTCTCGGGCGACGACCCGCTGCTGGTCAATGAAGCGGCGGATGCCATTCGGGCGCGCGCTCGCGCGGAAGGATTCACCGAACGCGATCTGCATGTCGTCGAACGCGGCTTCGACTGGGATGCATTGATCGCCGACAGCCGCGCGATGTCGTTGTTCGCCCAGCGCAAGATCATCGAGATCCGCATGGCCAATCCGACACCGGGCGATCAGGGCGGCACGGCGATCATGGAACTGGCCGACAATCCTTCCGCCGACAATGTCGTCCTCGTCATCACCGGCAAGATGGATGGCCGCGTCCAGAACTCGAAGTGGGTGAGCGCCATCGACAAGCGCGGCACGGTTGTCCAGATCTGGCCGATCGATCTGCAGCGACTGCCTGCCTGGATCCGCGAGCGGCTGGGTCGGCATGGACTGAAGGCGGATACGGAAGCGGCCGGCCTGCTGGCCGAACGCGTCGAGGGCAATCTGCTCGCCGCGCATCAGGAAGTGGAGAAGCTGGCGCTGCTGCTGCCGCCGGGGCCGGTCACGACCGAAACCGTGCTCGATGCCGTGGCCGACAGCGCCCGTTTCGACAATCTGCAACTGGGTGAAGCTGCGATGAGGGGTCAGACAGCGCGCGCGCTGCGCATTCTCGAAGGCCTGCGGGGCGAAGATACCGAGATCGTCCTGGTGCTGTGGGCGGTCAACAAGGATCTGCAATGGATGGCGCAGGTCCAGCACCTGGTCATGAATGGTCAGAACGTCGATGCCGCCATGAATGCCGTCTATGTCTGGCGGCCGCGGCAGGCGGCGATGAAACAGGCACTGTCGCGGCTCAAGCCGGGCGCGGTGCGTGGCCTGTTGCTCGATGCGTCGCGCGTCGATCGCGCCATCAAGGGTGTTCTGCGTACGGATCCGTGGGTGGAGATGGAAAGTCTGGTGGCGCGACTGAGTGGCGTGCGGCTGGCGCGGGCGAGGGCCGCATGAATCCGATCGGTATTTTCGGCGGCACGTTCGACCCGATTCATTTCGGACATCTGCGTACCGCTTTCGAGCTGTTGCAGGCCATGCGCCTGACCGAAATGCGTTTCATGCCGGCGGGCAATCCCCCGCATCGCGAGGGCACGATTGCCGGCGCCGAAGAACGGCTGGCGATGGTGCGCGCGGCGACCGAAGGACAACCGGGGTTCGTGGTCGATGATCGTGAGATCCGGCGCGAAGGACTGTCGTACTCGGTCGATACCATGCGGACCTTGCGGGCGGATTTCCCCGATCGTTCGTTGTGCCTGATCGTCGGCATGGATGCCTTCCTCGGCCTGCCCAAGTGGCATCAGTGGCGCGAGTTGCTCGATCTGACGCATCTGGTCGTCGCGCATCGGCCGGGCTGGCGCGCACCGAGCATGGGGCCGCTCGGCGAACTGCTGGTCGATCGCGGCACCGGTCGCATCAACGATCTGCACGAGTCGCTGGCGGGCTGCATCTACATCCATGCAGTCACGCAGCTAGAGATTTCTTCCACCGAAGTCCGCAAGTCGATTGCGGCGGGGCGCGATCCCCGTTTCCTGATGCCCGACTCGGTGCGGGCGATCATTGCCCAATCCGGGTGTTATCGACCCAAGAGGTAAGCATGGCCGAAAAGCGCGCAAGCACTTCACGACGATCTGGTTCCTCCACCAAGGCACGCAAGCCCGTGGCCGCGAAGCGGGCCGCGGGTTCCTCCAAAGCACCCGTCAAGAAGAAGGCTCCAGCGCGCTCGACCCGGCCCGCAGCCGGCAAACCCGTTGCCAAGGCCAGGGTAAAGGCAAAGGCCCCGGCGGCGAAAAGGCCGAAGCCCGTGACTGCGGCGCCGGTCAGCGATGTCGTGAAACTCATCGAGCGTGCGCTCGATGACATGAAGGCAGTACAGGTAAAGGTGCTGGACGTCCGCAAGCTGACCGACATCGCGGACACGCTGGTCATCGCCTCCGGCAATTCGGATCGCCACGTGCGCTCCATCGCCGACAAGGTGGTCGAGCAGGCGAAGAAGGCCGGTTTCCGTCCGATGGGCGTCGAGGGGCAACGCGACGGCGAATGGGTGCTGGTCGATCTGCAGGATGCGATCGTGCACGTCATGCTGCCGCGGGTACGCGAGCTCTATCGTCTGGAAGATCTGTGGGATGTGAGTGCGGCGCGAAGGGATGCGGCAGTAGGAGAGTGATGAAGTGAGAAGGTGATGAAGTGATGAAGCAAGACCAGGCCATCACCTCATCAACCTCATCACCTCATCACATTCATGCTCCTCCGCCTCATCGCTGCCGGCACGCGAATGCCCAACTGGGTGAATGAAGCGTGCGCCGATTACGGTGGGCGTCTTACTGCGGACTACCGTTTCGAGCTGAAGGAAATCCCGCTGGGTCAGCGCGGCAGTGGCAGTCCGCAGCAGGCGATTGCGAAGGAGGGCGAGCGCATGCAGGCGGCCATTCCCGCGCGCGCCTTCGTCGTCGCGCTGCAGGTCACCGGCAAATCCATGACGAGCGAACAGCTCGCAAAATTTCTTGAGACCCGCGCCCGCGACGGCCGCGATGTGGCCTTTCTCATCGGCGGACCGGATGGCATTGCGACCGCACTCGATGCGAAGGCGGACCTGCGCTGGTCGCTGTCAGCGCTCACGCTGCCGCATGGCATGGCGCGAGTGATGGTGGCGGAGGCGCTGTATCGGGCGGTGAGTATCGTGAAGGGGCATCCGTACCATCGCGCATAGCGTGAGAGGCCCTAGGCCCTAGGCACTAGGCGGGAAGAAATCTGAAGCGCCGTTCCGGATCCGGCTAGCACCTGGGGCCTTTCTTCACACCTTCAATCTCGCCAACTCCGCCACCGCCGTCTCCACGCTCGGGAAGCGCTCGGCGGGATTCTTCGCCAGCAGTCCGTCGATCAATCGCTGGAAGCGGCTGAGTTCGGGCGGCAGGGTCGGGATCGGGTCGTTGCGATGCGACTGGAGAATGGCGATGACTGTGTTGCCGCGAAACGGGCGGGTGCCGGTGAGCATTTCGTAGAGGATCACGCCGAGGCTGTAGAGGTCGCTGCGCTGATCCACCGGCGAGCCTTCGGCCTGCTCGGGACTGATGTAGTAGGGCGAACCGCGGACTTCGCCGGCGCTGGTGAGTTGCGTGCCGGCTTCCATGTGCTTGGCGAGACCGAAGTCGATGAGCACGATGCGGCCGTCGGGTCGCATCATCACGTTGGCGGGTTTGAGATCGCGATGACACAGGCCGGCGGCGTGCACGGCGACGAGTGCGCCGGCGATCTGCAGGAAGATGTCGACGGTGTCGCGCACCGTCATCAGGTTGCGGATGCGCAGCTCCAAGCTGCCGCTCGCGAAGTACTCGGTGACGATGTAGCGGAAGTCCTCGCCGTGACCCCAGTCGTAGATATCGACGACGGCCGGGTGCCGGATGCGCGTCAGCAGTTCGCGCTCGCGTTCGAAACGTTCTTCTTCACCGACCTCGGCATTCGACTGCGGTCCCGTGCGCAGGACCTTGATGGCGACGTTGTGTCCGAGTTCGGCGGAGTGCGCGACGTGGATCTCCGACTTGATCGAGCGCGCGATGGTCTGGAGGAAGCGGTAGCCGGGAATGACGGGAAACGCAGGTAGCTTCGGCTTGCGTCCAGAAACCCCCGGATTGTCAGATTCGCGCATCGGTCAATGACGCTCGCAGACTTCGGCGTGTTGTGTCCATCCCCAGCCGCACACGCTACGCAGCGCATCGGCGGCGGGCAAGGGGCGTGCGTCACGAATATGCCGCGACCGACGCCTCCGGCGTCATTATTTTCAGGAATTCCCGCATGATCGAGTCGCCTGATCCATGCGGCGGTACGGCTATGATGGCGCGGTGCCGATCCTGATGTCGGTAGCCCTGATGTCGGTAGCCCTGATGTCGTAGCAATGGGAGCCGCAATTGCATATGGAATCGAGTTTTTCGATTCACGAATCGGATGACCTCCTCTACCTGCATGTTCGCGGCGAGGTGACCGTCGACGGGCTGATGGACATGGTCCGGTGCAGCCGCAGTGATCCGGCATTCCGGGACGGCATGAGTTCCGTCTGTGACCTGCGCGAGACGCAGGGTGGCCACTGGGATTACTCGGAAGCGCAGCGCTATCGCGACTTCATCGTGCACATTGCTGGGGTGCACAAACGACGCTGGGCGATGGTCGCGCGGCCCGGCGCGCTCGCCGCCACCCTGCACGTCATCATCCTGATCAGCGAGCAGGTCGGCGAGATCATCGAGATGCAGGTATTCGACGATCCGGACAAGGCCCGCCGCTGGGCCCGCCGCGAGATCGACTGATCGCCGCAGGTCACTGCGATGCCGACACGTTCATCCGGCATCAGCAATTCCCCGCCCGCTGATTCGTCTGCGCGCAGGTTCAGTGCCGATTAACGCGCGGCGCGGGAAAATTTCGGCCGGATTCAATTCATTCAACCGGCGCCGGCCTGTATCCTTCGGCGGATGACTAATTTCTCCAACTCATTGATCTGGCTGGCCTCCGCGTCACCTCGCCGCAGTGCGCTACTGACCCAGATCGGGGTCGACCACACGGTGCGGCCCGTCGATATCGATGAATCGCAGCATCCCGGCGAATTGCCGTCCGACTACGTGCGGCGACTCGCGATCGCGAAGGCCGAGGTACTGTGGGCACTGCTGAGCGATCGGGAGCGCGCTCCGGTGCTCGGTTCCGATACGACCGTCGCGCTCGGCGACGAGGTGCTGGGCAAGCCGCGCGATCGCGACGATGCGCTGCGCATGTTGCGGCGTCTGTCGGCACAGACCCATCAGGTCTACACGGCGGTGGCCGTGCGTCACGCGCGGGGCTGCGACTGTCGCGTCAGCGTGAGCGACGTCAGCATGCGCGCGCTGCGCGAGGAGGAAATCGCGGCCTACTGGGACTCGGGCGAGCCGGCCGACAAGGCGGGGGGCTACGGCATCCAGGGGCTCGCTGCGGTATTCATTGAACGCATCGCAGGCAGCTATTCCGGCATCGTCGGACTGCCGTTGTTCGAGACAGGAGAGTTGCTGCGCATGGCAGGTTGGAACATCGACAAGGCAGAAGCGCGGATCGGGGTGTCGGCATGACGGCGGAAATCCTGATCAATGTCAGTCCGCGCGAAGTGCGCGCCGCGCTGGTGGAAGAAGGCGTGCTGCAGGAAATCTTCCTCGAACGCGCCAACCGCCGCGGGCTCATCAGCAACATCTACAAGGGTCGTGTCTCGCGCGTGCTGCCGGGGATGCAGGCGGCCTTCATCGACATCGGCCTGGAGCGCACGGCCTTCCTGCACGCCTCCGACATCGTTCACCCGGCCGTGGGCGAGAACGGCAATCCGGATGTGCCGGTCACCGCTGCCAGCAGCCAGGAAATCCAGTCGCTGGTGACCGAGGGCAGCGAGATCCTGGTGCAGGTGCTCAAGGATCCGCTCGGCACCAAGGGCGCGCGCCTGACCACGTTCATCACGATTCCTTCGCGATATCTCGTGTACATGCCGAAGGGCAAGGGCATCGGCATCTCTGCGCGCATCGAGGACGAAGCCGAACGGCATCGCCTGCGCGAGGCGGCCAACCTGTTCCTGCAGGCCGAAGAAGCCGGCGGCTACATCGTGCGCACGGCGGCCGAGGGCGCGAGCCCGGAAGCATTGCGTGCCGACATGCTGTTCCTGCAGAAGCTCTGGAAAGTCCTGTGCGAAAAGGCCGCCGCGACGCGGCCGGGAAATCTGGTCAACGAAGATCTGCCGCTCGCCGTGCGCGTGCTGCGCGACGTGGTGTCCAGCGGCGTCGACAAGGTCAGTGTCGATCAAGACGAGACCTTCCAGCGCATGAAGGAATTCGCCTGCACGTTCATGCCGGAGATGAACGACCGTATCGAACTCTACGACGGCGACCGTCCCATCTTCGATCTGTACGGCGTCGAAGAGGAGATCCAGAAGTCGCTGGAACGCAAGGTGCCGCTCAAGTCCGGCGGCTACCTGATGTTCGATCAGACCGAGGCCATGACGACCATCGACGTGAACACCGGCGCCTATGTCGGCCACCGCACGCTCGAGGAAACGATCTTCCGCACCAATCTCGAAGCGGCAGTGGCGATTGCGCGGCAACTGCGCCTGCGCAATCTCGGCGGCATCATCATCGTCGACTTCATCGACATGGAGGAGGAAGAACACCGCCACCAGGTGCTGCAGGCGCTGGAAAAGGCGCTCATCGGCGATCACGCCCGCAATCACATCTCGTCGGTGTCGCCGCTCGGGCTCGTGGAAATGACCCGCAAGCGGACCCGCGAAAGCCTGGAACATATGCTGTGCGGCTCGTGTCCCACCTGCGAGGGCCGCGGTTTCGTGAAGACGACGGAAACAGTCTGTTACGAAATTTTTCGGGAAATCCTCCGCCAGTCGCGACAATTCCAGTTCCAGGAACTGATGGTGCTGGCGCACCAGGATGTGATCGAACGGCTGCTCGACGAAGAGTCGGCCGCACTCGCCGAACTCGAAGTGCATACCGGAAAGCCGATCCGGCTGCAGACCGAGGCGCTGTATCAGCAGGATCAGTACGACGTGGTGTTGATGTGAAGTGCTAGGCGCTAGGCCCTAGCCGGACCAGGATACTCGATGCTCAGTTCTCAGACGGAATACTCGGACAGCAGGCAATCTTCTTCCAAGTCTCCACGCCGATTCTTGCGCCTAGGGCCTAGCGACTAGGGCCTTCCCCAATGCCTTCCCCCCTCCCCAAGCCCCTCAAATACAGCCTGGTCGTCCTCGCGGCGGTCGTCGTGCTGGTCGGCTTGCTGCTGGGCGCGTTCCAGATGGTCGTCACTCGCGTGCCCGAATACCGTGTCGAGTTGCAGCAGTGGGTGAGCGGGAAGACCGGACTCGTCATCGAGTTCAGTCGTATCGGTGCGCGGTTGCGACAGTACGGCCCGGAACTCGTGTTCTACGACGCCGTGGTGCGTACTGCCGATCGCACGCGCGTGCTGGCGTCGGCGCGGCGCGGCAGCGTGGGATTCGATCTGTGGACGTCGTTGACGGAACGCCGCCTGACGGCAGGTCGCTTCACGCTGGATTCGCCGGAACTCGCGCTGATCCGCACGCGCGAAGGTCGCGTACGGCTGCTGGGACAGAGCGTGCTCGACGAGCGTCAGGACACCCGGCCGATCGCGGTCGAATCGCTGCCGGTCGGACAGTTTCGCGTGCGCGATGCCGTGGTCAGTTTCCGCGACGAGATCACGGGACGCGGGCCATGGTCGCTGTCGGGCATCAATTTCACGCTGGCGCGGCAGAGCAATCTGCTGGAGCTGCAGGGCAATGCCTCGCTGCCGCGCACGCTGGGCGAGTCGCTGGAGTTCTCGGCGCATGTCGATGGCAAGCTCGATGAAGTCGAGTCGCTGACGTCGAAGTTCACGCTGCAAGGCGCCGGACTGGATCTCGCGGGCTGGGCCGACGTCATGCCCAATCAATGGTTCGCGCCGGAAACCGGTCAGGGATCGATCGCTCTGTCGGCGTCGTTTCGCGGCACACAGCCGGATGCGATCGCGGCGAAGCTGGATCTGAAAAGCGTGAGCGCCATCGCGCCGGAATGGGTCATCCCCCTGCCGGGTCCCGAACCGCTGGAGCTGCCGGAAGAGGAGGAGCGCGACGACGATTGCACGGGACCCGATTGCGCGGCGACCACCGGAACCTCCGCCGATGCCCCCGCCCCGCCGGCGGCAGACCATCCGCCGCGTGCGCCATCGCTCGTGGCCTTCGACCGGCTGGCGCTGGATCTCTCTGCGCAGCGCCGCAACGACACCTGGCGGGCAACCATCACCGACCTGAATTTCTCGCGCAAGGATTCGCCCTGGCGCGCGCAGAAGATCGCAGCGACGTGGTCGCGCACCGAAGCCGGCGCGCTCAGTGCCGGGCTGACTGCCGACAAGCTGGTTCTGGAGAATCTCTGGCCGCTGCTCGCCTACCTGCCGGAGAACGAACAGACGGCACTGCTGCGTGCGCTGCAGGCACGCGGAACGATCGCCGATCTCGCCCTGAGCCTGACGCGGGAGAATCCGCAGACACCGCCGACCTACCAGGTGAAGGCGGATCTCACGGATCTCGGCGTGCGGCCCGTACGCAGAATTCCCGGAATCAGTGGACTGAGCGCGCATGTCGACGGCGACGACCGCGGCGGCGTTGCGCGTCTCGATGCGAGCAACGTGGGCTTCGAGTTGCCGCGCATGTTCCGCACACCGCTCGCCGCGCAATCGGCGCGGGGCGATGTCCGCTGGCAGCGCATTGCCGAAGGCTGGCGCCTGTCGAGCGACGCACTGCGCGTGGCGACCGGGGACGGCAATGCCCAGGGGCGGATTGCCGTGACGGTGCCGCAGGACAGCTCGTCATCTCCGATCCTGGAGCTCGAAGCGACCGGCGATGATCTGCGCGCGGTCGCCGTGCCGAAGTACCTGCCGGTCAACAAGCTGTCGGCGAAGGCGATCGACTGGCTGGATCATGCCTTCGTAGACGGCCGCGTGCGCGATGCGGAGGTTGTCTTCAAGGGCCCGACGCGCTCGGTGCCGTTCCGCAACGGCGAAGGCGAGTTCATCGCCCGCGGGCGCATCGAAGGCGGCGTACTCAACTACCAGAGCGGGTGGGAGCCGGCGCGCGAACTCGCCACCCGGTTTGAATTCCGCAACGAGGGCATGAAGGTGCTGTCGGGCACGGCGCAGGTCGGCGCATTGCGCGTTGCACAGATCCGCGGCAGCCTCGCGGATTTCAAGAAGAGCGTGCTCGCCGTGGAGGCGCGCGCCACGGGCGATCTTGGCGATGGGTTGACGTTGCTGCAGAACAGCCCGATCCGCGAATCGCTCGGTGAGCAGTTCAATGGCCTGCGCGGTGCCGGATCGATGCAGAGCGACGTGAACCTGCTGCTGCCTCTCAAGCGCATCGCCAACCGGCGCATCCTCGTGAGCACCCGCATCGACGATGCGACGGTCCATGTGGCCGGCATCGCGGCGCCGGTGACGGCATTGCACGGTTCGCTCACCGTGCGACAGACGCTGCCCGAAGCGGCAGATCTGGAAGGAAACTGGCTCGACGGTCCGCTGGCCGTTGCCATCGAGCCCATCGTGGGCGCTTCACAGTCGGCACACCTGGTCGCGACAGGCCGGGTCAGCGCGTCGCAGCTGACATCCACCTTCAAGCTGCCGTCGGGCATCAAGGTGAGCGGCGCGGCTGCGTGGCGTCTGTCTTCCGATCTCGTCGCCTCAAAGGCAGACGAGCCATCGCAGCAGCAACCGCGCAAGTTCGTTCTCGACAGCAATCTCGAAGGCTTCGGTATCGCGCTGCCCTATCCGATCGGCAAGGACGAGAACGACGGGCGTCCGTTGCATGCGGAGATCGAGTTCGACGGCGACGATGAGTTGCTGATGCGTTCTTCGCTCGGCACGGTGCGCTCGCTGCTGCGGATGGCGAAGCGCGGTGATGGCTGGACCTTCGATCGCGGCGGCGTGCGTGCCGACGACATCGCCGCTGCCTTGCCGCCGCATCCCGGGCTGCGTATCGAAGGCTCGATGGATCGGCTGGTGCTGGACGACTGGCTGGCGTTGCGCGGCGATACGCCGGGCAACACGAAGGTGTCGGACGTCCTGCGGGCCGCCAACCTGAAGGTCGGCACGCTGCAATTGTTCGGCTACCAGTTTGCCGATGTCCGCGGGTTGCTGCAGGCGGGCGACGGCAAATGGAAGATCGACGTCAGCGGTCCGAGCGCGGCGGGCGAACTCAGCATCCCCGAAGACTTCACCGGCACGCAGCCATTGACGGCGCGTCTCGATCATCTGGTGATTTCGCGGCAGAACAGGCAGCGCACGGCGCCGGCCGATCGCGATCCGCGCAACTGGCCGAACCTGCAGGCCTTCGTACAGGACTTTCGTTACGAAGATCACTCGATCGGTTCGGTCGAGCTGCGCGCCTCGCGCGTGCCGCTGGGGATTCGCGTGGATTCGCTGACGGTCGTGCAGGAAGCCGTGCGCGGCGAAGCGCAGGCGCAGTGGCTGATCACGCCGGATGGCGAGCGTTCGGAGATGACCGCGAACATATCGAGCACCGACGTCGGAGCGACGTTGCGCGCGCTGAACTACACGCCCGTACTGGAAGCGAAGCACACCGACATCACGGCAAAGCTGGCGTGGCCCGGCGGATTCGACGGCGATTTCCTGGGGCGCGCCTCGGGCAATGTCACGGTCTCCGCCGAGGACGGGCAACTCGTAAGCGTGCAGCCCGGTGCGGGCCGCGTGCTGGGTCTCTTCAGTGTCGCCGCCTTGCCGCGACGACTGTCGCTGGATTTCAGCGACCTGACCGACGAGGGACTCAGTTTCGACAGGATCCACGGCGATTTCGAATTGCGCGAAGGCAATGCGTATACGAACAACCTGCTGTTGCGCGGACCGGCAGCCGAGATCGGTATCGCGGGGCGTACAGGACTGGGTGTACGCGACTACGATCAGACGGCCGTCGTCACCGGCAATCTCGGCGCGTCGCTGCCGGTCGCGGGCACACTGGCGGGCGGCCCTGCGGTGGGCGCTGCGCTGCTGCTTTTTTCGCAGGTCTTCAAGGAACCGCTGAAGGGCATGACGCGCGGCTACTACCGCATCACGGGGCCGTGGGACAATCCGGTGATCGAGCGGGTCGATGCGACGCAGGGCAAGGAAGCAGCAAACAGCGGTCGCGAAGGCGCCGCGATGTAGCCGGACGAGGATTTTTTCCGCATGCCAACCGCAGCCGTCATACAGCTCACTTCGGGTCCGGAAGTCGCCGCCAATCTTGCGGTGGTGCGCACGCTGCTGGAGCGCGCCCGCAGCGAGGGTGCGGTCTTCGCGGCGCTGCCGGAAAACTTCGCCATCATGGGGCACAAGGAAACCGACAAGGTGGAAGTCGCCGAGGACTTCGGTGAAGGACCCGTCCAGTCGTTCCTCGGACATTGCGCGCGCGAACTGCAGATGTGGATTCTCGGCGGTACCGCGCCGATCCGCGTGCCCGAGCATCCCGGCAAGGTCGCCGCGGCTTCGCTGTTGTTCGACGATCAGGGGCGGTGTGTCGCGCGCTACGACAAGATCCATCTGTTCGACGTCGATATTCCCGGTCGCGAAGAGCGCTATCGCGAATCGGCGACCATTGCGGCCGGACGATCGCCGACCGTCGTCTCGACGCCGATCGGTCGTCTCGGCATGGCCGTGTGCTACGACGTGCGCTTCCCGGAACTGTTCCGGGTGATGCAGTCGCAGGGAGCCGAAGTCCTGAGCCTGCCTTCGGCGTTCACGGCGCCGACGGGCAGGGCGCATTGGGAAGTGCTGTTGCGGGCGCGCGCGGTCGAGAATCTCAGCTACGTGCTGGCGCCGGCGCAGGGTGGACAGCACGCCAACGGCCGCGAAACCCATGGCGATTCCATGATCGTCGATCCCTGGGGACACGTGCTGGCGCGCGTTCCGGCGCCGGGCCCGGGGCTGGCAATCGCCGAAATCGACCATACTGTGCTACAGGAACTGCGCGGTCGCTTTCCGGCGCTCAATCATCGCCGCTTCGCGATCGGCGGCCTGTAGGCTTCGGCCTGCAGCCTCTTTTTTTCGCCGACATCGAGTCCGAACGAAACCCATGTCCAACGTTTCCAGCGTCGCCTCCAGCCTGCACCTCGAACTGCCGCAAACGACGGGCGTTGCACAGCCGCTCGATCTCGCGCGGCAGGCGATTCTGGCGCCCTCGGGCCTGGACGAACAGCACCTTTCCCGCGTTCTGGGCAGCGTCATGGGGTATGCCGTCGACTATGCGGATCTGTATTTCCAGCTGAGCCGCGACGAGTCCTGGTCGCTGGAGGACGGCATCGTCAAGGATGGCGCCCACAGCATCGAGCAGGGTGTCGGCGTGCGGGCGCTGGCCGGCGAGAAAACCGGCTTCGCCTATTCGGATGAAATCCTGCTGCCGGCGCTCACCGAGGCCTCGCATGCGGCCCGCGCCATTGCGCGCAGCGGCGGCAATTCCACCAGTCTCAAAGCGTGGCAGCCGCAGGCCGGACACAGCCTGTACCTGCCGGAGGATCCGATCGAAGGGCTGACCGATCCGGAAAAGGTTCGCCTGCTCGAACAGATCGACATCGAGGCGCGTCGCCTCGATCCGCGGGTCAAGCAGGTGATGGCAAGTCTGTCGGGCTCTCACGAAGTCGTGATGGTGATGGCGAGCGACGGCACGATGGCCGCGGACGTGCGTCCGCTGGTGCGCATGAACGTGTCCGTCATCGTCGAGCAGAACGGCCGTCGCGAGCAGGGCTACGCCGGGACGGGCGGGCGCTATGGGTTCAAACGCTTCCTGGAGAACGATCGCTGGAAGGCTCTGGTGAGCGAGGCCGTGCGCGGCGGTGTGGTCAATCTCGAAGCGACGCCGGCACCGGCCGGATCGATGACCGTCGTGCTCGGGCCGGGCTGGCCCGGCATCCTGCTGCACGAAGCCATCGGTCACGGGCTCGAAGGCGACTTCAATCGCAAGGGTACGTCGGCATTCTCCGGTCGCGTGGGTGAGAAGGTGGCGTCCGATCAATGCACGGTCGTCGATGACGGCACGCTCGGATCGCGTCGGGGTTCGCTCAATATCGATGACGAAGGCACGCCGACCCAGTGCACGACCCTGATCGAGAACGGCGTGTTGCGCGGCTACCTGCAGGACAAGCTCAATGCGCGGCTGATGGGCGTACCCGCGACCGGCAACGGCCGCCGCGAATCGTTTGCCCACATGACTCTGCCGCGCATGACCAACACCTACATGCTGGCGGGCAAGCACGATCCGCAGGAAATCATCGGTTCGGTCCAGAAGGGGCTCTATTGCCGCAACTTCGGCGGTGGCCAGGTGGACATCACTTCGGGCAAGTTCGTGTTCTCCGCCAGCGAGGCCTACCTGATCGAGGACGGCAAACTGACCCGTCCGGTGCGCGGGGCGACGCTGATCGGCAACGGTCCGGACGTGCTGCGCCGCGTGTCGATGGTCGGCAATGACCTGAAGCTGGACGAGGGCGTCGGCACCTGTGGCAAGGAAGGGCAGGACGTGCCGGTCGGTGTCGGCCAGCCCACCTTGAGGATCGACGGCCTGACGGTCGGCGGCACGGCGACGGAATAGGGCGTCAACCGGATGGCGCCGGTTCGTCCCGCGCTGCTAGGATGCGGCAGCATCCCTTAGTACTTTCGACAGGCCATGTGGATCGCCCGACCGCTCTACGAACTGATCCCCTACCTCTACATGCTGGTGGGGCTGGTGCTGCTCGGCGCTGCGTGGCTCATCACCATGGACACGCTGCCCGGCGTGTTGCTGCTGCTGGGATCGCTGAGTCTGCTGGCGGGCATTGTGCTGTGGCTGCGGCGCAAGGATTACCGCACCACCCAGGCCGAATACAGCAGCAAGTCGCTCGACGACTGACTGCCTCAGCGGCCGCTGGCGCCGACTGAATCCTCATCCTCATCTTCGGTATCGGCTGCGGCATTGCGCAGCATCGGCACCGCATCGTCCTCGCCGTCGTTCGGCAGCACGCGCGTGCGCGACAGGCGTTCATCGAAGTACATGATCTCGTGCTGGCCGATCTGCACGACGTCGCCGTCGTTGAGGATGCGGCGCCGCACACGCTTCGCACGCACGTGGATGCCATTGGTGCTGTTCAGATCCTCGATCACACAGCTCTGTGCCGTGGTGATGATCTGCGCGTGATGGCGGCTGACGAACTTGCTGTCGATCTGCAGATCGTTGTCGGTCGTGCGTCCGATGATGAAGCGGCCCACCGACAGTTCGCGTTCTGCAACGGTGGCGCCGTTCACGCCGACGAGGATGCGGCCGAGCACCATGCGTCGTTCGCCGGTCGCGTCGGGAGCCTGCGGGATGTGCTGCGTCAGTACCTGCAGCTTGACCGAGCGCTCGGCGTATTCGATCCACTGCATTTCTTCGATGGCGGCGTTGACGTCGGCGACGCTCACGATGTCCCGATCCTGGCCGAAGGCCGCCATCATCGAAGTGTCGCACAGCGTATTGACCAGTCGCGGAATGCCGCCGGTGTAGCGGTAGATGATCGCAAACGTATCGGGCTGAAAGATTTCCCGGCCCTGCGAGCCCGCCACTTCCAGACGATGCTGGATGTACGAGGCCATGTCGTTCCTGGACAGCGGCGTGAGATGGAAGCGCAGGCGGATACGCTGCGCGAGCTGCACGAGTCCCGGCGAGTTCAGTTTGTCGTTCAGTTCCGGCTGGCCCGCCAGGATGATGCGCAGGACTTTTTCCTTGGTCGTCTCGATGCCGGAGAGCAGCCGGATTTCCTCCAGCACCTTGTTCGAGAGGTTCTGCGCCTCATCGACGATCAGCAGGACACGGCGGCCGCTGGCGTACTGCTCCACGAGGAAGTCGTTGAGCGTTGCGAGCAACTCGGCCTTTTTCATCTTGAACGGCTGGAAGCCGAACTGCACCAGCACGCTCTGCAGGAATTCGATGGCGGAGACCTGCGTCTGGTTGATCTGCGCGACGACGACGTCCTTCTCCAGTTCCTTGAGGAAGGTCTCGATCAGTGTCGTCTTGCCCGACCCGATCTCGCCCGTGATGACGACGAAGCCATCCGTGAACCAGATGGTCGATTCCATGTACGCCTTGGCGCGGGCGTGATGCTTGGACAGGTACAGGAAGGCCGGATCGGGGGTCAGCCTGAACGGCAATTCCTGCAGATTGAATAACTCCAGATACATGGATCCCGACGGCCTGGCTATGGAGATGTCATCGATCCAGCCGGCTGGCTGGCGGGCGAAGTTTACGGACTCGAGTCCGGGGACACAAAGAACCGGCCGCCCGCTGATGCGCAGACTGGAGGCGCATCACGTTATGTGTCGCCCGGCGTCCCGCAGCCATTATTTCGGGTCTCGGGACGGCTTCAACTGGTCTTAAGTTTCATCAGGGTGCGCAGGGCGCGGTCGCGTGCCGTCGCCGAGGCGGCGGTGATCGTGCAATGGCCGAGCTTGCGATTGGGGCGTGGTTCCTTGCCGTAGCTGTGGAAGTGGACGCCCGGTACCCGCAACGCCTGCTCGAGTGACGGTATCGTGCCGATGAAGTTGAGCATGGCTGCGTGACCGATGGCCGCCGTGCTGCCCAGGGGCAGGCCGAGAATCGCGCGCACGTGGTTTTCGAACTGGCTCGTCTGGGCGCCTTCGATGGTCCAGTGCCCGGAATTATGGACGCGTGGCGCCATTTCGTTGGCGACGAGCTGTCCGCGCTGTACGAAGAATTCGATGGTGAGAATGCCGGCGTAGTCGAAGTGCCTGAGAATCCGCTTGAGATAGGTCTCGGCGGACTTCTGCAGTCGCGCATTGTTGTAGGGCGCGAGGGAGTAACGCAGGAGGCCTTCCGAATGCGTGTTCGCCGACAGCGGATAGCAGCGCACCTCGCCGCGCGTGCTGCGCGCGCCGATGATCGACACCTCGCGACTGAAGTTGACGAAGTCTTCATAGATCAGCGGCACGGTGCCGAGCGTCGCCCACGCCTTGTCGATGTCCGCGGCACTGCGCAGGAAATACTGACCGCGCCCGTCGTAGCCGAGTCGCCGCGTCTTCAACACCCCGGGAATGCCGATGCGTTTTGCGGCTGCCTGCAGATCCTGCAGCGAATCGACAGCGGCGAACTCGGGCGTGGGGATTTTCAGTTTCCGGAACAGCGTCTTCTCGTGCAGCCGATCCTGCGAGGCGCCGAGTGCATCGACCGGCGGCAGGAACGGACGCTGCTTCGCAATGTCGCGCACGGCATCGACGGGAACGTTCTCGACGTCGAACGTGATCAGATCGACCTGCTTCGCCAGTTCCGCGAGACCCGCGGGATCGTCGAATGCGCCTTGCACGATGTGCCCGACCTGCGCGCCGGGCGTGTCGCCGCCCTGATCCAGAAACACGAAGCGCAGGCCCAATGGATAGCCTGCCAGGGCCAGCATGCGTCCGAGCTGACCCGCGCCGATGATGCCGATCTTCATGGGTGGCGGGGCGCGACGGCCGGATCGGGATGCGCCAGCACGCCCGCGGTCTGGTCGCTGCGGAACTTGTCGAGCGCCTGCTGGATCGGCGGGTACTTGTTGGCGAGGATGGCGGCTGCAAGCAGTGCGGCGTTCGTGGCGCCGGCCTGACCGATGGCCAGCGTGCCGACCGGAATGCCGGCGGGCATCTGCACGATCGAGAGCAGCGAATCCATGCCGTTCAGTGCTTTCGACTGCACGGGCACGCCGAGCACGGGCAGGGTGGTTTTCGACGACGTCATGCCCGGCAGATGGGCCGCACCGCCGGCACCCGCGATGATGACTTCGATGCCGCGCTCGCGTGCCGTGCTTGCGTACTCGAAGAGCAGGTCGGGCGTGCGGTGCGCCGAGACGACGCGAGTTTCGTACGCGACGCCGAGTTTCTGCAGGGTATCGGCGGCAGGCTGCAGCGTTTCCCAGTCGGACCGGGAGCCCATGATGATGCCAACGAGCGGTTTCATCGGGGAATTGTAGCAGGCCAGGAGAACAAGGCTTCAGCCGACTCCCCCTCTCCCGCAGGGAGAGGGTTAGGGGTGAGGGCATCCTTCTCAGGGCATGGCTTCGCGCAGCTTGCGAAACAGTTCGCGGATGGCACGCGGCGGCAGTTTTTCGCGCTGTTCCCTGACGGCCTGGTCGGTCAGATCGGCGAGTTCGGCGAAGGCGGGCGGTGCGATGCCGCCTTCGCATTCGCGGGCGAACTGATCGAGTGCGGGGCGGCCTTCGCGAACGATCCGGTCGCGCCATTGTTCGATGCGCCGGAAGCGCATGGCCGCCAGTCGTTCGCGGTCGCGTCGTGAATCGATCGCCGTCCGGATCGGCTCCGCATCGATTTTGCGCATGAGCTTGCCGATGTACTGCTTCTGCCGATACAGGCCGCCATGCGCCGTGATGCGGCGCGCGAGCATGACGGCGTCGCGCAGATTCTCGGGCAGCGGCAGGGCATCCAGCTCGGTCTGGGGCAGGTCGATCAGCGCTTCGCCGAGCGCCTGCAGGTCGCTGCTCTGCCGCTTGCGTTCGCTCTTGCTGGGGCCTTCATCGTCGTCTGCGTCATCGATCATGGGCGGGAGGATAGAACGGGCGGCAGCCTCGCGAAAGCCGAGTCATAACGCCGGGTCGTGCCTGATAAGATCGGGTCATGACCCGTACCGATCCCGTTTCCGCGCGCAATGCTGCGCCTGCCGCCCAGTCGCCGGGCAAGGCCGATCTCGAATTGCTGGTGACCATGGCCCTTGACGAGGCCCGGCAGCTCGGCGGCACCCAGGCCGAAGTGGCGATCAGTGTCGACACGGGACTGTCGGTCACTGCACGCCTCGGTGAAGTCGAAACGCTGGAATACCAGCGCGACCGCGGCATGGGTATCACCATCTATCGCGGCAAGCGCAAGGGTTCGGCGAGCACGGCCGACCTCGGTGTCGCTGCCATTCGCGAGACGGTGGCCAAGGCGTATTCCATTGCGGGGTTCACGGCCGAAGACGACTGTGCGGGTCTGCCGGATCCGGACACGCTCGCGACGGCGATACCGGATCTGGATCTGAGCCATCCCTGGAACATCGAACCGGATGAGGCGCGCGATCTCGCGGTCGCGTGCGAAGCGGCCGCGCTCGCGGTCGACAAGCGCATCGGCAATTCGGAAGGCGCCACGCTGTCGAGCCATCGCGGCATTCGCGTGTACGGCAACTCGCTGGGATTCCTCGGCGGCTATCCGAGCACCATCCACAGTCTGAGCTGCGTGGTGATCGCGCAGGAACGCGACGAAATGCAGCGCGACTACTGGTACAGCTCGGTGCGCGACTGGCGTGAGCTGGAGGACGGCGAAAAAATCGGCCGGACCGCGGCGGAGCGGGCGTTGCGCCGGTTGAATGCGCGCAAGCCTGCGACCACCACCGCGCCGGTGTTGTTCGTGCCGGAACTGGCGCGCGGTCTCATCGGCCACTTCCTCGGCGCGATTCGCGGCGGCAGCCAGTATCGACGCGCGTCGTTCCTGCTCGATTCAGCCGGCACACAAGTCTTTCCCGACTGGTTCAGTCTCTCCGAACGCCCGCACATTCCGAAGGCGCTGGGCAGCGCGCCCTTCGACAGCGAAGGCTGCGCCACGCACGATCGCGAACTCGTGGCAGCCGGCGTGCTGGACGGCTATGTGCTCGGCACGTACTCGGCGCGCAAGCTGGGACTGAAGACCACCGGCAATGCCGGCGGCGTTCACAACCTCATCGTGGGTCACGGCACTGAGGACTTCGCCGCCCTGCTGCGCACGATGAATCGCGGCCTGGTCGTCACCGAACTGATGGGACAGGGCATCAATGGCGTCACGGGTGACTATTCACGCGGTGCCGCGGGATTCTGGGTCGAGAACGGCGCGATCGCCTATCCCGTGCACGAAATCACCATCGCCGGCAACCTCAAGGACATGCTGCGCAACATCGTTGCCGTCGGCAGCGACGTGGATGCGCGCGGCGGCGTGCGTACGGGTTCCATTCTGGTGGAGCAGATGACGATTGCGGGTGAATAGTGATCGAGTGATGAAGTGATCGAGTGATGATGTCCGAGCGTGTTCTTGCGTCATCACCTCATCACTTGATCACCCCATCACTTCCCGCCACCAGGTCCTTCATCGTCCGCGTCTTGAGCTGCGCGCGCATCGCATCCTCCGCCTGACGCGAGGCATCCACTGCGGGCGCGATGTCGCGAATGCGGCTGAGGCGCGGTCCGGCGGATTCGTGCCGTACGGCATCGATCACGTCGCACAGCGTAATCGTGGCCGGATCGCGTGCGGGCAGCCAGGTATCGTCCTCGGCGATGACGATCAGATGATGCTTCTCCAGCTCCGTCATGATCGGCGCGAGCGCCGCACCGGGGAGTTCCAGATGGTCGGCGAGCCGGTTCGTGCTCCAGCGCACGCCGGCGCCGTAGTCGTTGACGATCAGATACATGACGGACATCGCCAGGCGTTCGCGCACGGTCGAGCTCAGCCGGATTTCGCCGCGGCCCGGACGCAGGTACTGCGGATTCTGGACATAGAACGCGAGTTGGGCGCCCAGCAGCAGCACCAGCCACGAAATATGCACCCAGATGAGCGCCACGATCACGATGGCGAAGCCGGCATAGATGACCATCGTGCCGCCGGAGCTCTTCACGAACGAGGCGAGGATCATGCCGGTCGTCAGCCACGCCAGCCCGGCGGCTGCACCGCCGATCAGTGCCGGTGCGAGTCGCACGCGCGTGTTCGGAATGAACGCGTACAGGAACGTGAAGACACCCACCACCAGCAGGTACGGACTCAGCTTGCCCAGCAGCGCGAGCAGCCAGCCGATGATCGGATAGTGCGACAGTGCCTGCATCACCGAACTGCTGTTCACCGAGGCGAGCAGGCCGATGGCGCCGACCAGCACGGCCGGTCCGATCACCATCACGCTCAGGTACTCGCTGAAACGCCGGCCGAAGCTGCGCGGCTGATCGACACGCCAGACGAAGTTGAAGCTCTCTTCGACCTTCTGGACCATCGAGATCACGGTATAGAGCAGGAAGATCAGGCCGATGGAACCGAGCACCCCGCCGCGGACGTTGTCGACGAATTCCATGACCTGCGCAGTGATGTCGTACGCCTTGTCTCCCAGCGGCTCCAGGAATGTGTAGAGCACCGGTTCCAGTTCGCGGTGATAGTCGAGTCCCTTCAGTACGGAAAACGAAAGGGCGATCAGCGGCACGATCGACAGCAGGGTCGTGTACACCAGGCTCATGGCGCGCAAGGTGAGATCGCCGCGCAGCATGTCGCGGATCAGTGCGTAGGGATAACGCAGGATGCGTGCCAGCTGCCACAGCGGCTTGCCGATCAGCGATTCGGGTGGTTCGAACAGCCAGTGTTCGATGCGCGTGGCCAATGCATCCATCATGACGTCGTCAGCCTGACATGCAGCCTGCCGTGCGGCAAGCCAGGGAAGGCGGGACTGCGTTCCATCGCTACGCGCGCGAGTCGAGCGTGAAATAGAACGTCGCGCCGTGGTCGGGCTGTGCCTCCGCCCAGATGCGTCCGCCATGGCGGGCGACGATCCGCTGAACCGTGACGAGGCCGATGCCGGTTCCCGGAAACTCGGATTCGGCATGCAGGCGCTGGAACGGTCCGAAGAGCTTGCCCGAGTACGCCATGTCGAAGCCGATGCCATTGTCGCGAACGAAGTAGACGCGCTCGTGGTCGCGCTGCTGGTAGCCGACCGTCACCTGGGCGCGCGCGGTATGCGCGGTGTATTTCCAGGCATTGTCGAGCAGATTGTCCATGGCGATGCGCAGCAGCCGCGTATCGCCCTCGACCATCATGTCGGGTGCAATGTCGATGGCCACCTCGCGCCCAGGATAACGATCGCGCATGGTGGCCGCCGCATCCGTCGCAATCTGGGTCAGGCTCGCCGGTCGCGACGTCATTTCGCTGCGACTGATGCGCGACAGGTTCAGCAGGTCGTCGATCAGCGCCGACATCCGCAGGCTGGCATCGCGGATGCGACGCAGGTAATCGAGATTCTTTTCATCGAGGTCCGGCGGCGCGTTCTCGAAGACGATCTGGCTGAAGCCCGACATGCTGCGCAGGGGAGCGCGCAGATCGTGAGATACGGCGTAGGCAAAGGCCTCGAGTTCGCGATTGGTCGATTCGAGCTGCAGGGTGCGCGCCGCTACGCGATGCTCGAGGTCGGCGTTCATGCGTCGTACCTGATCCTGGCTTTCCAGCAGATGGCGCGTTGCCACCCGCGCGTTGCGCTCGTAGCGCTTGAGCAGCAGGAAGATGAAGGCCGCCGAGCCGAAGATGAAGATCCAGCCCTTGGTGGTCTGCATGCGCAGGACGGCGTCGGGTGTGAGATGCAGCCAGGCCAGCGCGCGATCGCTGAGGAAGATCCACAGCACGCCGAAGGCCAGATAAACCAGCGCGACCGTGTGCGGCATGTGCTTCATGCGGGGCAGCTGGTCGGGAGGTACGGAGTCTGCTGTGCTGGTCGGCGTCGATTCAGTCACGTGCAGCCTCCGGAACTCGGTGCAGTGGGCGGGTTCGCTGGCGGATCGGCAACCTCAGGCCGTCAGGCGACGCAGCGCCTCGGCGTATTTCTCGCTCGTCTTCGCGATGATGTCGGCGGGCAGGGCCGGGCCGGGCGCGCGCTTGTTCCAGTCCAGCGTTTCGAGATAGTCGCGCACGAACTGCTTGTCGAAGCTCGGTGGACTGCTGCCGGGGCGATAGGTATCGACGGGCCAGAACCGCGAAGAGTCCGGCGTGAGCGCCTCGTCGATCAGCGTGAGATGTCCGGCCGGGTCGACGCCGAACTCGAACTTGGTGTCCGCGATGATGATGCCGTGCTTGAGGGCGTGTTCGGCGGCGAAGTCGTACAGGGCCAGTGCGCGTGCCCGGATCTGCTCCGCCAGCCCGCGGCCTACCGTGGTCACGACCTGCTCGTAGCTGATGTTCTCGTCGTGCTCGCCCTGCGGCGCCTTGCTCGAAGGCGTGAACAGCGGCTGCGGCAGCCGGTCGGCCTGCCGCAAACCTTCCGGCAGGGCGATGTCGCACACCTTGCCGGTCTGCTGGTAATCGTGCCAGCCGGAGCCGATGAGATAGCCGCGTACCACCGCTTCGATGGGCAGCGCCTTCAGTCGCTTCACGATCATGCTGCGATCGGCGATCAGTGCACGCTCCGCTGCATCGGGGACTGCGCGCTCCAAAGGATAGTCCGTCAGATGATTCGGAAGGATGTGCTGCGTGCGGTCGAACCAGAAGCGCGAAATGCGAGTCAGAACGCTGCCCTTGCCGGGAATGGGATCGGGCAGCACGACATCGAACGCGCTCAGTCGATCGGTGGTCACGATCAGCATGTGGTCGTCGTCGACCGCATAGATGTCGCGCACCTTGCCCTGGTGAATGCGCTCCAGGGATTTGAGGTTCGATTGCAGCAGCGGCGGGGAAGCGGTAGTCGCGGACATCTCAAGGACCTTGCAGGTGAAGCGGTCGCAAGATTCGCGGTCCGGCAATCGGGCCGCTGCTACCATTGCGGTGTCGTAGCCGCGGCGATTGTCGCAGCGGGCAGGGTACGGCTTCAAGGTTTCAGGCGTCGAGGTTCAGCGGAGCATGATGTGGCAGGGCAAGGCACTGGGGGCGGTCGTCGGCGTAGTCGCCGCAGGTCCCGTGGGCGCCTTGTTCGGCACGTTCATTGGCCATCTCTTCGATGTCGAAGTCGAGGCCCGGCAGCGCCACGCGCGACCGCGTGAGGCGGCGCTCGGCGTCCAGGAGGCGTTCTTCCGCGCGACCTTCGAGACGATGGGGCACATCGCCAAGGCCGATGGACGGGTGTCGGAAGAGGAGATTCGTGCGGCGCGCGCGATGATGGCCGAACTGCGTCTCGGTGAGCGCGAGATCCGGTTCGCGATCGAGTTGTTCACCCAGGGCAAAGCCGCTGATTTTCCGCTCGATGCAAGGCTGCAGCAGCTCTATCGGGCGTGCCGCAATCGTCCCGATCTGTGCCGCATGTTCATGCAGATCCAGTTGCAGGCGGCATTGTGGGGCGGTGGAGTGCATGCCCCGGCGCGACGGGTGCTGAGTCGTGTTGCCAATGCGCTGGATATCTCGGCCTATGAACTCGTGCAGATGGAGGCGCTGCTGCGCATGCAGCAGTCCGCGCGCCAGTCGAACGAAACGCGCGGCGCCGTCGATCGCGTTGCGCAGGCCTACGAAGTGCTGGGCGTGCCGTCAGCGTCCTCCGATCCCGAAGTGACGAAGGCCTATCGCCGACTCATGAATCAGAATCATCCGGACAAGCTGCACGCCAAGGGGCTGCCGGAATCCATGATGAAAGTGGCTGAAGAGAAAACGCGACAGATTCGCGCAGCCTACGAAGTGCTGCGCGAGGCGCGCGGCATGAAGTGATCGATCGCTGGAGCAACGCTCATGATTTCACAGGTCAAACCCTGGATTGCGCCTTCCATCCTGTCGGCAGATTTCGCGCGACTGGGCGAAGAAGTGCGCGCCGTGCTGGATGCCGGCGCCGACAGTGTCCACTTCGACGTGATGGACAATCACTACGTGCCGAACCTGACCATCGGGCCGCTCGTGTGCGAGGCGCTGCGCAAGCATGGAATCACGGCACCCATCGACGTGCATCTGATGGTGCGCCCCGTCGACCGCATCATTCCCGATTTTGCAGCGGCGGGAGCCACCTGGATTTCGTTTCATCCCGAGGCGAGTGAACACGTCGACCGTACCCTTTCGCTGATTCGCGAGCACGGCTGCCGGCCGGGGCTGGTGTTCAATCCTGCAACGCCCCTCAACTGGCTCGATCACGTCATCGACAAGGTCGACATGATCCTGCTGATGTCGGTGAACCCGGGCTTCGGCGGCCAGAAGTTCATTCCATCGGCCTTGCAGAAGCTGCGTCAGGTGCGTGAGCGGATCAAGGCGAGCGGCAGGGAGATCCGGCTGGAAATCGATGGCGGAGTAAAGGTCGACAACATTCGCGAGATCGCCAGCGCCGGCGCGGATACGTTTGTTGCAGGGTCGGCGATTTTCGGTGCCAGGGATTACAAGGCAACCATCGATGCAATGCGGGAGGAGATAGCGAAGGCGGGCGGGGCGGCTGCCTGAGCAGCACCCGGGACACTAGGGTCCCGGGCTACAGAAGAATCGTGACGATCCTATTCGTCGTCCTCGTCATCGAAGTCATCGTCGTCCTCATCATCCGCACGACGAGTGCCGGCAACCGGCCCTCGGCCGGCCGCAGCGGCCGCAGCAGCAGCCAGCGGCGGCTTCGTCTTCATCTTCGGACGTGCGCCATAGACCACGATGGTCTTGCCGGTGGCACGCAGCAGGCCCTGGTCTTCGAGCACTTTCAGCACGCGTCCCGCCATTTCGCGCGAACAGCCGACCAGTCGCGACAGCTCCTGGCGGCTGACCTTGATCTGCATGCCTTCCGGATGCGTCATCGCGTCCGGTTCACCGCACAGATCCATGATGGCGTGAGCGACACGGCCGGTGACGTCGACGAAGGCCAGATCGCCGAGCTTGCGGTTCGTGCGGTCGAGACGGGTGGCCAGCTGGGTGGCGAGTTCGAATACCAGGCCTGGGCTTTCCGCGGCGAGCTGGCGGAAGCGGGGGTAGGTCATTTCAGCGAGTTCGCACTGCTGGCGGGTGCGCACCCAGGCGCTGCGCGTCGGCTGCTCGTAGAAGAGTCCCATCTCGCCGAAGAACTGACCCTTGTTGAGGTAGGCGAGCACCATCTCGTTGCCTTCCTCGTCTTCGATCATGACTTCAACGGAACCGCTGACGATGTAATACAGGACGTCGGGCAGGTCGCCCGCGTGGATCACCACCGTCTTCGAAGGCACCGTGCGAATGCGGCAATAGCTCAGGAACCGGTTGATTGCCGGTATGTCGCTCAATGGCCTTGCGCCCTCTTCCATACTCACCCCTGCGTGGTGTCGTGATTAGCTGGACAAGTTAATGCGAATTCTCTTGCGGGCCTTTTAATACAGTATGCAGTATTACCGCAAGCTCCTGATTATTCGCGAGTAGGGATTCGCTGATTCGCGGCCGCTGTGGCTTCGACAACAGATGAGGCGTCAGGCGTGTTGCGGTTCAGATCCAGCGGGCCGTGCGCGTCATGATCTTTGCCGTCAGTTTCATCAATGCACGCGTCAGGGAAGGAAGTTCTGCGCCGCCGGCCTGCATGGCATGGGTGCCGTGTCGCGTTTCATCGGCGCTCATCTGGTGGACGACTGCGCGCGTGCGGCGATCGTCATCCGGCAGTTCCTGCAGGTGACCGTCGAGATGCTCGACGACCTGGCGCTCGGTTTCGGCGATGAAGCCGAGGCTCGTCCGATCGCCTGCGAGGCCCGCGAGTGTGCCGATGGCGAATGAGCCGGCGTACCACAGCGGATCGAGCAGGCTGGTCCGGCCGCCCACTTCATTGATCCGCTGCGAGCACCATGCAAGATGATCGGCTTCTTCGCGGCCCGCCTCGAGCAGCGAATCGCGCAGACCCGGATCGCGGGCGACGAAGGCCTGTCCCTGATAGAGGGCCTGCGCGGCCACTTCCCCGGAGTGATTCACCCGCATCAGGCTGGTGACCTTCCGGCGGGCTGCCGGCTGTTCGACGGTTTCGTCGATCCCCTGCGCCGGATAGGGGCGGGTGGATTGATGGACCCTGAAGAGGGTTCTCAGGGCCTGATCTGCGGGTTCGACCAGCCGGTCGATCAGGGAAAGTACCCGGTCATGGCCGGATCCGGAGGGGGGAGACGTAGGCATGGAGCACATTATATATGTCGGCCTTCGCGGGCCTCCGGGCCCGGAGCAACGCAGGGTTTCGATCGGTTTGCAATGGCAGGATTCGTCCATTAGACTTGCCGGCCTTTTCGCCCCCTGGGCAGAGAATTTCCCGGAGAATTCAATGAGAACCGTATTCGCCAACGAGGCGACGGTGCGCCGCGACTGGTTCGTCGTGGACGCGTCGGGCAAGACGCTGGGCCGTCTGGCATCGCAGCTCGCCACCCGTCTGCGCGGCAAGCACAAGGCTTCCTACACGCCGCACGTGGATACGGGCGACAACATCATCGTGCTCAATGCGGGCAAGGTGCGTGTCACCGGCCAGAAGCTGACCGACAAGTTCTATCACCATCACACCGGCTACATGGGCGGCCTCAAGACCACGAGTCTGGAGAAGCTGCTGCAGAAGCACCCGGAACGCGCGATCGAATTCGCGGTGAAGGGCATGCTTCCCAAGAACACGCTCGGCCGGAAGATGTTCAAAAAACTGCACGTGTTTGCCGGTGCCGAGCACCCGCACGCAGCCCAGCAGCCCAAGGCGCTCGAGATCTAACAGGCATCATTCACATGGCAGTTTCGACGAACTACGGCACCGGCCGTCGCAAGACCTCCACCGCTCGCGTATTCCTGCGTCCGGGCAGTGGCAACATCACGGTCAACGAGCGTCCGCTCGATGAATTCTTCGGTCGCAAGACGGCCCGCATGATCGTGCGCCAGCCGCTCGAAGTCGTGCAGCTCGAAGGCAAGTTCGACGTGAAGGTCACCGTCAAGGGTGGCGGCACCACCGGCCAGGCCGGCGCGATCCGCCACGGTCTGACCCGCGCTCTGATGGAGTACGACGAGACGCTGCGCAAGCAGCTCCGCGATGCCGGCTACGTTACTCGCGATGCCCGCGAAGTCGAACGCAAGAAGGTCGGTTTCCGCAAGGCTCGCCGCGGTACGCAGTTCTCGAAGCGTTAATCGTTTCGATCCGCTACTTGGGGGATCGTCTAGCGGTAGGACTACGGACTCTGACTCCGTCAACCTAGGTTCGAATCCTAGTCCCCCAGCCAAAAAACGAGAGGCCCGCGTAATGCGGGCCTCGTCGTTTCCGGGGTCCGGATGCGCGCTGCGACACACCGCCCCTTCATTCGAGTCTGAGTTCATGGCTTTCGGTCTCTATCCCGTTCTTCGTCCACTCCTGTTCACGCTCCCGCCTGAACGCGCTCATGCAATGGCGCTGTCATCGCTGCGGTTCGCGCATCGCTGGCATCTCATTCGAGGGTCGCGCAACGACGAGGCTGATGGCGTCACGCAGATGGGACTGCGCTTTCCCAATCTCATCGGCCTTGCGGCGGGGTTCGACAAGAATGCGCGCTGCGTCGATGCGCTCGGCACGCTCGGCTTCGGGTTCATCGAGGTGGGTACGGTCACGCCTCGTGCGCAGGCGGGTCAGTCGTCACCGCGGCTGTTCCGGCTTCCCGCACATCGCGCGCTCATCAACCGCATGGGGTTTCCCAATGACGGGATGGAAGTCGTGGCATCGCGCCTCGCGCAGCGCGGGTACCCGGGCATTCTCGGAATCAACATCGGCAAGAACGCGACCACGCCGCTCGAGCGGGCGGTGGACGACTACGTGGCCTGCTATCGCAGGCTCGCTCCGCACGCCGACTACGTGGCGGTGAATGTGTCGTCACCGAATACGCAGGGACTGCGTCAGTTGCAGCAGGTGGACAACTTGCGTCCCATCCTCTCGGCGTTGCTGGAGGAAGGTCATGCGCTCGCGGCGCGCTCCGGGCGACACGTGCCGCTGCTGGCGAAGGTGTCGCCGGACCTGGCGCAGGATGAACTCGTTGCCATCGCCCACTTGCTGGTCGAGCTGAAGCTGGACGGCGTGATCGCCACCAACACGACGATCGCCCGGCCGCCGGGTGCGGAAGGGGTGGCAGCAGAAGCGGGTGGGTTGAGCGGGGCGCCCTTGCTGAAGTTGTCGCAACAGGCGATCGCCGCTTTGCGGCAGGTCGTCGGATCCCGCCTCACGATCATCGGTGTGGGCGGCATCGCCTCTGCAGACGATGCGCAGCAAACCCTGCGGTCCGGCGCGGATCTCGTGCAGGTGTATTCGGGGTTGATCTATCGCGGACCGGGTCTGGTCGCCGAACTGCGCGGTGCACTGCGATCGTCGTGATGCGATCTCAGGGCAGCGTCTTCGGTCCTGAATCGCTCCCGAGGATCAGCACATCCGCCGGCCGGCGTGCGAACAGGCCCACCGTCACCACACCTGCGATCTGATTGATCGCATCCTCGAGCGCGACCGGGTCGGTGATCCGCAGGTCATGCACATCAAGAATCTGGTTGCCGTTGTCGGTGGTGACGCCTTCCCGCCACAGCGGCCGTCCGCCGAGTGAGCGCAGGCGACGCGCCACATAGGACCGTGCCATCGGAATGACTTCCACCGGCAGGGGAAACTTGCCGAGCACGTCCACCAGCTTCGAGTCGTCGGCGATACAGATGAAGCGACGGGAAGCTGCCGCGACGATCTTCTCCCGCGTCAGTGCTGCGCCGCCTCCCTTGATCAGTCGCAGCTGGTGGTCCGACTCGTCGGCGCCGTCGACATAGACGTCCAGATCGCCCGCCGAGTTGAGGTCGAATACCTCGATGCCGTGCTTCTTCATTCGCTCGGTGGAGGCCTCCGAACTCGATACGGCACCCCGAATGCGCAACTTCCGCGCAGCCAATGCATCGATGAAGTGATTCACGGTCGAGCCGGTGCCGACACCGATGACGGTGTCCTCTTCGACGTGGGCGAGGGCGGCGATGGCGGCCTGCTGCTTCTTCTGGTCGGCGTTCATGAGTCTGATCTTCTGTGCGTGTGCGCGTGAAATGCCTGTTTTTCCAGCTCCGGAAACGACTGTGCCCGCTTACGCGGGCACAGTCTTCATCATCATCAACAAGAAGAGAATTTACTTCTTCTTGGCGGCCTTCTTCTTGCCGGCCTTCTTCTTTGCTGATTTCTTAGCTTTAGTTGCCATAGTCATTAATCTCCATGTCGAGTTAGTCCGGGCGCAGTATATACATAAATTGAAAATGGCAAGCAAGAGGTGTATGCGAAATTGTTGTTCGGGTTCACATCGTCACTCACGCGAGTGATGTGATGAACTCGAACTCTGCCTTCGTCACCGGCGTGACCGAGAGTCGATTGCCGCGCTTCAGCACGATCATCTCTTTCAGTTTTCCCTTCTCGTACTTGCGCAATTGTTCGAGCGAGATCACCTCGTCGAACTTGCGTTCGAGCTGCACATCGACCGAATACCACCGCGGGTTGTCCTTCCTGCTGTCGGCATCGTAGTGATCGTCCTTCGAATCGAATGCCGTCGGATCGGGATAGCCTTCGCGCACGACCTTCACGATGCCTGCGACCCCCGGTACAGCGCAGCTCGAGTGATAGAAGAACGCCAGGTCGCCCTTTTTCATCTCGCGCAGGTAGTTGCGCGCCTGGAAATTGCGAACTCCGTCCCATCCTGTGGTGCTTTTCTTGGCGGAGGCGAGGTTGTCGATACTGAACGTGCCGGGTTCGGACTTCATCAACCAGTAGTTCATGGCGATTGCTCGTGTCGGAGTGATTGAAAAGGGCGGTGAACGATGTGGAAGGCGCGTTCGGTCGCAATGGCATCGACCGGAATGTCCCACGGCTGCGGTTCGAGGCGCGCGACGCGCTGGAAGTCATAAGCAATTCCGATGAGTCGCGGTCGTCGCCAGCGACGGTCAGTGCGCAGATGGCGGAGGCGCCGATCGTAGAAGCCCGCGCCGCTGCCCAGTCGCCAGCCGCGTGCGTCGACGGCCACGAGCGGCAGCAGGACGACATCCAGTCGACGTGTGTCGATGCGAGGCGAAGTTCGCGGGTCAGGTTCTTCGATACCGAACCGGTTGCGCTGCAGTGACTGTCCGGTCTCGAACCGGACGAACTCCATGCGACCGCGGGTAGTACTCGTGACGAGAGGCAGATAGATTTCGCAACCGCGCCGGCGCGCCAGCTCGATGAGAGGAGACAGATCCATCTCGCCGCGACACGCCAGGTACATCGCGATGCGAGCCCCGGCGCGCAGAATGTTCCGCCGGGCGAGGATGCGGGTCAGTGCCTGCGCGGCATCCTGACGTTGTTTGTTGCTCAGGGAGCGGCGTCGCGTACGCATCTCGCGCCGGAGGGCGTCGCGATCGACTGCGTGGGATGGTGCCCGACCCGCCGGCTCGGAAGTATCGATGCCGGCGGAGGTCATGCGAAAAGGAGGGCGGCGCCACCCGCCTGTGCCGTTGGTGCCATTGCTCTCGACACAGAGCAATAGGTGGGGCGCAGCCACGTCAGATCAGGCTTCCCGTACAGGACGGACATGCTCAATACCAACGCGAAGCCGAACCCCTGGGGATCAACGTTAGGGTCGAGAGGTAACCCGACACCGTGTCGAACACCGCAGGCGGCGCCATAGAGAATCTACTAACAATGAATCCCCGGAAACAATGAGGGGTTCCCCGTGATTGAGGGCACCTCATCGAATTTCCCGGGGGCACTACAAGTCGAGCTGCTGACCCTTGGCGAGCGTCGCTTCGACCCGTTCGCGCATCTGGCGCACGCGGGGAGTGACTTCGCCGCCGCCATCGCCGCCCTGCTTGCGCACCCGCAGCAGTTCGTTGGCGAGGTTCAAGGCGGCCATCACGGCGATGCGATCCAGTCCGATGATGTTTCCGCCGTCGCGTATCTCGCGCATCTTGAGGTTGAGATACTCGGCCGAGTCGAGCAGTTCCGAGCGCTCTTCGGGCAGGCAGGCGACCTGGTATTCCTTTTCGAGAATCCGGACGCTGACGCGGACTACGCGATCGTTCATGCGCCGTGCTCCATCGCCTTGAGGCGGCCGATCATGGCTTCGACACGCGTGCGTACCTGCTCGTTCTTCTGCAGCAGGGTTGCACGTTCGGTCGTCAGTCCATCGAGACGCTGTCGCAGTGCCCGGTTCTCTTCCCGAAGCTGCGCCACGACAGTGACGAGCTCGCCGAGCCGCTGCTCGAGGAGTTCCAGTTCATGATTGACGGCGTTTTGTCTGGATTCGTTCACGGCCCGGATTATGGGCGGGGCAGAACACTCGGTCAAACGCACGATCGACCACTGTGTCGGTCGCGAACCGCGGCTGCGCGCGACCAGTGCTAACATAACCCCATGTTGCAGGTCACATTCCCCGAAATCGTCAGCGTCATGCAGGATGCCGGCTCGACCGTTCCCGTGGCAGAAGGTCATGGATGTCTGTGCGGTGCGCTGTGCGTCAGCGACGAATACACGCTCGATCGCTGGCTGGAGGAGCTCGTGCCGGACGAAGAAGGCGCCGGTGTTCCCGAGGATGTCGTGCAGACGATGCGCCTGCTGTACGCCGATACGCTGCGGGCGCTGCGCGGCGACGAGATGGATTTCCAGCCTTTTCTGCCCGACGACAGCGCGGCGCTCGAACAGCGTACGACCGCGCTGTCGCAATGGTGTCAGGGATTCCTGTACGGATTGGGCACGGCCCGGCCGCTGCAGCCGGAACGCATGCCCAAGAGCATCGATGAGGTGCTCCTCGACTTCACCAACATCAGTCGCGCGGAAGTCGATTCCAGCGGCAACGCCGAAGACGATGAAGAGGCGTACGTGGAAGTGGTCGAATACATCCGCGCCGCAACCCAGTTGATTCACGACGAACTCGATGCGGTGCGCAGCGACACCGACGTCGCCGCGGACGATCCCGATGAAGAAGCCGAAGACGACGACGATATCCTGCACTGACCGCGCCCGATCGACCTGTCACTCACACACCGCATGCGCAAAACCGAGTTTGCCCGCCGCCGCCGTCAGCTCATGAAAATGATCGGCAAGGGTGGCATCGTCATCCTGCCCGCCGCGCCGGAACAGCCCCGCAACAACGATGTCCTGTATCACTACCGCCCGGACAGCGACTTCTACTACCTGACCGGATTCGGCGAACCCGAAGCCGTGGCCGTCCTGATTCCGGGCCGGCCTCAAGCCGAATACGTGTTGTTCGTGCGTGATCGCGATCCTGCGCGCGAGACCTGGGATGGTCGCCGCGCCGGACCCGAAGGCGCGACCCGTGACTACGGCGCCGACGACGCCTTCCCGATCGGCGACATCGACGACATCCTGCCGCACCTGATGGAGAACTGTTCGCGCGTGTACTACACGATGGGCGTCCACCCGGACTTCGACCAGCGTGTGATCGGCTGGGTGAATCAGCTCAAGTCGCAATCGCGCACGGGCATCCTGCCGCCGCAGGAGTTCGTGGCGCTCGATCACTTCCTGCACGACATGCGCCTGTACAAGACCCGTCCGGAACTGGACTCGATGCGCCACTCGGCGCGCATCGCTGTCGCAGCGCACAAGCGCGCCATGCAGTTCACCCGTCCGGGCAGGATGGAATACGAGGTGATGGCCGAATTGCTGCACGAATTCTGGCGCAGCAATGCCGACATTTCCTACCACCCGATCGTCGGCGGCGGCGCCAACGGCTGCATCCTTCACTACCACGAGAATTCGGACGAACTGCAGGACGGCGATCTGCTGCTGATCGATGCCGGCTGCGAATACGATCTCTACGCCTCGGACATCACCCGCACGTTTCCCGTCGGCGGACGATTCACGCCGGAACAGCGCGCGTTGTATGAGGTCGTCCTCGATGCGCAGCACGCGGCGATCGCCAGGACCCGGCCCGGCAATCACTGGAACGAACCTCACGATGCGGCGGTGAAGGCCATCACGCAGGGCCTCGTCAAACTCGGCCTGCTCAAGGGCAAGGTGCCCAACCTGATTCGCGATGGTGCCTATCGCAAGTTCTACATGCACCGCACAGGTCACTGGCTCGGCATGGATGTGCACGACGTCGGCGACTACAAGGTCGGCGAACAGTGGCGCGTGCTCGAACCCGGCATGGCGATGACCGTCGAGCCCGGCATCTACATCCCGGCCGGAACGGCCGGCGTCGCGAAACGTTGGTGGAACATCGGTATCCGCATCGAGGACGACGTGGTGGTGACGGCGGATGGTTGCGAAGTCCTGACGGAAGCGCTGGTCAAGGACGCCGACGGCATCGAAAAACTGATGCACGCCGCATGAAGGTCGACGTCGCCATCGCCGGCGGCGGGCTCGTCGGCGCCAGCCTCGCGCTGGCGCTCGCCGGGCTGAAGCTCAAGGTCGTCCTGATCGAATCGCATCCCTTCGGCAGCGTCGACCAGCCGAGTTTCGACGACCGCACCACGGCACTGTCGAACGGCAGCCGCCGGATCTTCGAAGGCATCGATGTCTGGCCGCTGCTCGAACGCGAAGCGACGCCGATCAGGCGCATCCACATTTCCGACCAGGGCCGCTTTGCGTTCGCGCGGATCGATGCCGCGGAGCAGCACCTGCAGGCGCTGGGCTTCGTCGTCATCAACCGCGTCATGGGGGCGGCGCTGTGGCAGCGACTGCAGGAAGAGGCCGTGACCCTGCTGGCACCGGCGCGCGTCGTGAATTCGGAACTGAAAGACGATCACCGCGAGCTGCGCTGCGAAACCGGTGCGGATGCCTCCGTGACGATTCAGGCGAAACTGGTGATCGCGGCGGACGGCGCCAAATCAGCAGTGCGTGAATCGGCGGGCATCGGTGCGACGACCTGGGACTATCAGCAGCACGCGCTCGTGACCAATGTGTTCACGCAGCGCTTTCACGACTATGTCGCCTACGAACGCTTCACGCCGCAGGGACCGCTGGCCCTGCTGCCGATGTCGGAAGGCCGTGTCGGTCTGGTCTGGACCTTCAGTCCGGAAATGGCTGGGCAGATGCGCGACCTGGAAGACGCGGCATTCCTCGAACGCCTGCAGACGGCGTTCGGCTTTCGACTCGGCCGCTTCACACGCGTTGGCGTCCGGCACCTGTATCCACTGTCGCTCACGCGCGCCGAGGATCACGTGGCGCCGCGTCTGGCGGTCGTCGGCAATGCGGCGCAGGCGCTGCATCCGATTGCCGGTCAGGGATTCAATCTCGGGTTGCGCGATGCAGCGAGTCTCGCGGAAGTGCTTGCCGATGCACTGGAAGCTTCGGGCGGCGTCGATTGTGGCGACGGGCTGCTGCTGGAGCGCTATCGCGATTGGCGCGCAGCCGACCGCCAGAAGATCGTCGGCTTCACCGACGGCCTGGTCCGGTTGTTCACCCAGCCGCTCGGTGCCGTGAAGCTCGCGCGCAATCTCGGCCTGCTGGCGTTCGATCTGCTGCCGGCAGTGAAAGATGCGATGTCGCAACTCTCGCTCGGTGCGGCCGGACGCATCCCGCGCCTGGCGCGTGGGGCACGATTGAGGTCGCGATGAAGCCTGATTTCGACCTGCTCATCATCGGCGGCGGTATGGTCGGCGCATGCCTTGCGGCGCTGGCCGCCGGCGATCCGGAACTGTCGCGGCTGCGCATTGCGGTGCTGGAATCGAATCCGTCCACGCGGCCGCCGGCCGGTCCGGAAGTCGATCTGCGCGTGTCGGCGATCTCGCGCGGCTCGCAGCGCATCCTCGAATCCATCGGCGCCTGGTCGCACATTCCGTCGCAGTACGTTTCTGAGTATTCGGAAATGACGGTGTGGGATGCGCACGGACGACCGCAGGGCGCGGGCTCGCTGCATTTCTCGGCCTCGCAGACCAGCGAACCGAGCCTCGGCGCGATCATCGAGAACCGGCGCGTGCAGTGGGGCATCCATGAGTCGCCTGCCATGCGCAGTCGCGTGACATTGCTGCGCGCGGAGCTGACGGGACTGCACCTCGATGTTGAAGACGCTTTCGTCACGCTGGCGGACGGACGCCGCATCGGCGCCGAACTCATCGTCGGGGCCGATGGCGCGCAGTCGCTGGCCCGCAAGCTCGCGGGCATCGAGACGCGCGGCTGGGAATACGACCAGCGCGCCTTCGTCACCCATGTCGGTACCGAGTATCCGCACGCGCATACGGCGTGGCAGCGATTCCTTCCCGCCGGCCCGATCGCCTTCCTGCCGCTGGCGGATGGCCGCAGTTCGATCGTGTGGAGCACGACGCCCGATCACGCGCAGTCGCTCGTCGACTGCGAACCCGAGCAACTCGCGCGCGAACTGACCGATGCGCTGGGCGGTGCGCTCGGGCAGGTGCAGGTCGCCGGTCCGCGCGCGCAGTTTCCATTGCGACTCACGCATGCCGCGCAGTACTGCAAGTCGCGCTTCGTACTGGTGGGCGATGCGGCGCATGCCGTGCACCCGCTGGCGGGGCAGGGCGTGAATCTCGGCTTCCTCGATTGCGCGGCGCTGGTACAGACGCTGTCCGCGGAACTCGATGCAGGCGGCAAGCCTGCGGATCTCGGCGAGACGCGGGTACTGCGTCGTTACGAGCGCTGGCGCAGAAGCGAGAACGCACTGGCCCTCGGGCTGATCGACGGTCTCAATCGGCTGTTCAGCAATTCGAACGCGCTGCTGGGATGGGCGCGCCAGTTCGGCCTGTCGGCCGTGGACCGCAGTGCGCTTGCCAAGCGATTCTTCATCGGCCGGGCCATGGGAACCGGGGGCGATGCGCCCGCCATCGTGCAGCGCCTGCGCTGATTCCGCTCCGACAGGTGCTTGACAGCCGCACGCGGCTGGAGGGACGCTGCATTGCACTCGCGGCGCGGCAGAATGCCGCCGCCGTCACCGATTCCCTGGCTTCGTACCGGCCCATGAACTCATACCGCGCCGCTGTCGAATCGCTGTTGAACGGGACCGATGTCGCCATCGACGGCGATCATCCCTGGGACATCCGGGTGCGCGATCCCGGTTTCTTCCGCAGAGTCCTGGCGCAGGGCTCACTCGGCGTGGGCGAGGCGTACATGGACGGCCAGTGGGACTGCGAGCGTCTCGACGAGATGCTGTTCCGCGTCTTCCGCGCCCAGGCCGAACGTCATCTGCCCACGCTGCGGCAGTTCTGGGCGGCGCTGGTTGCGACGGTGATGAACCCGCAAACGCCGCGACGCGCCTTCAAGGTCGGCCAGAAGCATTACGACATCGGCGACGACCTGTACTCGCGCATGCTCGATCCACGCATGATCTACAGCTGCGCGTACTGGAAGGAGGCGCAGACACTGGAGCAGGCACAGGAGGCCAAGCTCGATCTGGTGTGCCGCAAGCTGCGACTGGAGCAGGGCATGAGCGTGCTCGACATCGGTTGCGGCTGGGGCGGTGCCGCGCAGTTCGCGGCCGAGCGCTACGGGGTCAGTGTGACGGGCGTGACCGTGTCGCGGAATCAGGCCGCCGCAGCGACTGCGCGCTGCAAGGGCCTGCCGGTGAAGATCCTGCTGCAGGACTATCGCGGGCTGAGCGGCCGGTTCGATCGCATCTATTCGCTCGGCATGTTCGAACACGTCGGCTTCCGCAACTACCGGACGTATTTCTCGGCTGCGTCGCGCCTGTTGAATCGCGACGGCCTGTTTCTGCTGCACACCATCGGCAGCAACACGACCCAGGAAGCCAACGATCCCTGGATCGAGCGCTACATTTTTCCGAACTCGATGCTGCCGTCGATGGCGCAGATCGCGCGCGCCTCGGAGAACCATTTCATCACCGAGGACTGGCATTCTTTCGGTCCGGACTACGATCGTACGCTCGTTGCCTGGTTCGATCGCTTCCGTGCGGCCTGGCCGGAGCTGTCGTCGCAGTACGGCGAGCGGTTCAGGCGCATGTGGGAGTTCTGGCTGCTGTCCTCGGCGGCGGCCTTCAGGGCGCGACGCATCCAGCTGTGGCAGGTGCTGTTCTCGCGCCAAGGCGTGGCGGGCGGCCTGCCGGAAGTGAGATGAGGCGGCACGAGCCGTAATCCAAGCCATGAGCGCGCCGGAAATTTTTGTCCAGTCCCCGCCGCGGCTCGGCAACCAGTATCGCGACGACGCCTTCCTGCGTTCGTGGCTGCGCCGCAAGCTGCCCGCGGACGTGCTGCAGGACATCGAAGGTGAACTGCAGCAGATGGGCGCGCTGGCCGGCGATGAGCTCTATCGCCTGCAACTCGATGACCGGCTGCGTGAACCCGAACTCACCCAGTGGGACGCCTGGGGCAATCGCATTGACCGGATCGAGGTCACGCCGCTGTGGCGACGGGCCGCCGACATCGCCGCGCGCAGCGGTCTGATCGGCATTCCCTACGAGCGCCGTCGCGGGCGCTTCTCGCGCATTCACCAGTTCGCGCTGGTGTACCTGTTCCATCCCTCCTCGGACGTCTATACCTGCCCGCTCGCGATGACGGACGGCGCCGCGCGCACGCTGAGCGTGTCGGGCAACCAGGCACTGATCGACCGCGCCCTGCCGCATCTCACCAGCCGCGATCCCGCGCATGCCTGGACGAGCGGGCAGTGGATGACGGAATCGAGCGGCGGTTCCGATGTGGGACTGTCGCTGACGCAGGCGCGTTGCGACCCCGACGGACGCTGGCGCCTCTTCGGCAAGAAATGGTTTACCTCGGCGATCACATCGCAGATGGCGTTGACGCTGGCGCGCCCCGAGGGGAATGGACCCGGCGGTTCCGGTCTCGCCATGTTCCATGTCGAAACGCATGGCGAGAACGGCGGCCTGAACGGTATTCGCGTCGAGCGGCTCAAGGACAAGCTCGGCACGCGCAAGGTACCGACGGCCGAACTGCTGCTCGATGGCGCGGTCGCCGAGCTGGTCAACGAAGCACGCAATGGCACGCGCGCGATCGAGCCCATGCTGGTCCTCACGCGTACCTGGAACAGTGTGACCTCGGTGGCATTCATGCGCCGCGCGGTGGCGCTGGCGAAGGCGTATGCGGCGCAGCGCCGGGCCTTCGGTGCGGCGCTGGAAGATCTGCCACTGCACGTCGATACGCTCGCGGGACTCGAAGTGGAAATGCGCGCGGCCTTCCTGCTGGCTTTCGAACTTGTCGAACTGATCGGCCGCCTGGAGGCCAATGAGATCGACGACGGTCAGCGGGCGTTGCTGCGGCTGCTCACCCCGATCTCGAAGTTGCTGACGGCAAAACAGGCGGTGGCGACGGTGAGCGAGGCCATCGAAGCTTTCGGCGGTGCAGGCTACATCGAAGACACCGGCCTGCCGCAGCTGCTGCGCGATACGCAAGTGCTGCCGATCTGGGAGGGCACGACCAATGTGCTGGCGCTGGATGCGCTGCTGCGCGGTGACGCGGCCTCAGGACTCGCAGCGCTGGGGAGGCAGCTCGCGCAATGCCGGGGCCGGTTGCAGGATGCCGAACTGATCCGCCTCGCGCAGATTGCCATCGATGCCCTGGAACACGTGGCGACCTGGGTGAAGCGCAACGGCGAGGCCTCGTCGTTGCAGTCGGGTGCGCGTCGCGTCGTCATGACGATTGGTCGCGCCTGGCAACTCATGCTGCTGATCGAGCATGCCCAGTGGAGCCTGGAAATCGAACAGCAGCGCATCGGCATCGCCGCCGCCACACGTTTCGCCGCCACGCCGGTCGATCTGCTGACCGACATCCCGCCGCAGGATTCGCGCGATCTGCTCGCGGTGTGACCTCCGTCGCGTCGTCTGTTTGAGACAGGCGCTCAAACCCGTTACGCTCTCGCCCGCTTTGCAACAGCTCAAGCCGTCGCGCCTGCGACGGCGGCAGATCGGGGAAACCAGGCAACGCACCGCGCCTGAATGAATAACCGCCACATCTATCTCCTCGCGGCACTGCTGACGACGCTTGCCCTGTCCCTGTTCGCGTACAAGGCCAAGGTGCTGGGTTTTCCGGTGGCGCCGCATTCGCAGACGCAGATCTGGACGATCGAAGCCGCGGTGTCCTTCACACCTGGACCGGCTGCGGTGAAGGCGACCCTGCGCATCCCGGCACTGACACCCGGCTATTCGCTGATGGACGAGAACTTCATCTCGCGCGGCTTCGGTGTCACGACCCGACCCGCGCCGGCGGGACGCGAGGCGCAATGGGCGGTGCGCGAAGCCAGCGGCCAACAGACCGTCTATTACCGCGCGCTGGTCTACCTCGATCCGAATCGGAAGGCCGAGGACACCACGCCGCCGTTCCCGGAACTGCCGCGTCTCGATCAGGCGTCGAGCATTGCAATGGAAGGGCTGATTGCCGATGTGCGCCGCCAGTCGGCCGACGTCGCAAGTTTCACCACCGAATTGCTGCGCCGGATCGGGCAGGGCCAGAACGACCCGTACGTGCGCCTGTTTCTCGATCGTACGGCCACGGCCGCGGATCGTGCCCACCTGGCGACCATCTTCCTGGCGGGCGCGCAGATTCCCGCACGTATCGTGCATGGCGTCGCGCTGCGCGAGCGGGCGGGCCCGGTGCAGCTCGAAGTGCTGCTCGAAGTGCATGACGGCGTGGAATGGCTGTACTTCAATCCGCAGACGTTGCAGCAGGGCCTGCCGCCCGACTTCCTCATCTGGTGGCGCGGCGACGAAAGCATCGCGAGCATCGAGGGCGGGTCGAACCTCGATGTCACCGTCGCCGTACAACAGAGCCTGTTCGACGCCATGCTGGTGGCTGAGCGTCGCGCCGAGCGCAGCGGTTCGCACTCGGCCGAGTTCTCGCTGTTCTCGCTGCCGATCGCGACCCAGTCCGTCTATGCCGTGCTGCTGATGATCCCCGTCGGCGCGCTGGTCATCATGTTTCTGCGCAACCTCATCGGCATCAAGACCTTCGGCACGTTCATGCCGGTGCTGGTGGCGCTGGCGTTTCGCGAAACGCGGCTGCTCTGGGGCGTCATGCTCTTTGCCATCATCGTGTCGCTGGGGCTCCTGATCCGGTTCTACCTGGAAAAGCTGCGTCTGCTGCTGGTGCCGAGGTTGACCTGCGTATTGACGGTGGTCGTGCTGCTGATGGCCGGCATCAGCGTGCTGAGCCACCGGCTGGGCCTGCAGCCTGGCCTGTCGATCGCGCTGTTTCCGATGGTCATCATCTCGATGACCATCGAGCGCATGTCGATCGTCTGGGAAGAACGCGGCGCCTACGAAGCCATCCAGGAAGGCGTCGGCAGCCTCATCGTCGCAGCGGTTGCCTACCTGGTGATGGATGTCACCTGGCTGGAGCACTTCGTGTTCGTGTTTCCGGAAATGCTGCTGATGGTCATCGCCGCTGCCTTGCTGGTGGGACGCTACACGGGTTACCGCCTGCTCGAACTGCGACGGTTCAAGGCGATGCAGCCGGCGGATCCTGCGTTGAAGTCATGAGACGCTGCCCATGCTGAGTCGTTACCGCGCGCTTCGCGATGCCGGCGTGCTGGGGTTGAACCGGCGCAACGGCGATTACATCTCGAAATTCAACCCGCGCCGGCTCTATCCGCTGGTGGACGACAAGCTGCAGACCAAGCGGCTGGCCCTGCAGGCCGGGATCGCGGTGCCGGAGCTGTACGGCATCATCGAAACGCAGCACGACATCCGCCGTCTGCCCGACATGGTCCGCGATCGGCCCGAGTTCGCGCTGAAGCCGGCTCACGGCAGTGCCGGCGACGGTATCGTCGTCGTCGCCGGTCGCAGCGCCGGACGCTATCGGACGATCAGCGGCGCGCTGCTGGACGAGGAATTCCTCTCGCACCATCTCTCGAACGCGATCAACGGGCAATTCAGTCTCGGCGGCGTGCCCGACGTCGTGATCGTCGAATACATGGTGCGCTTCTCGGCGCTGTTCGAGCGCATCAGCTTCCAGGGCGTGCCCGACGTGCGCGTGATCGTCTTCCGCGGTGTCCCCATCATGTCGATGGTGCGCCTGCCCACGCGTGCTTCGCACGGCAAGGCGAATCTGCATCAGGGCGCGGTCGGGGCGGGCATCGATATCGCGAGCGGCAGGACGCTGGATGGTGTGCTGGGAACGCAGGTCGTCACGCATCATCCGGATACCAGCAATCCGATTGCGGGCCTGCAGATTCCGGATTGGGAAACGATCCTCGATATTTCCGCGCGCTGCTACGAACTCACGGGGCTCGGCTATATCGGCGTCGACATCGTGCTGGACCGCGACCTCGGCCCCTTGGTCCTTGAGCTGAATGCGCGCCCCGGCCTTGCGATTCAGATTGCAAATCGGCAAGGATTGCTGCGTCGGTTACAGATCTGCGAACAACGAGCCGACTTCTCGGCGCCGCCGGCACAACGCATCGAATTCGCCAGACAGGAATTCAGTCATCCGGTCGGGTCGAT
>CAYWHG010000026.1:0-26317 GCA_964457865.1 uncultured Steroidobacter sp.
TCCGCGGCGATGAGGCTGTAGAACACCGGCACGACGAACAGCGTGAAGATCGTGCCGACGATCATGCCGGTGACCAGCACGATGCCGATGCTGTTGCGCGCCTCGGCACCGGGGCCCGAGACCAGCACCAGCGGGAAGTGGCCGAAGGCGGTGGCGGCGGAGGTCATCAGCACGGGTCGCAGGCGCGTCAGTGACGCCTCACGCAACGCGGCGAGCTTTTCGATGCCGCGTTCCTGCAACGTGTTGGCGAACTCGACGATCAGGATGCCGTTCTTGGCGATGAGGCCGACCAGCGTGATCAGGCCGACCTGCGAGTAGATGTTGATCGTCGTCAGATCCAGGAACGTGAACACCAGCGCGCCGGAGATCGCCAGCGGCACGGAACCGAGCAGCACGATGAGCGGATCGCGGAAACTCTGGAACTGCGCCGCCAGCACCAGGTAGATCAGCACGATGGCGAACGCCAGCGTCGCCGTCAGCGCCGCGCCTTCCTGGCGGATCTGGCGCGACTCGCCGGCGTAGTCGATCAGCGAATCCGTGCGGCCGGCCGTCGCCGCCGCTTCGAGCACCCGCAGACCTTCGTCCTTGGTGACGCCCGGCTGCACGCCGCCGAAGACACGCGCCGAGTTGCGCTGCTGGAAGCGGTTCAGCGTGCGCGGCCCGGTGGTCGATTCGATGCGCATGAAGGTCGACACCGGCACGAGCGTGCCGTCCGGCGTCTTGATCTTCAGATCCAGCAGCGGATCGAGCGTGGCGCGATCCTCGTCGCCGATCTGCGGGATCACCTTGTAGCTGCGATCGAAATAATTGAAGCGATTGACGTAGGCGCCGCCGAGCAGCGTGCCGAGTTCGCGGCCGACCGTGGCGAGATCGAGGCCGAGGTCGGCGAGACGTTCGCGATCCAGCACCACGCGCGCCTGCGGCAGATCGAACTTCAGGTCCGTGTCGACGTACAGGAACTTGCCGCTTTTCATCCCGGCTTCCTGCACCGCCTCGACCGTGGCCATCAGCTCCTGCAGCGATGCTTCGTTCTGCACGATCAGTTCGACATCGTACTGGCCCGGCGTCGGCAGCGGCGGATCGAGGCGCGTATAGACGCGCAGGCCCGGCACCTGCGACACCGCGTTGTAGACATCGCCGAACATCTGTTCGGTGGAGCGGTCGCGCTCGTGCCAGTCCTTCGCCACCAGTCCGCCGAAGCCGCCCCAGTCGGCGGTCAGCGACCACATGAAGTCGGTTTCCGGAAATGCCGTGATCGCCTGGATCAGCTTCTGCGAATCGCGATCGGTGGCCGCCAGCGTGGAATCCGGAGAGGCCTCGAAGAACAGGCTGATGTGACTCTGGTCTTCGACCGGCGCAAGTTCCTGGCGCGAATACTCATAGAGCGGCCACGCGGCCAGCGTCACCAGCAGCGCCAGCACCACCACGACCGCACGCATGCCGAGCGCACGATCCAGTCCGCGCGCATAGGCACGACTGACCACGTCGAAGATGCGATTGACGACTATCGTCAACTTGCCCTGCTTGCCGTGCGCATGCACGAACCGCGAACTCATGACGGGCGACAGCGTCAGGGCCACGATGCCCGACACCACGACGGCCGCCGCCAGCGTGATGGCGAATTCGAGGAACAGCGATCCCGTCAATCCGCCCTGGAAGGCGATGGGCGTGTAGACCGTCGCCAGCGTGACCGTCATGGCGACGATCGGGCCCGACAACTCGCGCGCGCCGAGCAGGGCCGCGTCGATGCGCGACCGGCCTTCGCGGACGTGCCGCTCGATGTTCTCGACGACGACGATGGCATCGTCCACGACCAGGCCGACGGACAGCACGATGGCCAGGATGGTCAGCAGATTCAGGCTGAAGCCGCAGGCCAGCATGACGATGGCCGCACCCACCAGCGACACGGGCATGGCCACCAGCGGCACCAGCGCCGTGCGCACCGAGCCGAGGAACAGGAACACCACGAGGGCAACGATCAGCACCGTCTCGGCGAGCGTCTTGGTGATCTCCTTCAGCGCGCTGCGCATGAACATGGTGCCGTCCCAGACCAGCCGCATCTCGATGTCTGCCGGCAGGTTGGGTTCGATGCGCTGCATCTCTTCGCGCAGATGCTGCGCGACTTCGATCTCGTTCGAACCAGGCAGCGGCCATACGCCCAGGTAGACGCTCTGCCGGTCGTTGTACTTCGCCACCATCGTCGCCTCTTCGGCGCCGAGTTCGACGCGTGCCACGTCGCTGAGCCGCACGATGGCGCCGTCGCGATCCGCGACGATCAGGTTCTCGAACTCCGGCACCGCACGCAGATCGGTGTCGGCGAGCAGATTCACCTGCACCAGGTTGCCCTTGGTCTGGCCGACCGCGGCGAGATAGTTGTTCCGCTGCAGGGCCGCCTGCACGTCGCCCGGCGACAGGTTGCGGGCGGCAAGCCGGTCGGGATCGATCCATACGCGCATCGCGAGCGGCCGCGCGCCTTCGAAGCTGACGCGCTGCACGCCGGCGAGCGTCGCGAGTTGCGGCTGCAGGGTGCGCGACAGCCAGTCCGTCAGCGCCGGCACGTCGCGTTGTGTCGAGGTGAAGCCGAGATAGAACGTCGCGTACGGCCGGTCCGCACGCTGCACTTCCACCATGGGCGGTTCCGCCTCCGCGGGCAGTTCCGAGCGGACCTGCTGCAGCCGGGCCGTGACTTCCGCGAGCGCGTCGGTGCTGTCGTGATCGAGCTTCAGCCGGACGGTGACGGCACTGACGCCGGCGCGACTGGTGGACTCGATGTAATCGACGCCGCTGATCGCGGACACGGCCCGCTCGATGGGGGTCGTCAGGAATCCGCGAATGGTTTCGGCGCTCGCCCCCGTATAGACCGTGGTGATGATGACCGACGAACTCTCGACGCTGGGAAACTGCTGTACCGGCAGCGTCAGCAGCGCACGCACGCCGACCAGCACGATCACCAGATTGACGACGACCGCCAGCACCGGATGCCGGATGAAGATATCGGTGAACGAGCGCATGACCGGAAGACCCTCCTGTCTGGCTAATTTGTCTGGCGACTTCAGAGACTGGCGGCAACCGCGGCCGCAACTACGACCGGCTTCTCCGGAACCACCAGCGCCGCTTCGCGCAGCTTGAAGGAACCCGACGTCGCCACGCGTTCGCCCGGCGTCAGGCCTGCGATCACGACGACTTCATCGCCCGCCATCCCATCCACCTTCACCACCCGCGTCCGCGCACGCACGTCACCCTTCTCATCCGGTTCCAGCACGAACACGTGATCGCCGGACGGCCCCTTGCGCAGCGCGCTGGCAGGAATCGCGACCGCCAGCGTCGGCGTACCGAGCGGCACCTGCACCCGCACCGAGGCACCGGGCGACGGTGCATGCGCGGCGTCCCGCACGCGGGCACGAACGATGGCATTGCGCGTCGTCCGATCGACACGCGCATCGACGGCCAGGATTTCCGCCGCCGTCGCCTGCTCCGCACCGGATGCCAGGACCTCGACGTTCATGCCGGGCCGCAGTGCCGCCGCGATCTGCTGCGCCACCGTGAAGTCCACGTAGACGGATTCGTCGATGCCCTGCAGGGTCGTCAGCAGCGATCCTTCGTTCAGGTACTGACCGGGATGCACATCGGAAATGCCGACGCGCGCACGAAACGGCGCACGAATGGTCTTGCGCGCAATCACCGCGCGCGTCTTCTCGATCTGCGCCAGTGACACGTCGCGCTCGGCCCGCGCCGTATCGACTTCCATCTCGGAAGCGGCGCGCTGCTCGCTCATGCGCTGCATGCGGGCGAATTGCGTCCGCGCCAGTTCGGCCTGCGCCTGCAGCGCCCGCAGTTCCGCCTGCTCCACCGACACATCGAGCGCGACCAGCACCGTACCGGCCTCGACGATCTGCCCCGGCTGCAGCGATACCTGCTGCACCGTGCCAGGCAACTCATTGCGCACGGTGATCGAGCGCAGCGCGACCACCGTGCCGATCGATGTCGTCGTGCGGCGATGCTGGCGCTGCTCTGCCACCGCAACGGTCACGGACTCCGGGGCTTCCGGCTGGCTGGCCGCAATGGCATCCGCTTCCGCGATGCTTGCCTGCTTCCATGCGGCGAGTGCCGATCCGGCGGCGACGACTGCGCCGATCAGCACGGCCGGTGCGATCCATCTGCGTTTCATGCGATCTCTCCCATTCGATTCGACGACTTGTGCGACACGACTTGTGCGTCAAGGTATCGATGAAGGAGGTCGCGACCAATGCGTCTCGCTGCAACTCAGAATTGCCGCGAGCGCAGGAATCGGAACGCTGTGACCGGTTCGTAACGACAGCAATGCGATGCTGCCGAGAGTGCCGAGACGATCGAACGACTGCGGGACGGCAGTCGACGTCACGCGGATCGAAACGAACCGCAATGTCGGCGCGAGTGAATCGATGACGTCTGCGGCAGGCGGGACGATCGCGACCGGAGCAATCAGGGAATGTGATTCGCCCAGAGATCGTTGAGGTAGCCGAAGTTCCAGTTCTCCGGCGGTTCGCGCGCGACGATCTTGTCCTGGACGTGGGACTCGGAGAGGTCGATGAGTTTCGGCTCCAGCGGCAATCCGGATTTCGTGGAGAAAAAGACCTTGATCTTCGGCTGCGTCAGCTTCGCGTTCTGTTGCACGACCACCGCGAGCTTGCCGGAGGCCATGCGTACCAGCGACCCGACCGGATAGATACCGATCGTCTTGACGAAGGTCTGCAGAATCGTCGGATCGAAATGCCCCTGCCATGAAGCCATCTTCGCGATGGACTCGGCCGGATCCCAGCCTGCCTTGTAAGGACGGTTGGAGGTGACGGCGTCGTACACGTCGCAGACCGCACTCATGCGCGCAATGAGCGAGATATCGGCGGCGGCGAGTTTGTCCGGGTAACCCTTGCCATCCATGCGTTCGTGATGATGACGGGCGACATCCAGCACCCGCTCATTGTCGACGCCGCTTTCGAGCAGCATCTCGTGACCGCGCACGGGATGCGACTTGATGATGGTGAACTCCTCGTCCGTGAGCTTGTCGGGCTTGTTGAGAATGTCCTGCGGCATGGCCGCCTTGCCCAGATCGTGCAGCAATCCGGCCATGCCCGCGTCGCGGCAGGTGGCATCATCCAGCCCGAGCTGGCGACCCAGCGACACCATCAACGCGCACACCGACACGGAGTGCATATAAGTGTATTCGTCCGCGAGCTTCAGCCGGCACAGACTGATCAGCGCGTCGGCATTGCTGTCCACCGAATTGACGATGTCGTCGACCAGCGGCTTGCAATCGGCGGTGTTCACCGCATTGCCCATGCGCGCTTCTGCGAACAGCGAGTTGACGGCCGCCTTGGAGCGCTTCAGTACGTTCGTGGCGTTCTGCAGTTCGTCCGCCATCGACTTGCGCTGCTTCGGTGCCGGTGGCGGTGCGGCGACGACCTGCACCAGCGGCGTCTCGTGTTCGACATCGACACCCAGCGACACGTCGATCCAGCATTCCTGCGCGCCGCAATTGCGCACGCGCGCCAGCATCTCGTCGTCATTGATGACGAAACGCGATTTCCAGATGGAGTGATTGAGCCAGGAACCTTCGACGGAGTTGAGAAACATCCCCGCGCGGACCTGCGATATGGCGATCTTCTTCAGCATCGATCCCGCACCATCGGCAGCCAATGACCTCGCATCCCAGGGTGCGCCCTGCTGACTGCATCGGCAGGCGCCGACCAAAAGTGAGGAACCGCGGCCCCGAGTTTTGCGAACTGGGTCTCACGACAGGAGATCGGGGTCTATTGGCGAGGGATCACGGCACCGGCACGATCACGACATCACAACGCGCATGCTCGAGCACGAAGCGCGTCACGCCGCCGAGCACCTGCTCCGCCAGCCATGAGCGGCCCTGCCTGCCCATCACGATCAGCGTGCAGCCCAGATCGGCGGCGCGCTGCGGGATCAGTACGCGTGCATCGCCGCGTTCCACCCGGCTGACGATCGTTGCCTCGCCGGATCGGCCCAGCAGCGCCTGCATGGCGTCATTCGCCTCCTCTTCCATGCTGCGACGGTAGGCCTCGATGGCGTCCGCAGCCGCGCCCGCGCTGCGCAGATACCCTTCGATGGGACAGTCGAACGCATGGTAGACGTGCAGCGTGGCATGCGGCGCCAGGGTCCGCGCGAATGCCAGCGCCAGCGGCGAATGACCGGAGAAGTCCACCGGCACGAGCACCTGGTCGTAGGCGATCGCGGCATCCTGTCTCGCCAGCAGCAGCGGTCGCACGATGCGGCGCGCAATGCGTTCGGCGGTGGAACCGAGGATGAAATCCTGCAGCGGATTCACGCCGCGCGGTCCCAGCACCAGCAAATCGGCCGCGGCGCCCGCCGCGATGACTTCCTTGCTGACGTCGCCTTCCCGGATGAGCCGTGTACCGGTCACGCCCGAGTCCGCCATGACGTCCTCGGCAAGCGATACCAGTCCGGCGTCGGCGTCGGCGAGGATACGGGCGCGCAGGGCCTCGGTACTCGCCGCGTCCCGGTGCCAGCGGCGGGCGGACGGTGTATCGACGACATGCAGCAACTGCAGTGCGGCGGCGTGATCGCGCGCCAGACATCCGGCCCGACGCGCCGCGCGATGCGCGGTGAACGAAAAATCCGTCGCAGCGACGACAGTCCGAATGCTCATGAGCGACTTCCTTCCCGGACGATCCGGGTCGTTGCCTGCGGTAGCGAGGGCGCGGCGCGATGCCGCCGCACGACGCGCAGCACGGCTTTTTCGATCTCGGCCATGAAAAAGACGAAGAATCCCGCGCCCAGCACATGCAGCCAGTCTTCGGCCGCGAGTCCGGTCGAACCGAAGATGTGCTGCAGGGGCGCCGCGTAGGTGTACGCGATCTGCAGCAGCGCACACAAGCCGATCGCGACGAGCGCGTGGCGATTGCCGGACAGCCCCTGCCACGACAGCACCGATCCGTAGATCGAGCGACTGTTCAGCAGGTAGAGCATTTCGCTGCACACCACTGCATTGACGGCCAGCGTCCGGGCGAGTTCGACGCTCGCACCGCGCTGCATTTCCCACAGGAACAGGCCGAGTCCACCAATCATCATCAGCACCGACACCATCGTGATGCGCCAGACGAAGAAACCGGACAGCAGGCGTTCCTGCGGATGGCGCGGCGGCCGGCGCATGACACCCTCCTCGGCCGCCTCGAAGGCCAGCGCCACGCCCAGCGTGCACGAGGTGACCATGTTGATCCACAGCACCTGCGCCGCGGTGAGCGGCAATGTCAGCTCGAAGAGGATGGCTGCGATCACGATCAGCGCTTCGCCGCCATTGGTCGGCAGCATGAAGAGAATGAACTTCTGGATGTTGTCGTAGACCGCCCGACCTTCGCGGATCGCCCGGCCGATCGTGGCGAAATTGTCGTCGGCCAGCACCATGTCGGCGGCTTCCTTGGCCGCGTCCGTTCCCTTGCGTCCCATGGCCACGCCGATGTCCGCCCGTTTCAGTGCCGGCGCATCGTTCACGCCGTCGCCCGTCATGGCCACGACGGCGCCGTTGTGCTGCATCGCCTGCACCAGTCGCAATTTGTGCTCCGGACTCGCGCGGGCGTAGATGTCGATCGTATCGACGGTCTCGCGCAACTGTTCGTCTTCGAGCAGTTCGATTTCCGCACCGGTCAGTGCCGGCCGACCGGCGCCGATGCCGAGTTCCGCACCAATGGCGCGCGCCGTCTCGGCATGATCGCCGGTGATCATCACCACGCGCACGCCCGCGGCATGACATTCGCCGATCGCCTCGATCACCTGTTCGCGCGGCGGATCGATCATGCCCAGCAGCGCCAGGAAGGTGCAGCCGCTTTCGACATCGTCGAACGCGATCGACTGCTGCGCGCGATCGAGCGGCTTCGCTGCCACCGCCAGCATCCGCATGCCGCGCGCGGCGAAATCCGCGATCTGGCGCCGCCAGTAGTCGACATCGAGCGGCGCGCCCGCGGCCAGTCGACGCTGATCGCCGCACATGCCGAGAATGACTTCGGGCGCGCCCTTCAGGAAGATCAGGCCATGGCCATGGCCGCGATGATCGGCATGCAGCGTGGCCATGAAACGATGTTCCGACTCGAACGGAATCGCATCGATCCTGCGCAGCGTCATGCGCTCGTCGTCGATATCCAGTCCCGCCTTGACGCCGAAGGTCAGCAACGCGCCTTCGGTAGGATCGCCGGCGAGTTGCCACTGCCCGTCGACGTGACGCAGGGAGGCGTCGTTGCAGAGCACCGCGGCCCGCGCGATCTCGGGCAGATCCGTCGCATGCTGCGGCGATGGCACTTTCTCGACCGGATGGATGGCGCCCGCAGGCGCATAGCCGACGCCGGTGATCTCGAACACATCGAGCCCGGTGGCGAGCCGCTGCAGCGTCATCTCGTTCTGGGTCAGCGTGCCGGTCTTGTCTGAGCAGATGACGGTGACGGCTCCCAGCGTCTCGACCGCCGGCAGTCTGCGCACGATGGCGTGGTGACGCGCCATGCGTCGCACGCCCAGCGCCAGCGTCACGGTCAGAATCGTCGGCAGTCCCTCCGGAATCGCCGAGGCCACCAGCGCGACCACCATCATGAACATGTCGGACGGCGGATGACCGCGCCACGCCACGCCGATGACGAACGTGACGGCGGCGAGCGCCACGATGGCGATCGCGAGCCACTTGCTGAATTCCGCGATCTGCCGCACCAGCGGCGTCGACACCGCCTCGACGTCGGCGATCATCGCACTGATGCTGCCCAGTTCCGTCTGCGCACCGGTCGCCACGACCAGTGCAGTCGCATGACCCGAGGCCACCAGCGAACCGGAGTACAGCATGCAGCTGCGTTCGGCCAGCACCACTTCCGCCGCAACGGCGTCGAGCGACTTGGCCGCGGTGACGGATTCTCCCGTCAGCAGCGATTCGTCGACGCGCAGATTCCTGCAGCCCACGATGCGCAGGTCTGCCGGCACGCGGTCGCCGGACGCCAGCACCACCAGATCGCCGGGCACGAGCTGCGCCGCCGGAATTTCCTGACGCTCGCCGTCGCGATACACGGTGGCCTGGGCCGAGAGCATGTTGCGGATCGCATCCAGCGCTTCCTCGGCCTGGCCTTCCTGGATGAAGCCGACGATCGCATTGACGATGACCGCCGCCAGCAGCACGCCGGTGTCGATGAGATGCCCGAGCGCCAGCGTGATGCAGGCCGCGACCAGCATCACGTAGATCAGTACGCTGTGGAATTGCCGAAGGAAGCGCAGCCAGGCGGGTCGTCGGCCGGCGGCCGGCAGTTCATTCGGCCCGTACTGCTGCAGTCGCCGCTGCGACTCGGCGAGCGTCAGCCCGCGTTGCGCATCGGAGTGCAGTTGCTCGACGACCGCAATCGCAGTCACGCTGTGCCAGAGGGGGACGCTGCTGCGGTCGGGGGTGGCATTCATGAGACACGCACTCCCGCGGCCTTGAAACACGAGCTTCGCAGGGTAGACAGTCACGCCTGTCCCGTGAACTACGGAACGCTACCTAGACGGCAGGGAAATCCGCGGGGAACGGACCGGGGACGATACCGGGCGCGGCTGCGTGCCACGGGAAGTTGAGCTAGACTCGCCGCGCACAACGAAGGGAATGGGGCTTCCCGACAACCGCCCGCGAGGGCTGATAGCTCCTGCTGCGAGGGCCTATGCGCCTGCGGCGGGAGCGCACCCGAAGCAAGCACCTCAGCCTTCTGATCCGGACTCCAGAGGGCACGGCATGAACAGCTTCGTGATGGTCTTTCTCGGCGGCGGCCTCGGCGCGGCCGCACGCCACGGCGTCAATCTTCTCTCGGTGCAGTTCATCGGCGCGCGCTATCCGATCGGCACCTTCTTCATCAACGTAGTGGGCTCGCTGCTCATCGGCCTGCTGGCCGAATGGTTCGCGTTGCGCTCGGAAATTCCCCCCGGCCTGCGGCTGTTCTTCATCACCGGCATCCTCGGCGGCTTCACGACGTTCTCGGCCTTCTCGCTGGAAGTCGGACTGCTGCACGAGCGCGGCGAAACCCTTGCCGCCGCGATCTATGCCGCGGCGTCGGTGCTGTGTGCCGTCGGCGCAATGTTCGCCGGCATGTACCTGGTGCGTCAGTTCACTGCCGACTGATGCCCCGCCCGGTCGCGGACCGGACGGGGCACGGTCGGATCAGAAGCTGACCGCAACGCCGACACCGATCTGCCGTCCCTGCGGATAAGTATTGGAATCGCCGCGCACGTTCGGAGTCGTGTAGGTGCTGTAGCGTTCGTCGGTCAGGTTCGTGCCCCACAGCGAGTACGTGAAGCGCTCGTTTGCATCGGTCCACGCCAACCTGGCATTCGCCACGTTGTACGCCCCTTCTTCCGTGAGATTGCCGGCCTGCCAGTAGAAGCCCGGGTTGTAGTTGTCGCTGATCGTGCCAGTGAACTGACCGCCGAAGAGTTGCGTCGTGTACGTCAGGCGCAGATTGCCCGTCCACTTCGGCGCCTTGATCACGCGGCTATCAGAAGCATCGTAAGGCACCTGCACCACGCCCGTGACCGGCGCCACGCAGTTGTCGGTCGGCACGCAGGGTCTGACGACCGATGCCCGGGTGTAGTCCTCGTACTCCGCTGTCGGCAGCCAGTTGAAACCGACGTCGAACGACAGTGCGTCGGTCAGGTAGCCGTTGGCGCTGAGTTCGAACCCGCGAATCCGCGCGCTTGCGGCATTGGTGAGTGTCGTGATCAGCACGCCGTTGACGTTCGCATGAGCTTGCACCTGCAGGTCCGTGTAGTCGTAGTCATAGGCGGCTGCGGTGAAGGTGATCCCCGCAACCCGCGCTTTGGCGCCGATCTCGATCGCGTCGATCTCTTCCGGATTCACCGGAATGCCGACCGGGCTGTAGGCGTTGTACACGCCGCTCTTGAAGCCATTGCTCCACGACGCATAGACATTCGCGTTGTCGGTGAAGTCATAGCGCACGACGCCGCGATAGGTGGGACTGTCCCAGGTCTTCTCCCGGGTCGGGAGGGCGGCTGCCGCCGGAGTGAGCTGCTGGTAATCGAACTCCTTGGTCTCCGACGAATAGCGCGCACCGACCGTCAGATGCAGTTGCGAGGTCGCATGCCAGGTCAGATCGCCGAAGCCGGCATACGACTCCGTCTTCACCTTGTTGGTGAAGTTGCTGAACACCGGACCATCCGGCGCATCCGCATTCAAGTAGAACGTGTAGTAGGGATTGCTGCCTTCAGAGGAGTAATAGTAGGCACCCACCAGCCACGTCACGGGCTGGTCGGCCGGACCGGAGAGGTTGAACTCCTGACTGAAGTTTTCCTGCTCCTGACAGAGCGCGAGTCCGCCGCCCGCGAGGTTGGTGCGATCCACGTCGGCCTGGTACTCGCCTTCGACTTCGCGATAACCGGTGATCGAACGGAGCGTCAGCGAGTCCGTGACGTCCCACGTGGCATCGATGCTCGCTCCCTTGCCTTCGACTGTCGCCTTCGGCTGTGTCGAGCCGGCGTAGTGGAACGGTGTCGTCGGGATCGAGCCGGGGAACGGATTCACGCCGTCCGGCGGCGTCGCGATGAACACCACATCGTTCTGGTTGCGCCAGGCGTCGCCTGCGACCGTGACCTTGAACACATCAGACGGCTGGAACAGCAGCTTGCCGCGATACACGTAATTGTCGGGCTCCGCGTACTGCCGGCCGACATTCGGGCCGATGCCTTCGACATAGCCGTCGCCCGTGCGATACGAACCGCTGAGCGATGCAGCGACCGTATCGGAGAGCGGACCGGTCACATAGGCGCCCAGGTTCAGCTCTTCGAAATCGAAACCGTAGTCGGCGCTGAGTTTTGCCTGCGGCGTGAATGACGGCGCGCGCGTGACGATGCGGATCGCGCCGCCCGTCGCGTTGCGACCGAACAGTGTGCCCTGCGGTCCTTTCAGGACTTCGACCCGCTCGATGTCCTGCAGATCGAAGAAGCCGGCAATCGGCGTACCGACATAGACGTCGTCGATGTAGATCGCGACGTTGCTTTCATCGCCCGGCGTGGTCGCCGACGAGGACACGCCGCGGATCGCCGGCGAAAATCCCAGACCGTTGTTCGTCGTCACGACGCCCGGGGTGATCTGCTGCAGTTCCAGCGTCGAGGTGATGCCGGCAGACGCAAGCTGCTCCCCCGTGAGTGTTGCGACCGACATCGGCACATCGAGCAGTCGCTCCGCACGCTTCTGCGCCGTCACCACGACTTCTTCGAGCGGGCCGGCGGCAGCGGTGGAACCCGTATCCTGCGCGCAGGCCGTGCCCGCATGCGTCGCCGATCCGCACAATGCGAAGGCGCCGAGCAGGCGCGCGATGAACCCTGGATTCTGCATTCTCTTGTCCCCTTCGGTTGTGTTGTCTCGTGTGTCGGGCCCGCGGTCGGATCCCTTTTCTTCTGCGGCTGGACCGCGAGTACCGGCGGGCGGCTTCGCGGTCGCATTGATCGCCACCGTGCGCGCGTTGACGAACGTGAACTGCAGTCCTGTGTCGGCGAGCAGCTGCATCAGCGCCTCGTCGACACTGAACGTCCCCTCCAGCTCGCGGCTGCGCACACCTTCGACGAGTTGCGACGGAATCAGCACCTGCAGACCCGTCTGCTTCGCCAGGTCGCTGAGCGCATCGCCCAGCGGCTCGGCAGGAATGCTGACGCGGTGACGCCCGGCCTCCGGCGCCTGCTGCGCCAGAGCGGAACCGGTGAGCATCATTCCTAGTAGCCCCCAGGCGACGGAATGATTCCGCATGTATCCCCCGCTTCTTCTCATCGTCGTGTGCAGGCGCGCGACTGCGCATGCTGCGGTTCTGCACCTTCTGTTAGCCTAGAAGTGTCCCGAGACAACAAAACCCGGTAGTTGATTGTCATTTTTTCCAGTCGCTTGCTGCCACGGGGGAACTACCGGGTTTTCTCCCGTCGCGGCACTTCATGAGTATGCCAGTGCCCTCGCAGACTCCCGCCGGCTCCGAACCGCCCGCCTCGCGGCTGGCGCTCGGCGCATTCCGCGCTCACGCGCGGGAGCTGCAGCGCTTCCTGTTGCGACGCGTACGCGATCGCCACGACGCCGACGATCTGTCGCAGGAAGTCTTTGCGCGGCTGCTGCGCGTCGAGAATGTCGAGATCATCCGCAACCCGCTCGCGTACCTGCTGGGAATCGCCAGTCACGTCATCAGGGAATTCCGGCAGCGTCGCCAGCACCCGAGCGTGATTTTCGATTCGGACATGGCGGACTCGTTGTCCGAAAACATGGCAACGTCCTCGCGCAGCGCCGACCAGGTCGAATTGCAGGACTGGCTGAACGAGGCGCTCGGGCAACTGCCTCCGACACACCAGGCCGTGCTGCTGCTCGTGAAGCGCGATGGCCTGTCCTATGACGAGGCTGCCGAGGCCACAGGCCTGTCGGTGCACACGATCGAAAAGTATCTCGTCGAAGCACGCGCCCGACTGCGCGTCATCATGAAGGAGCTGTAGGCCGGGGCCATGCGCGATCTGGATCGTCAAATCGGCAAATTGCGGGCCCAGCAGGCATCTGCCTGGGTGACCGAGCTGTCGAAGCCCGGCAGCGATCAGCCACTGGCGTTCGTCGCCTGGCTGAAGGAATCGCCCGCGAACGTGCGCGAGTTCCTGATGGCGTGGTCGATCGATCAGAGCCTCGATCAGCTCGACTCGCAGCGACGCATCGACATCGATGCCCTGCTGGCGCAGGTCAACGAGCGCGTCGCCGTCCTGCCTGTCGCGGATGCCCCCGGACATCGCGAAACCGCGCATGGCGCTGCGCGACGCCGGTGGACCTACAGGATCGCCGCCGGTATCGCCGCATTGGGACTGATCGGCTGGCTGATCGTCGTCCAGCAACAATCGGGCTGGCAGGAATTCCGCACCGGCACGGGCGAACAGCGCGCCCTGCAGCTCGAAGACGGTTCAGTCGTTCATCTGAACGCGCACTCGCACATCGAGCTGCGATTCTCCGCCGACGCGCGCGATATCCGCCTGATCGACGGCGAAGCGCTGTTCGAGGTTCACCACGAGTCGCGGCCATTCCACGTATTCACGCGTGACACCGTCATCCGCGACATCGGAACGCGCTTCAATGTCTACAGTCGAGCCGACAGCATGAAAGTGGCAGTGATCGAGGGCAGCGTCGAACTCACATCAGCGCACGCCAACGCCGCCGGCAAGGCCGCTGCAGCGCCCGTGATCGTCGTCGCCGATCAGCGGGCACGGATCGACAACGCGGGCGCCGTGACCATAGACACCGTCCCGGACATCTCGGAAACGACCGCCTGGTGGCAGCGTCGCCTCGTCTATCGCAACGAGCCGCTGGCGCACATCGTCGAGGAGTTCAACCGCTACAACCGGCGCCGCATCCGCCTGGAAGGCCAGTCGGTGATGGAACGTTCGTACACCGGCGTCTTCAATGCCGACGATCCGGACTCGCTCGCGCAGGTGCTGGCCAATGATCCGGAGCTGATCGTGGAACGGCAGGCAGACGACACGATCGTCGTCCGGGCCCGGTAGCTACAGTAGCTACATAGGACCGGAGAGACGAAGAGGCCGCAAAGGACCGCAAAAAGAGAAATGGATCTTTCTTCTGAATTGCCCTTCTCTTTTATGCGGTCTTTTGCAGCCTCTTCGTCCTCTCTTCTCGCTCTCTCCTCGCCTTAACCCGGTCCCTCGATCAGGAACGAGCGGAAATCCGCCGACGCCAGCCGATGCGGCAACGCCTGCTGATAGGCGTCGCTGTGGTACCACTCGAGTGCGTCGCTCATCTGCGGAAAACGCAGGATGACGACGGCATCGGTCTCCGGACCTTCCAGTACCTGGAACCTGCCGCCGCCCTTGGTGCTCGCAACGAGTTCGATTTTTTCCGTCGGCGCCTGTCGTGCCAGCGCTGCGTACTTCTCCAGCTCCGACGGGTCCCGGGTATTGCTGCGAACGAAAATCACATAGGCGGCCATGACAGTCCTCCGGCGGCGGCATTCAGCTCTTGGTTGCCGCAACGAGTTGCGCAGTGTGGGCGTCGTCATCGAGAGCGTGCGAAATCGAGCGGACACGTCGCAGCAGCAGGAACAGGCCGCTGCCGGCGAGTGCCGAGACGCCACTGAGAATCAGGAACTGCGTGTAGCTGCCGCTGGCCTTGAGGGTAAGACTCAGCAGTATCGAGCCGACGGCGATCGACAGCGCCACGGCACCCAGCACCAGGCCGAGCACGGTGCTGTACACGTCGAGTTGGAAGTAACGCATGACGAGATACGCAAGCACGTCGCCCTCCGCGCCCATGCACAGTCCCAGCAGGGACACAGCCACGATTGCCGTCGTCGGCGATACGGAACCGGACGCGAGCAGCAGCAGGCCGACGCCGGGCAATCCCAGCGACAGCGCGGCGATCGCATAGGCGGGGAAGCGGTCGAGCGCGAAGCCGCAGGCCAGTCGCCCGAACACGACGCTCAGCGCGAACAGGGAGATCGCCAGCGATCCGGTCTGCGAGTCGATACCGCGATCCAGCAACACGACCTTCAATTGCGAGGTCTGCATCGAGAAAGAAAAATTGCACAGCACCATGCCGAGGATGATCAGCAGGAAAGCTGGATTGCGCAGGATGGCCGCATAGCCACGCGAAGCGCCATGCGCCTGCACTGCCGCGCCGGGGCGCGCATCCGCCTGCGGCGGAATCAACGCAATCGCCGCGGCGCCCGCGAGCGCCGTACCCACCGCCACGGCGACGTATCCAGCGCGCCAGCCGCTCGTCTCGGCGAGCGAAGACAGGAAAGGCACGCTGGCCGCGCCGAGCACCGCGGGCGCGGAAGCGGAAATCGCCAGCGAGATGCCGCGCGCGTGCACGAACTGCTGCGCGATCAACCGGCTGTAGATCGTCGTGCTGGTCGTGCCGCCAACCACGACGATCTGCAGCACCGTCAGCAGAAAGAACAGCGGCAATGCACCGTTCATGAGGCTCAGGGCCATGAAGATCAGCGGGGTCGCAATGACACCGACGATGGCCATGCGCCGGACGCCGAAGGCATCGGTCAGGCGTCCGGCAATCGGCTGGCAGACGATCGCGAGCATTGCCGCAACGCCGATCAGCGCGATATCGGACCGCGACCAGCCGAACTCGTCGAGAAGATGCGGCGTGAACACGTTGTTGATGTAGTTGGTCAGCGAGTAGCCGACACCGAGCCCGATGCTTGCCGCCGCGAGGTAGCGCCAATTCGCGCGGATCTCTCCCAGGTACGTCATTGCGACCGGCTCATGTGCGGACTACCCCCACCCCTGCCCTCCCCGGCAAGCGGGGAGGGCAAGGAACAAAGATTCAGAACTTCACCTCGATGGAACCCATCACGATGCGCGGGTTGCCCAGCTGCACGCTGTAGGCACTGGGCGCGACGGAACCCCAGGTGATGTACTCCTCGTCGAAGGCATTGCTGACCGACACGTACGCGCCGATGCGTTCGTCCGCCGTCTTCGCGCCAACGCGGAAGTTCACGAGCGAATACGGCTCCTGCTCGGTGAGCGGCTGATTCGAGTCGTCCGTGAAGAAGCTCGACGAGTAGGCGTACAGCACCGAGGCGACGAAGTTGATGTTGTTGGTCACGGGCACGTTCAGGTCCGCAGTGAGGCTGGCCTGCCACTCGGGCGCCATGATCATGCGATTGCCGCTGACATCGAACGGTGCAACCTTCAGTTCCGGAATACCCGGGCTGGAGAAGTCCGTGTACTCGGCGTCGAGATAGCCGACGCCGGTGCCGATACTGAAGATGTCGGTGACCTGCCAGTTGGCGGACATCTCCGCGCCGTAGGTGCGCGTCTTGCCGGCGTTGAAGTACACGGCGGCGAGTCCGGTGTAACCGCTCTTCAGGACCTGCAGATCCTTGTAGTCGTTGTAGAAGATGGCGGAAGTGAACTGCACTGTGTTGTCGAACAGCGCAGTGCGCAGGCCGACTTCATAGGTATCCACTTCTTCGGGACCGAGTGCATTCAGCTGACCCAGTGTCTGCGCCGGATGAACCAGTGGATTCGCGCCGCCGGTTTTGAGGCCGTTGGCCCAGCGGGCGTAGATCGTGCCTTCGCCGAGTGCGTAGCTGAGTGTCAGCGCGGGAACGAATCTGGACACGCCCGACTCGCCCGACGCTGCGGCAACCGGGACGCCATTGGTGACGGTGTCGGTTGCCGGGTCGTAGATGGCGACGACGCCAGCCGGAAATTCCGCCGTCTTCGTCTCGTCGATGTAGCGACCGGATGCGATGACGGTGAACTTGTCCGTGATGTCGTACTCACCCTGCAGATAGACGGAATAGCCATCGCCGCCCGTCGTCGCCGTCGTCGCAGCCAGCGTCGTGCCGAGCAGAATGCTGGCGGTCGAGTTGTCGATCTCCTCGTCGTAGTACGTGGCGCCCGCGAGCCAGTGGAGCCTGCCCTCGCTGCTGGATACCGCACGCAGCTCCTGATAGAAGTTGCGCCGCTCGAAACCGGAGAGGAATCCCGCCGTCGGCACGGTGCTGCCGGTCACATCGTTGCGGAAATTCGATTCGTTCCAGCGAAAGGAACTGATCGATGTCAACGTGAAGCCGGACAGATCGACGTCCACCTTGGCATTGGCGCCGTAGTCCTTCAGCTTCATGTAAGAGTGAATCGGCCCGCCGGCCTCGAATTCGCCGAACTCGCCGCCAGGGAACAGGTAGTCGATCGGCAGCCGGGCGGCGCCCAGGCCGAAGCTGCCCATGAGTGCCGTGTACGTTCCGTACGTACGCGATGGCTGCACCGACTTCCAGGCGTTGCCGCTGGCGTCGTCCTTGTCGGTCCAGTCTGCGCCCAGTCTGACGCGGAAGGTATCGCCTTCGAGCAGGATCTTGGCATCGACATACGTCTGATCCTGATCGCTCAGATGCGAGACCTCGGAACGGGAATCGAGCGTGGAGGCAACGTCGGGATTGGCCAGCAGATAGGCGCGCTGTCCCGTATCGCCGAACGCCGCGGCCTGCTCCGGCGTCAGCGCCGCATAGCTCGAGTAGGGATTACCGATCGCCTTGTTGTCGATGTAGTCATCGTGCGTCTTTCGCGACACCGTAAGGTTCATCGCCACGCTGTCGGTAAGCGCAAGGTTGAGGTAGGCGCTGGCATCGAAAGTGTCTTTGCTGCCATAGCCGACCCGCGCTTCAGCCGCGAATGCACTCGTGCTCGGCTGGCGCGTGATGATGTTCATGACGCCGGCCGTGGCGTTGCGTCCATACAAGCCGCCCTGCGCACCTTTCAGCACTTCGATGCGCTCGACGTTGCTCAGGTCATCGACCAGGCTGGCGTAGATTCGCGGCACATCATCGATGAAGGTCGTCACCGACGGATCGGCGCCGATCTGAATGCGATTGCCGATGCCGCGAATGAAGGTCTGCACATAGCCGCTGCCCGTGCTGGTGACGAGGCCGGGCGTGTTGAAGCGCAGATCGGTAATGCTCTCGATACCGCCGGACTCGAGCGTCTCTTTTGAAATGGCACTGATGGACAGCGGCACGTCGAGCACGTTCTGCTCGCGGCGCTGCGCCGTGACCATTACCTCTTCGAGTACGGCGGCTCGCGCGCCGTCCGCTCCCGTGGTTACCTGCGCCGTGACCGACGTGGACTGCAACACGACGCCGATGGCGATCGTGGACAGCGCCGCTGCTTTGGTAGACATGTGATTCCCCCGCTGTAAGGGCTCGCGCTCATGCCACGAGCTCCAGAGTTTCAGTTGATGAGTTGCGAGCCCGCCGCTCGCTAGAAAAAATCGTTGTACCAAGTCTTGTATTCCTCATGCCCCGGCACATCGCGCGCATTGGCGACGCCGTCGATAGGCACTTGAATGACTGCGGGCTTGCCGCTTGCGAGCGCACGCTCGATCGCCGGCCCGATGTCCTCGGCGCGTTCCACGTATTCGCCATGCGCGCCGAATCCCCTGGCGATCTGATCGAGACGCAACTGATTGCCCCAATGCGCCTCGGTCTCCGCAGAATCGGGCCCGAGCATTCCACGATAGCCGCGCACCTCCACGCCCCAGGCGTAGTCGCAGCCAACGATGCAGATGACGGGCAGATTCTTGCGAACGGCGGTTTCGAGTTCGGAGATGTGGAAAAGGAATGCGGAGTCGCCGGAGATCAGCACGACTCGGCGGTCGTTGCCGACCACGAGCTGTGCGCCGATGGCATACGGCAGTCCGGTTCCGAGATGGCCGAAGTTCTGATTCCAGACCGAATCGCGCGGCGTCACCTGCGCATAGGTCCAGGTAAAGATGCTGATGGCGCCGCCGTCGCGCACGAACACCGCATCCTTCGGAATGGCGCGCGTCGCTTCGACCATGAAACGCGCAGGATGCACCGGCGTGCCGCCGCTCGGCGCGGACGACGCACACTGCGCTTTGTACTCGGCATGCGCACGTGCCCAGGCATCGACTTCCGGCGGGCGCTTGCGCGGTGTGTCCTTGAGCGCCTCGACGAGTTGCGGAACCACATCGCGCAGATCGCCGATCAGCGGCACATCGATCGGCCGGTTTACGCCAATCGCGAGCGGATCGCGCTCGATGTAAATCCACTTGCGATCGGTGTTGCCCTTCGCCCAGTGTCCCGCAACACCGTGATGCACCGGTTCGCCGATCTCCGTGCCGATCGCGATGACCAGATCGGAACTGGACACTGCCGACGCGCCGGCAGAGGAGAATCCGCACGGGAACGTGCGCTCTTCGCAGCCATCCAGGAAGGAGCTGACCGGATAGGTCTGGATCACCGGGCACTGCAACAGCTGCGCCAGTTGCGCCAGAGAGTCGTGTGCGCGCGAAGTGAATGCGCCTTGCCCGATCAGCAGGATCGGCTGCTTCGCCTTGCGGATCAGCGCGACCGCCGAATCGACGGCGTGAGAACCCGCAGGCTCGTGGATGAGCCGATACGTCCCGGGTGCGGCCGGCGGCGGCAGATCGACCTGCGCATACATCGCGTTCATGGGCACTTCGATGTAGACCGGGCCTGGCTTGCCTGACAGTGCGCGGCGGAATGCCTCCTGAATCACCTCATCGGTCTGTTCCGGATACTCGATGATGCCGACGTACTTCACGGCTTCTTCGAAATAGCGCCATTGCGGCGTGTACTGGATGCGGCCGCGGCGCACGCGCTGCGCAGCGATCTGCTTGCGCTGGCCGCCGATGAAAATCACCGGCGCGTTTTCCTTCGCTGCATTGATTGCCGCCGGTACGAGATTCGCAACCCCCGGCCCCTGGTTTCCGACGATCACGCCCGGTTTGCCATTCATGCGCCACATGGCCTCGGCCATGAACGCACCGGCTTCCTCGTGATGCGGCGCGATCACGCGCCAGCCACGCTTCTCGGCAGTCGTGAACATGCGAAAGAAGCTGGGATCGGGAATACCGAACAGCGTCTTGAGCCCCTCGGCTTCGAGGAGTTGCAGGATGCGTTCGGAAACGAGTACGGACATGGTCGAAATCTCCTGTTGCTCCGGTCCGCAAGGACCGCACGCGCGGAAGGGATTTCGCATTCCGTTGCCCGCCATTCCCCCTGATCGCGGCATGCCGGGAGCACCCGGCGTCCGTGTTTCTAGTTCACGTATGTGAATAAATTAAACACATATGTGAACCTTATAGAGATCGAAATTTGCGAAGTCAACATGCCGAAACCGGAATTGACCGCTTGGCATGCATCCACGTATAAGAATTAATCGTCCACTAATGTGGACGTTCTGACGAAGAACCACAGCTATGGCTGCAGGAGAAACACACCATGACCAAAGGCTATGTGCTCGATCCGACGGGAGTCGGCGTTGAAGACATTGCTTCGCACGGACCGGACGCCGGTTCGCTGGCGGGCAAGACCATCGGCATTCGCGTCGACGAAATGTGGCGCGCGTGGGACTGGATTTCGGAAATGTGGGCGGAGGAATTCCGCAAGGCCGGAGCCAGGGTGAAATTCTGGCGCTCCAGCCAGCGCACGGGCGAACCAGGCGAGCGTGCCATGGAAAGTCTCGACCAGTTCTACGGCACATCCGACATCGCCGTCGTCGGACTCGGCAACTGCGGCTCGTGCACGGGCTGGACCATTCACGACGCGTTGTTCGCGGCAGCGAAAGACATTCCGACCATCGCGATCTGCACCGACAACTTCAAGGAGCTCGGTCGTGCCCTGGCGCGGCGCGGCGGTCGGTCGGGACTGCGCATCCATGTGCTCCCCTATCCGCTCAACGAGTGCGAAAGGAACGAGGTCGACGCCGTGGGCCGCACCCACTATCCGCAAGTCATCAAAGCCATGGGTGCGTCCCTGGCTGCAAGCAAAGAGGCCGCCGCCTGATGAACGCTCAAGTGTTGCCCGCTCACATCGCACCACGCCGCCCGCGAGATACCGTCAGCCGCGATTGCGGTCCGGAAGGCTGTCAGGTCGACTGGCTGTCGAGCCATCGCGTGGAAACCGAAGTCGATGTCATGGAGTTCACGCGCGAATCCCTGACCCTCGGCTGGGGCGACGGGTTGCCGCTGATCCCGCCGACCGAAGCGCGCGTACGCGCGTTCCTGGCGGCCACCCCCTTCTTCCCCGATCAGGTCATTGCGACCTTGCCGCCGCTGCGAGCGGAATGCACGGTCGAGAAGATCGCGATCAATGCCGTGATGGCCGGCGCACCGCCCGAGTCGATGCCGCTGCTGGTCGCCGCGGTAGAAGCCTTTGCCTCGCCGAACTTCGAACTCTATGGCCTGAACGCGACGACGGCCCCGGTCATTCCCATGATCGTCGTCAACGGCCCGATCCGCGATCAGCTCGACATTCCCTACAAGCACTCCTGTCTCGGCGGCGTGGCAACGGCGGCTGCCGCCATCGGCCGTGCGCTGCGTTTGATCATTCGCAACCTGGCGGGTCAGGTGGCCGGCGTCACCTCACAGACCGTGTTCGGATCCCCCGGACGCGTCTCGGGCATCCTCTTCGGCGAATGGGAAGAGCGCTCGCCGTGGGCGCCCTTTGCGGAACGCCAGGGAGTGAAGGGCAACGCAGTGACTGCGTACGGCACGAATGGCACCCAGAACATCATCGACACGTCGTCGCAGAAGGGCACGGAGTTTCTGGAGATCATCGGCAAGTCGCTTGCCTATCCGGGCGCCAACGGCTTCTCGCCTGCCGTGCCCTACGCGGAAATCATGGTCGCGGTGAATCCGGTCTGGGCCGAGATCATTGCGCGCGACGTGCCGAAGCTGGAGGACGTGCAGCAGATCCTGTGGGAACACGCGAGTCTGCCCGCCGACTTTCTGGTGCATCAGCACCGCGAGCAACTGGAGAAGCAGAACCGCGTTCACAGCAACGGTCGCGTCTACGTGGCCGCCGAGCCCAAGGACGTCTTCGTACTGTGTTGCGGCGGCACCGGCAGCCTGCATGCCACCGGCTTTCATAGCTGGGGCACGTGCATCACAACCACGGCTGCGATCGATTGATCTCCGAAGGGACCGGAAAATAGCCAAAAAAAAGCGCAAAAGGCGCAAAGCCAGAATTCCTTCTTCTGACTTTTGCGCCTTTTGCGGCCAATCTCTTCAGGAAGACAGATGCCGCTTGAGCTCGCGCTTGAGCGTCGCGGCGATCTGCGGAATACGCGGACGCATGCGATTGCTGGGGCCGCCGACGACGATCGACAGATAGCGATCGGGAATCGTCACCGGCATTGCCACACCGACCAGGTCGGCCGCATAGCCTTCGATATTTTCATGCCAGCCGCGCGTGGCGGCGCGCTTGAGTTCCGTCTCGACGTCCTTTGCGCTCGTCACCGAACGATCCGTGTACTTTTCAAAGCGCACCTTCTTCAGCAGCGAGGCGCGTTCCGTCGGCGAATACAGCGCCAGCAAGGCACGACCGGCGGACGTCGTGTGGATCGGTAACTGATAACCGACCTCGGCAGTGAAGCGCACCACCTCCGAGGATTCCACCACATAGAGCAGAACCGCGTTGGCACCTGCGGGCGCGGCAATCGCCACGGTCTCGCCCGTCACGCGTGCGGCTTCGTCGGCGGCCCGGCACAGCTCGTCGGGCAGCAGTTCGATCTCTGCGATGCGCTGGAGCAGCGAGGCCCATCGCGCCGTCGGGTAGTAGCCTGCGCGCGGGCGCGGCTCGTAGAGGAACCCGCGTTGCGCGAGCGTCGTGAGCAGATTGAACGTGCTCGAACGCGGCCAGTCCAGCGCGGCGGAAATCTCGGCAAGGTTCGACGGCTTGCGCGTCTTCGCGAAGTACTCCAGCAAATCCAGGACATTCGCAGCCTGTCGGACGATCATCTCCAGACCTCTAGAAGAAATTCCCGAACACGATACTAGCTGACGGCGACGACGGGCGGGCGCAGCTTCAGGAATCCCAGGCTGCCGGCCAGCACCGAGACCGCGGCGATGATCATGAAGGTGGAGAAGCTGTCAGTTCTGTACAGCGTGTAGCTGAGAATCGCCGAGCCGAGCGTGATCGCGGCGCCGGCGCCTGCCATGAACAGGCCCAGCACGGTGCTGAAGATCTTCATGTCGAAGTAGCGCGAGGCGATATAGGCGATGACGTCGCCTTCGGCGCCGTAGGAGAAGCCGAGGGTGGCCACGGCGAACACGATCAGCGACAGCAACCTGACGTCCGTGGCAAGAATGCACAGGCCGATGCATGGCAGGCCCAGGCCCACCGCGGCCACCAGGCGGGTTTCGAACCGATCCAGCGCCAGACCGCAGAGAAAGCGGCCGACAAGGACGCCGGTGGCGAAGACGGACACCATGAAGCCGGCCTGTGTCGACGACACGTCATGCTCGATGAGCATCACCTTGATCTGCGACGCGGCCAGCGCATAAGGCAGGCTGCAGAGCACCGTGCAGATCAGGATGATCCAGAACGGCCGGCTGCGAAGCACGGCACGATAGTCATGCGCTTCACGACGCTGGCGCAACTCTGCGCCGGTATCGCCTCCGCGCCGCGACGGCAGCAACGCCAGCGCCAGTGCGCCGGCAAGCGCGGAGAAGATCGCGATCACGATGTAGCCGGCGCGCCATCCCGTCGCGTCCATGTACCGGGTGAGGAGCGGACTGCCGATCGCACCGACCAGCGCCGGGCCGCAGGCGAACAGCGCCAGCGCCAGGCCGCGTGCCGCGGTGAAACGCTCGGCGACCACGCGCGTATAGACCGTACTCGTCGTCGTCACACAGAACACGATCTGCAGGACCGTGACGGCGTAGTACACGCGGATATCGCCCTGCATCATCGAGAGCACGACGAAGGACAGCGGGAAGGCAATGACGCCGACCGCGGCGACGCGCCTGGCGCCGAACAGATCCGTCAGGCGTCCGGCGATCGGAATGAATATGAGCGTGAGCAGCGACAGCGTGCCGGCCAGCGCGAACTCCGCCTTGCTCCACTGGAACTCGTCCAGCAGATACGGACCGAGCACGCTGTTGATGTAGGAGTTGATCGACAGACCGGAACTGAATCCCGCCGTCGCACCCAGCATGGCGGGCCAGTGGGCGCGAAACTCCTGACGATAGTTCATGCGGATCCTTGGCGGTTTGCGCGTTGCACGGTCGCACTGTTCTTGAAGTCGTCATCTGCCGTCAAGCATGGCGGCGCGTGAGGAGATGGAGAGGGAGAACGGAAGATTGGCCGCAAAAGGCGCAAAGAACGCAGACAGGTAAGCACTGATTAGTCGTCATTCCCGCGCAGGCGGGAATCCATCTTCCTGATTCGGATGGATTCCCGCCTGCGCGGGAATGACGGAGAAGAACTTAATCAGCGTTTACTTAATTTTTGCGCCTTTGCGGCAATTCTCTTCTTCTACCGCGCCTTCAGCCCCAGATTGCCCTCGTGCAATCGCAGTCGCAGCGAGTTCTGGTAATAGGCCACCGTCTGATACTGGCCGATCAGGATCGGCAGTTCGATGAGCTGTCGCTCGTCGAGGCGTCTGGCGAGCGTTGCCCAGGTGGCATCTGAAATCATGGCGTCGGCATGCAGCTCTTCCGTTGCTTTCAACAGCGCCTGCTCGTGCTCGCTCCAGCCCGGGGCATCCGATCCCTGCGTGATCCGCTCGATGTCCTCGCTGGCGATGCCCTGCTTGCGGGCGATGAGCACATGTTCGCCCCATTCGTAGGGCGCCTGGCAGAGCCAGCCGATGCGCAGAATCACCAGTTCGCGATCACGGACAGGCAACGCGCCCTGGCTCAGCAGCTGGAGACCGACGTCGACCTGGCGTGCAAACAGGTGCGGGTGACGCAGCATCGTGCGCATGATTTCGGGCAGGTTGCGCAGCCGGGTCGACAGATCGGCCGGCGCTGCCGCGGCGTTCGGGTCGGGCAGCAGATCGGTCAGCATTTCCTGATCGCGCGAATCGATGGCCGAGTTGACCCGGCTCATCCGGACCATCATGGCCTGCAGATCATCGGTCAACTCCTCCACTTCGAGCGGCGCGATGCGTGGACCGTCGCTGAGGATCTGCGCGTGACGCTCATCGGGCGTGTTCTTTGTCATGCCGTCCTCAATGTCGATCTGCGTGCGACTGTTCGCGCACCGCATGGAATTCGGAAGCCGGTCGCCATTGCGGCCAACGCTTCGAGTTGGCGAGTTCGCCGCCGATGGCATGGAACAGCGCCACATCCTGCGCGGCGCCGCGCAGATCCCACTGCGCGTCCCAGGCATCACACGGCTGGTGGTAACAGCGCATGTACGCCTCCAGCCAGCGATTGCCGGCTTCGCGACCGCCCTCGACCATGTCGGCGGCACCGCTGATCGCCATCAACAGCAGCACGGGCACGCCGGCGCGCGCCAGCGGGAAATGATCGGCGCGATAGAACAGTCCGCGCTCCGGCAAGGTCTCCGGTGTGACGGTGCGCCCCTGGGCAGCCGCAGCGCGCGCCAGATCGTCTTCGAGCGTGCTCTGGCCGGCGCCGACCAGCAGCACGTCGCGCGCGAGTCCTGCGGTCTGCAGGATGTCGAGGGTGAGATTCGCGGCGGTCTTCGACAGCGGATACAGCGGGTTCGCGGCGTAGGCCTGCGAACCGATGAGGCCGCGCTCCTCCGCCGTCCATGCGGCGAACACCAGCGTGCGCTGCGGTCGCGGCCCGGCCTTGAAGACGCGCGCGAGTTCGAGCACCCCGGCCAGACCCAGCGCATCGTCGTTGGCCCCGGGTCGGATGCGACGTCCTTCGGCATCCGGCGGGCCGATGCCGTAGGCATCCCAGTGCGCGCCGAACATCACTGTCTCATCCGGCCGTGTGCTGCCGGTGATCTTCGCCAGCACATTGCGACTCTCGGCCAGTGCCGCCGTGACCGGCACGTCC
>CAYWHG010000026.1:26417-40283 GCA_964457865.1 uncultured Steroidobacter sp.
CCGTAGTACGTCATGCGCCGATCGCCGAATTTCCCCGCCACGGGCTCGCCGGGTTGCGCATGAAAATCCGGATCGTTGATGAGAAAAACGGCGACCTTGCCCTTGAGATCGACGCCCTTGTAGTCGTCCCACTGCCGTTCGGGCGCGCTCACGCCGTAACCGACGAAGACCAGCGGCAACTCGGTCAGTGCGATCCGGTCGGTGTTCCTCACCGTGTTGATGTAGACGTCCTTCGCCTGGGTGAGTGCGCGATCCTTGCCGTTCACCGTGAATGACAGCGTGCGCGGCGTTCCCATCTGCGTGCGCACCAGTCGAACGGTCTGCGTCCAGCCGCCGTGCTCGCCGCCCGGTTCGAGGCCCAGATCTGCAAAGGTTTTCGACAGCCAGGCGACGGTCTTCGTTTCTCCCGGCGTCCCCGGCGCGCGTCCCTCGAACTCATCGCCCGCGAGCACTTTCACGGTCTGCGACAGGCGCTCGGGATCGATCGGATTCCCGGCACTGTGCGCGGTCGCTGCGAGCGACACGACGATCAGGCACAGCGCGCGATGGCGTAACGTGGATGTCATCGGGATCTCACTGAACGAATTCGGTGCGCGACAGTTTGCCTTGCACCACGACAAAGGGCATCGCCAAAAAAGTTCTGTCGAAAGACTGCGCGAGGCCTTGGAAGGTACATTCCCTACTCGTTATGATCGAGCGTCGCTTGCGCTCCTGAGTGATCGGATGACGCTGATCGAACTGCCTCGTGCACTCGAAGACTATTTCGCTTTCGCCGAAACCGAGCCGACCCGCAGAGGTCGCCGTTTCTCGATCTCGTTGCCGTACTTCCAGGGATCGCGACTCGACCGGCTGCAATGGTGGTATCACGTGACGCCGGCGCAGGAACAGATGTTCGAAGGCACCGGCCTGATCGTCTTTCGCACACGCGCCATCGAACGCTTCCGTCGCCACATCGAACAGTGGCTCGCCAACACCAACCAGCAGCTCCACGGCGCCGAACCCATCCCCCGACTCATCGCTCGCCCCAAGCCGATTCCCGAAACCGAAACGCGCCCCCTCGCCGAAGTCATCCCGCTGCCCGTCGATCGGGTTGCTGCGAACGGATAGGTCCGAAGAATTTCACACGGAGTTCACGGAGATCACAGAGCCGATTGAGAGCTCCGGACTCCGGCCTGTTGTGCTTTGACCTCCGTGTACTCCGTGATCTCCGTGTGAAACTCCTGGCCTTCGACATAACGCAGGCCGCGAACCGCACTTCGGCACCCGGCTGTAAGAAAGTGCATGCAATGCACCGGAATGTCGAAGGAAGTGAGCCGGCGATCACATCCCGGCGCGGACTTCCCTGAATATTCTTGAGCCACGCACTACTGGATCCCCGGATCTATCGACCCGGACTGACAAGGAAAAAACCTATGGCGCGGCACATCGACCGGATCATTGACGATCTGTGTAACGGTTCGCTGAACCTGGAAGCGGCCTGCAAGTCGCTGTTGCAGTCCAGCCAGTCCGATCCGGCCGGTACGCGTTTCTGGAATCTCGCCATCGAAACCGCGCTCAAGCAGAAGCGCATTCCCCATGCGTCGGGCCGTGTGCTGCTGGATGCGCTCGAAGGTTTTCCGACCGACCGCACGGTGTGGATCGACTCCGGCATGCTCGACGCGGCGGTCGCCACTACGTCGCAGGCGCGGATCAAGGACACGGAACGCCGGATCGCCGAAGTCTTCGGCTGCGTCTCCGGCAGCGACATTCCCGTGGCGGCGGCTCGCAGCGAACCGCCGCTCACCGGCCCGATCGAGTGGTACGACTCGGGCGCCGTCACAGAGACGGACACGGAAGCGGCTGCGCCCGAACCGATCGGACCGGGCAGCGTGCTCAAGGGCCGGTATCGCCTGGTTCAGCACATGGGCGCCGGTGGTATCGGGCAGGTGTTCGAAGCCATCGACACTGCCGTTGCCGGCAGCGAACGTCGCGTGACGGTCAAGATCGTGGCCGTGAACCTGCGCCATCAGCCCGATGCGCTGACGATTCTCGAAACCGCCGTGCGCCGCACGCAGCATCTCTCGCATCCGAACATCGTCGCCATCCACGACATCGGTCGGCACGGCGACAGCGTCTTCATCGTGATGGAACCGTTGCAGGGCCGCTGGCTCAGCGGCTTGATCCGCGAAGTGCGCGGCAAGGGCATGCCCTACGCCACCGCGTGGCCCGTCATTTCGGGGATCGCCAATGGCCTGGCACAGGCTCACAGTCACGGCATCGTGCACGCCGATCTGAGTCCGCATGCCGTGTTCCTGTGTGCCGACGGCACCGCCAAGATCATGTGCTTCGGGCTGATCAACGCGCTGCCGAACAGCAACGAATCGCTGGACGTGCTCGACACCCAGACACTGCGTGCCTACACCGAGGCCTATGCCGCCGATCCCTGGGCACAGCTCTCGCGTCCGCATCCCGCCGACGATCTCTATCCGCTCGGTGTCATCGCCTACGAAATGCTGACGGGCACGCATCCGTACCAGCGCTACAGCATGATCGTGGCGCGACAGAAAGGCCTCAAGTTCGCGCCCATCCTCGGCCTGCACAGCCGCGCCCGCAAACTGCTCGAACGCTGCCTGTCGTTCGAACGCGCCGACCGGCCGCAGGACGCCGACCGCTTCCTGCGCAAGATGCAGCCGGGCCTGCTCGATCGCATGCTGACGGCCGGATAGACCGGAATATCTCCACGGGGGACACGGGGAACACAGGGTAAGAAGCAGAGGACACCAGTTCCGGATCCATTTCCTTTCCTGCCCCGTGATCCCCGTGTCCCCCGTGGAGATTCAACTCAGAAATCCACGCTGATCTCCGCCGAGTACGTGCGCTGCGTATACGGGTGGAATGCCCAGTACGTCTGGTTGTTGAGATTGTCGATGCCGAGGGACGCGGTGCATTGCTCCGTGAGCCGGTAGCGTGCACGCGCATCGACGACGAAGTAGCTACTCGTTCCGGTATACGTGAAGCCATTCGGGTCGGAGTTGTCGAGCGTGTTGTACTGGCGGCCGCTGTAGCGTGCTCCCAGCGATGTCGTCCACCGGTCGCCGATTCGATAGGTCGCCAGCAGATTGCCGCGCCACTGCGGCACGCGTGGCTGCCACTTGCCTTCGCTGTCCGGGAAATTGTCGTTCTCGACGATGCGCGAATGGGCATACGTCAGGCTCGACATCAGATCCAGGCCGTCGACCGCGACATCGCGCAACTGCAGCGCGATCTCCAGTCCGCTGGTGCGGATGCGATCGACGTTCTGGATGTTCGTCACGTTCGGCGTGACGGTGACATTCGTCTGCGAGTACAGCGCATCCCGCGTGTCTTCGTGGAAGAACGTGGTACGCAGCAACCCTTTCCCGAACTCGCGCTCTGCGGTCAGCTCGCCGGTCCAGGATTTCTCCGGCTTCAGATCCGGGTCGTTGTTGACGATGACGTTCGTCGAGATCGAGCCCTGATACAGCTCGGCGACGGTCGGGTTGCGGACGGCCCGGCCGACAGACGCTTTCAGCGCCCAGTCGGGACTGACCTGCCATGCGATTGCCGCTTTCGGCGAGACGTGGCTTGCCGAGCGCTCCGCGAACGACAGCGTGCTGGATGCGTTGGAGAGCGAGCCGTCCGATGCCTTCCAGTCTTCAAACCGCAGGCCGAGCGTTGCGCGCCAATCGGCTGCGAATCGCCAGGTGTCCTGGACGTAAAGGCTTTGCAGCTGCGTCTGACCCTGAAACGCCGAGAATCGTGTCGTCGCCGGGCCACTCAGCCAGTTGCCGGTGTTGGCGACCAGGGTGCGCAACTTGTACTCATCGCGCTGGTAACCCGCGTCCACCACATGATCCCCGTCGATGCCGGTGGGCCGCCACGTTCCCTTGAGCGCCAGCGCATTCCATCCAGTGCCGTCCTGGTCGGTGATGCGCCCTGCCCCGCCGCCTTCTGCATCGGGCAAAGCAGTGAGCGGCGAACGCACTTCATCGCGCCCGTAGTCATAGAGACTCGCCGCGAGTTCCCAGTCCCACGTACCGCGGGTGTCCGACTTGAGCGAAAGCCCGTGCATGAAATGCTGCAGGTCACCGCGACTCACCGAGATGTCAGTGGATGCCAGCGTGTACGAGCGACCCTCGACATTGATCGTGCCGCTGTAAACGGGATTGCCGGATGCATCGCGCAGATAAGTGTCGGCGGTGCGATCGGCCTCGTTGCGCCACCAGCCGAACGTGTAGCTGAGTCGCAGCCTTTCCGAGAAGTCGTACGCCAGTTTCGCCTTGGCATGATCCTGCACGGTATGGACCTGGCTGGTCGCGCCGAGGATCAGCCAGTCCTGGTTGCGCGGATTCCTGTCTGCAATCGCACCAGTGACGGGTGTGCCGGCAGAACCCGGCGTGCCTGAACTGACGAGCTTGTTGGCGAAGGCGATCGGGTGACTGTCGCTGTCGAGGCGGTTGTAGTTGAGCCACCAGGACCAGTTGCCATTGCGATCACCCACCGAGGCACTGGCCTGCCAGCCGGTGTAACGATCGCGCGTGCCGTAGACCTCGAAGTCTTCGCCGAAGCTGGCCACTTTCGCGTGCGCTTCCAGTTGTGTCGGCATGCGCGTCACATAGTCGACGACGGCACCGACGGAGTTGCCGGCATAGGCCGCAGAAAACGGACCGTAGAGCACATCGACGCGTTCGATCTCCTCCGGCGTCACCATGCCCCAGCGCGGCGTGAACGTGGCGCCATTGCCGAGCAGGTTCGACACGAGGATGCCGTCGACATAGACCAGCGAGCGAGCGCTGTTGTTGGTGCCCGAGGCGCGGCTCGCCAGCACGGCATGATCGTAGTCGCCGATGTAACGCTTGCGCACGACGAGGCTGGGAAAGTATTTCAGCGCGTCTTCGGCGTCGGATGCGTTGATGGTGTCGGCGACATCGTCGCCTGTGATGCCTTCTATCGTCGTCGGGATCTGGGTCGGCAAGGAAGTGGGGCGTGTGCCGACCACCGTTACCGTGCCCAATGTCTTTGTCGGTGCCGCGTCCTCAGCCGCGGCAACCTGCAGCAATGCCCAGGCCACGACGATTCCCGTCGTTGCCGGCACGCCTGTCCGGATACTCATGCTGGTCTCCTGCGCCGGTCCTGGCCGGCACGAAAAGCGTCGAGGCCGTTGTCATGCAGACAACGGAGCCATCAGTTGCAATTGCTTTCAGGAGAACTGTGGTGGACCGCGAATGCGATCCGTACGCACTGGACCGGCGCTGGAGGCCGGCGGGGAGATGAACTCGAGAATCTCGTCGACGGGACGAATCGAGTCCGTCGCAACGAAGGGAATGTCGAGCAGCGCAGCTGCCGCCGCCAGTGAGAACGGGCAGGCGGAATTCTCATGCGAGGTATCGCTGGCCGACGCATCGCCGTCGTGCCCGACATGCTGCGACATGTCGTGGCCCGCATGGGCCGAGTGATCCATGTGGCCGGCATGCGACGGAGTATCTGTCGCGGGTGCCTGCACGACCGACGGACAGAACGTGAGCTGCAGGCCATCCGCCGTCGACAGCATGTAGCCGGCCGGAATCAGTGCGCGCGCAATGAGCAGCGGCACGATCCAGAGCGACAGCAATTTGAGGAGGCGGCGGTTCATGGGTACGTAATCAAGGACGTCAGTATACGAAGCTGCCCCACCGGCGATTGCCCATTTTTGTGGGCTTTTCTACCCGACTTTGGGCATGGACCCAACGTCCCTGCCTCGCTTCAGTTCGACTGCACCGCAGGTGGAGCCTTGGTTTCGGCCACTTCCGCGCCTAGTTCCCCTTCCCACTTCGACACCACCGCCGTCGCAATGCTGTTGCCGATGACGTTGGTCGCCGAACGGCCCATGTCCAGAAAGTGATCGATGCCGAGCAACAGCAACATGCCGGCTTCGGGGATATTGAATTGCGCCAGGGTCGCGGCAATGACCACAAGTGCCGCGCGCGGCACACCGGCGATGCCTTTCGACGTGAGCATCAGGATCGCCACCATCAGGATCTGCTGCGCGATCGACAGCTCGATCCCGTAGGCCTGCGCGATGAACATGATCGCGAACGTGCAGTACATCATCGAGCCGTCGAGATTGAACGAGTAGCCGACCGGTAGCACGAAACTCGCGACGCGGTTGCTGCAGCCGAAGCGTTCCAGTTCGGCGAGCGTTCGCGGAAAGGCGGCCTCGGAGCTGGCGGTCGAAAAGGCGAGCAGGACGGGCTCGCGCACCCGGCGCATCAGCCTGAATATGCCGGGTCCGATGACCAGCCCGCCCAACGCGATCAATACGCCCCACAGGATGACGAGGCCGACATAGAACTCGCCGATGAAAATGCCGTATACGCCGATGATGCCGAGTCCCTGCTTCGCCACCGTGCTCGCCAGCGCACCGAACACGGCCAGGGGCGCGAAGATCATCACGTAGCCGGTCACCTTCAGCATGATATGCGCCGCGGCGTCGAGGACCTCGAGCACAGACCTGCTGCGCTCTCCGAGAGCCGCCATCGCAGTACCGAAAAACAGCGAGAACACCACGATCTGCAGGATTTCATTGCGCGCCATGGCGTCGACGACGCTGGTCGGGATCGTGTGCGCGATGAACCCCCGCAGCGACAATGCATCCGCGGCGACGCCGGAAGAAGCATCCGTCGCCGGAATCGGCAGCTGCATGGCCCTGCCGGGCTCGAACAGCTGCACCAGCACCAGGCCGAGGGTCAGCGAGATCAGCGAAGCCAGGATGAACCAGGCGAGCGCCTTGCCGCCGATGCGGCCGACCGTGGCGACATCGCCCATCTTCGCGATGCCCACGACCAGCGTCGTGAAGACCAGCGGCGCGATGATCATCTTGATGAGTCGCAGAAATGCCATGGGCAGCAGCGAAGTGCCTTCGGCAAAGCCGGCGCTGCTGTCCGGGAAGAACGCGTAACAGACGTATCCCGTTGCGACACCGAGAATCAGCCCGATGACGATGAAGGTGGTCAGACGACTGGACGGCATTCGACAAGGACCTCCCGGGCTCGATTGCGGCGGTTATCAGCCCAGGATATTGAGGAAGAACGTGACGATGAGCGCGTTGGCGAAATCGATGAAGAACACACCGACCATCGGCGCCACCAGGAACGCCTTCGGCGCGGGACCGTAGCGCTCGACCAGCGTGCGCATGACGGCCATCGCATTGGCTGCGGTGCCGAGCATGAAGCCGATGAAACCGCCGCTCATCACCGCCGACTCGTAATCGCGTCCCATCAGCGGAAACACGGGCCAGGCCGCGACCAGCGCCACGAAAATCATCTGCACGATCAGGATCGTGATGAGCGGCAGCGCCAGGCTCGCCAGTTCCCACAGCTTCAGCGTCATCAGCGCCATGACCAGAAACAGCGACAGCGCCACGGCGCCGAACTGATTGATGAAACGCTGCGACAGGCCGAACCAGCCGGTGCTGTCGTCGAGGTTGCGGATCACTGCGGCCACCAGCATGGCGCCGATATAGGCCGGCAACGTCAGGCCGAGCGCGGCGAAGCCCTTGCTCACCCAGGAGCCGATCCACATGGCCGCGAGTATGGCCACCAGGTTCTTCAGGATCGGCAGGACGCTGGCATCCTCATCCTCGTACGCCGGTGCCTCATCGACGACCGCAGCCTGCACCGCTGGCAGTTCCTGCTCGTGCACGCGCACCGGAGTCGTCCGCGGCCGGTTTCTTTCAATGAGCCAGGTACTCACCGGTCCGCCGATCAGACCGCCGAGCACGATGCCGCCCATGGCAACCGCAACGGCGATCGATGCTGCGCCGGTGACGCCGGCCGCTTCGAACAGCGGTGCGAAAGCCAGCCCCGTGGCCGGACCGCCGGTGAGCGTGACGGAACCCGCCAGCACGCCGAACAGCGGATCCAGCCCGAACGGCAGCGCGACCAGGATCCCGATGACGTTCTGCAGGACCGCGAATACGGCGGCGATCAGAAAGAACCGCAGTACCTGCGGACCGCCTACCCGCAGCAGCGACAGGCTGGCGCCGAAACCGATCGTCGTGAAGAACGCGATCATCAGCGGACTCTGCAGGGTCGTGTCGAACCTGAAGAGCGTCACGCCCTGCTGACGCGCAATGAGGATGGCGACCGCCACCAGCAGGCCGCCCACCACGGGGGCCGGTACGTTGTAGCGACCGAGAAACGGAATGTGATGACACAGACCGTAGCCGATGAGCAGCACCACGCCGCCGAAGGCGAGCGTGTGAATCAGATCGAATTCGAACAAGTACCCTCCTCACAACACCGCAAGCAACAACACCCCCAGGACGATGCGATACCAGGCGAACGGCACGTAACTGTGAGACTGGATGTAACGCAGCAGCCACTTCACCGCAACGAAGCCAACCACGGTGGAGACCGCGAAGGCGACCGCCAGATCGCCCCAGGCCTCGCTCGCCAGACCGCCCTCGAAGTAAAGCTCCATGACCTGATAACCGGTGGCCGCGAACATGGTCGGAATCGCCAGCAGGAAGGCGAACTCCGCAGCAGCCGGACGCGAGGTCGTGCCGGCGAGCATGGCCGCAAACAGCGCCGCCGCGGATCGCGATGTGCCGGGAAACACGGCGGCGATCACCTGCGCCACGCCGACCCACGCCGCCGCATTCCAGCCGATCACCGCGCTTACGGGACGCTTCGAGACGTACCACTCGACCGCGAAGATGATGAAACCGCCGATGATCAGCGCCGCGGCGACGGGGTAGACGGCGTCCGGCAGCTCGATTCCGGCCAGCCTCGCGCTCAGGCCGCCGACGATCGTGATACCGAGCGCGAGACCGAGCTTGAGCAGATAGTCGCGATTCTCGGGGCGCGTGAAACCCAAACCCATGTCGAGCAGGCGACGCCAGTAGACAAGCGTCACTGCGAGAATGGCGCCGGACTGGATCGCCACGGTGAACAGGTCAGAACGCCGGCCCAGCCAGTGTTGCGCGATCAGCAGATGCCCGGTACTGGAGATGGGGAGAAACTCGGTGATGCCTTCGATGATTCCCAGCAGGATGACCTGAAACAGATTTTCCACGCGGCGCCCGTTGTTCGAAGTCTGGTGCCGGGCATGATACTGGCTGACGGCGCCAAGGCGACAGATTCCCGCACGGCTGGCGCAGATCCGTCTGGAATCTGCGCCAGCGCCGGCATGCATACAATCGAAGCGGAAGTCGCGCCGTTGCGATCCGTTGCCGTTCGCAGGACGGCGAGCGATCACCAGGCCTTCTGCACCCGCAACTGCCAGTTGCGGGGTTCGCCCGGCGTCACGCGATCGAGACAGCAGGCGTCGGGGAAGTAGCGCTCGTCGAGCAGGTTGTTGACGCTGAGCTGGGCGGTCCAGCCGGCGATGTCATAGCTCAGGCCGGCATCGATCAGCGTATAGCCCGACAGCTTGTAGACCTCGTCCTCGTAGAACTGCTTGTCGCTGTTGTAGAGCAGGCCGAGGCTCATGCCGAGATTCTCCAGCGGGCCTGACGGCACCGTGTACTTGCCCCAGACGCTGACATTGTTGCGCGGCACGTTCGGCAGGCGCAGTCCCACCGGATACGTGTTGTCTTCGGTGATCTCCGCATCGGTCCAGGCATACGCGACACGCACGTCGATCGCGTCGGACGGCGTCCACGCGGCTTCGACTTCCAGGCCGCGGCTGCGCTGTTCGCCGGTGACGATGTAGAAGAACATGTGTTCGGGATCTTCCGTGGCGACGTTCTTGCGCGTGAGCTGGAAGAGCGAAACCATGCCGGCGAGTCCGCGCTCGGCATTCGTGAACTTGATACCGGTCTCGATGTTCTCGCCGGTCTCGGGCGGCAGCAGACTGCCGTCGAAACGCGTCTGCCAGCTCGGCGTCGGCGTGAAGGATTCGGCGGCGTTCGCATACAGCGAGACGCCGGGCGTCAGCGCCCAGGTCACACCGACGGTCGGGCTGAAGGCGTGATCCTTCTGGTCGTCGGTCTCGACTTCGTCCCAGCGTCCGCCGAGCGTCACGGTGAGGCGCTCGCCGAAATTCAGGTGATCCTGCAGATAGAAGCCGAGCTGCGAGGAACGACCGCCGCTCTCGAACAATGGATCGCTGCCGGGATCCAGCGGTGCCAAGTAGTCCGGCGGGAACATCGGCAGCGGGTTGCGCTCGCCTTCGTACAGGCCCGCCTGGAGGGCATGATTCTTCGAACGCGCGTAGTCGATGCCGGTCAGGATCTTGTGCGTCACTGCACCGGTGTCCCACTCGGCATTGAGGCGCGTATCGACGCCGAGATCGCGCGTCGTCTGGTCGAAGGGGCCGTAGTAGTAGCGGCCGATCGTGGTGAGATCCTCGCTGATGCCGGCGGCGAACATCCAGCGGTTCCAGGAATCCTTCGACTCCTCATAGCGCAGGTTCTGGGTGAGCCGCAGCGAGTCGTTGAAACGATGCACGAACTCGTAACCGGCCTGCTGCGATTCCTGGTCGTAGCGCGCGCGTTGATCGTCGTCGTTCACGGAGAACGTCAGCGGCAGTTCGCCGTTCGGATTGGGCAGGATCGTGCCCCACGCAGGCACCGGCGACCACGGACTCAGCTGATCGCGCTGGTAGCGCGTGAGCAGCGTGAGCGACGTCGCTTCCGTCGGTTGCCAGGTGAGCGCAGGGGCGATGTAGATGCGCTCGCTGGCGGAGAAATCCACGAACTCGTCCTGATCCTTGAAGATCACATTCAGTCGGCCGAGCAGCGAGCCCGTCTGCGTGAGCGGCGCGTTGGCATCGACGGCGGCTTCGAGCCTGTCGTAGGAGCCGGTCGTGAGCGCGATGCTGGCGAAGGCCGTGTTCTTCGGCCGCTTGCTGACGAGATTCACCACGCCGCCCAGTGGCGATGCACCGAACAGGCCGGACGCCGGGCCCTTCACCACTTCCACCTGCTCCAGTCCGCCGAGCTCGTTGACCTCGCCGGCGACGTTGCCGTTCTTCAGGCCGTCGAGAAAGATGCTGCCGTAGGCCGCGTCATAGCCGCGTATCTGGTACGAATCGAAGAAGCCGTAGGTGCTGGAGCGCGACACACCGGCGACGTTGCGCAGTGCATCGGCCAGGCGCGTGATGCCCTGATCCTGCATCAGGTCGGCCGTGACGACGGAAATCGCCTGCGGATTTTCGAGTGCCGAGACATCGGTCTTCGAGGAGGTCGTCGCATCGCCCGGGCGATAGCCGGTGACGATGACCTCTTCCACTGTCGGCTTGGTGGCGGTCTGCGCCAGCGATGCAGACGAAGCGAGCGCCGTCAGAACGAGCACGGCGCGTTTGCGCGGAACGAAAGTGAACATGGGTCTTCCTGTCGACAGCAGGCAGGAAATCGACGGCACAGGGCACGGCAATCACCCGCGTTGATCGGGATTCCGTGGCGGGCGACGCGCAGGTTCGCCCTGTCGAACGACGGGCCGCTGCGCTGGCTGGCGGGAATGGAGCGGATCGGCCAGATCCGGCGGCCAGATGATAACCAGTCGCATTTAACTTGCAACTGCAGACGCAGTCGTCCGGCTCGTTTATCTGGCCCGCTATGATTGCGACCGCTTCGCCGCCATCCGGAGACCGTTCGATGACCACGAGCCGCCGCGACTTCATCGCGAGTACGGGAGCCGCCATCGCCGCCATCAATGTGCCGTCGATCGCCGCCGGCGCCAGCAACGATGCCGACATCGAAAAGCTGCTGGCGGCTTTCGCCGAAGAACTGCTGACCGACTATCCGGAAAGCGCGACGGCGCTGGGCATCGACAACGGACCACGCGCCGCGCTGAAAGCGCAACTGTCGGATCGTTCGGCCGCGGGACAGCAACACATCGCACGACGCGTCGCCGCCCGGCTGCAGCGCCTCAAGGCCATCGACCTCTCCTCGCTGCAGCCGGCAACGCAGGTGGACGTCGATGTCATGCGCACGGCACACGAGTTCGCGGCGGAAGGCTTCGCGTTTGCCTATGGCGATACGGCGCTGCTCAACCTGAGCTGGTCGTGGCGCAATGCGCCCTATGTCGTTGCCCAGAACACGGGCGCGTTCCTGGAAATCCCGGGCATGCTGGACGAGCAGCACACGATTGCCACGCGCGAGGATGCGGACGCCTATCTCGCCCGGCTCAAAGGTTACGCGGCGCAATTGAATGGCGAGACCGAACGTCTGCATGGCGCCGCCGCCCAGGGCGTGATCGCGCCGGATTTCCTGCTCGACAAGACACTGCAACAGCTCAGGATCGCGCGCGGCGACAAGGTGACGGACTGGTCGCTCGTGAGCTCGCTGGCGAAGCGCACGAAATCACTGTCCGGCAACTATGCCGCCCAGGCCGCAAGAATTGCCGCGGCGAGCATCGCACCGGCGCTGGATCGACAGATCGCCGAACTCGAACACCAGCGGCGCAAGGCCACGTCCGACGCAGGCGTGTGGAAGCTGCCGCAGGGCGAGGCGTACTACGCATGGACGCTCGCGGCCGCCACCACGACGCGCATGACTCCGGAAGAAATCCACCAGCGCGGACAGGAAGAGCTGCGCGCCCTGCAGTCGGAGATGGACGCGATCCTCAAGCGCCAGGGACTGACGCAGGAAACCGTCGGCGAGCGCATGACGGCGCTCGGCAAGGATGCGCGCTTTCGTTTCGAAGACAGCGACGCCGGCCGCGCGCGAGTGATGAAGTTCCTGGAAGAGCGCGTGCGCGACATGCGCTCGCGGCTGCCACGTGCGTTCGCGACGCTCGTGCCCGGCAATGTCGAAATCAAGCGCATGTCGCCCGAGATCGAACCCGGCGCGCCGATCGCCTACGGCGGCGCCGGCACCATCGACGGCAAGGTGCCCGGCAAGTTCTGGGTCAATCTGCACGAGATGACCGTGTGGACAACGTACGGTGCACCGACGCTCACCTACCACGAATCCATTCCGGGCCATGTGTGGCAGGGCGAGTACACGTTCAAGCTGCCGCTGTTCCGTTCCCTGCTCGCCTTCAATGCCTATTCGGAAGGCTGGGCACTGTATGCCGAACAGCTCGCCAATGAACTCGGCGTATACGACGACGATCCGTTCGGTCGCCTCGGGTATCTGCAGTCCATCGCCTTCCGCGCCTGTCGTCTCGTCGTCGACACCGGCCTGCATGCGAAGCGCTGGAGCCGCGAACAGGCGATCCAGTGGTTCGCCAGCACGAACGGTTCGAGCATCGAGGAAGTCAGCAGCGAAGTGGATCGCTACTGTGCCTGGCCCGGACAGGCCTGCGGATACAAGGTCGGTCACAGCGAAATCAACCGGCTGCGCACAGGCGCGCAACAGGCCCTGGGCGCGAAATTCGACCTGCGGTTGTTCAACGATGCGCTCGTCGAAGGTGGCGGCGTGCCGATGGTGACGCTGGCGCGCATGATCGACGCATTCGTCGCTGTGTATCGCTGAGGGAAGACTCGGGGAGGAAGACCGGAAGAACCGAATTTCACACGGAGTTCACGGAGTCCACGGAGTGTCGGAATTCAGGAACGATTTTCGCCTCCGTGGACTCCGTGAACTCCGTGTGAAACTCCTGGCTCTCGTCACGGCATGCCGGCCGCCGCCTCGCCGCGACGATAGAAACGCGTCTTCTGTTCAAGCGCGTCGCGCAGCGCCGCCGGACGCAGCGAGTCATCCGGCAACTCGCCGTAGTCGAGGCCCACGACATCGAGGCCCTGTTCCCGCACGACCGCAATGCGATCGCGATCGACGATGGCGAAATCCGCATAGGCCGCCATCAGCAATGTATCGCGCCCGCCCGCCTCCAGCAGCGGCCGGCCGACGCTGTGGGTCGAGAACGGCCCGGTGCAGCCGAGGTGATCGCGCATGAGCGTCGGCATGACATCGAAGTGCGTCGTGAGATGGGAGACCGTGCC
>CAYWHG010000027.1:0-9598 GCA_964457865.1 uncultured Steroidobacter sp.
TTCCCGCCAGGTCGATGGTGAGATCGCGGCCGGACAGTTCGGGAATGCCGATATTGCCCTGCGCGAGAATGGTGTCCGGGCGTGCATCCACGCTGAGTGCGATGTTGCGCAGGGAGAAGGGCGGATTCTCCATCCACGGTTGCAGCGAGATGGCCGGCGAGGCGATGTTGCCGTGAATCCGCCACGTGTCATCAGGCCGCGTGAACAGGCCTTCGATGTTGATGACGTCGGGCTTCAATACGGTCGCCTGGATCACCAGCCGCTCGATCGTGCCGCTGGTCTGGGCGCTCGCTGCGATTTCGGTGCCGCGTTCCAGGCGCGCGTTGCCGTCGACGCGCAGTTCAAGTCCGAGCGGCCGGTCAGCCAGCAGACGACCGTTGCCGGCGAGTTGAAACTGCGGCGCCTCGATGCGGAAGTTGCGAATGCGCAGCCGTCGCGGGCCGATCCGCGCACTGACGCGCAGCGTGCTCGCGTCGACCGTCGTGCCATCGATGTTCACGTAGCGCAGACCGGTCAGCTCCGCGCTGCGTACATCGACGCGCATGAAGTTCGGGAGGAAACGCATTGGTTTGAGCGACGGCGGGGTCGGCGGCGCGCTGCGGATCTCGACCACGGTGTCACGCGCCGTCAGCGATGAGGCGCGAATCGTCTGCAGCACCAGCTCGCGGGTGTCGACGGTCGCCACGATATCGTGGGAAACGATGTGCACGCTCGGGTGATCGAGTTCGAAACGGTCGATTCTCAATGTGCCGAGCAATGTGCCGCTGAGCCCGTCGATGCGCACACCCAGGGGTTCGAGGCGATACAGCTGCGTGGCAATCATCGAGAGGCCGAGCGGCGTGTAGAGCAGCGTCGCAATCAGCGCGACCGGCACTGCGATCAGCACTGTCACGAGGATGATGAGAATCCACTTCCGCACGGCGCTCAGGTCTCGGTGTTGTCCACGGGCGGTGCCGTTCAGAACATTGTCGACATATATAAGTGAACGCGCGGCCCGCGACCGGACTCCGACAACGGCTGCGCCACATCGACGCCGATGCTGGCGATGGCAATGTGCCAGCGGACGCCCAGGCCCGCGGAGTATTCCAACATGGGATCATTCCAGTTGTTGAAGGCATTGCCGAAATCGGTAAAGGCTGCCAGACCGAAGTTCTTCGGCAGTGCGCGCTCGACCTCGAGTGTGCCTGTGAGCAGATTCTTGCCGCCGACGCTGTTGCCTTCAGTGTCCTCGGGCGAGAGTTCGTTCAGGCCGAAACCCCGCACGCTGCGATCACCGCCCGCGAAGAATCGCTGTGACGCAGGGAGTTCCGAAATATCGTCCTCCAGCCAGCTGGTACCCAGTTCCAGGCGGCCCCGCAGGCTCCACTTCTCGGAGATCTGATAGATGCGTTCCAGCTGCGTGCGGAATTGCAGGAATGAAGAATCCGAGCCGAGCGTCGCCGGCGAGCCACGTAGTTCTGCATAGACACTGTACGGACGAGCCTTGCCGCCGATCACATAGCTCGGCAGCGTCGAGTAGCTGATGCCGGGAATGATCAGGAACGCCTTGGTCGTGGTTTCCGGAGCGGTTTCGTTGGCAGGAATCGTCGTCTCTTCCTCGGACAGGGTCAGGAACAGCACGCGTTGCCATCTACCCTTCACCTGCGTCAGGCCGGCCCCGACCTCGACGCGTTCGCTCTGCGTATCGCCCAGCTCTTCGTCGCGCCACCGGGCAGTGAACTCGAGTTTTTCCAGCGCCACGTCCATCACGGGGATGACGTAGCGACTCGCGACTTCGTTCAGCACGGCCGACGCCGTCAGCTCGACCTTGGCGCGATGACCACGCTCGTTGACGCGCCGGTCGTCCCAGCTGAACTGGCCGCGAGCCCGTGTATCGGTGGCGTAGCCCACGCTGGCGCCATAGCGATGGCGACGATTCGGCGTGGCGTGGACGGTGATGTCGACGGTGCGCGCCTCACGATCGGCATCGGCGCTGTCGATGTCCACCGTCTTGAAGTACTGACTGTCATCGAGCACGTACTGGGTGCGCAGCAGCGAGTCGAGCGTGTACGGATCGCCCTCTTTCATGCGCAGCATGCGGCGCATCGCATCGTCGGTGATCACGGTCTGTTCCGTGGCGATCCTGCCGTAGTGATACCGCTCGCCGGTATCGATTTCGATAGTGGCGTTGGCGCGTCGTTCCTGTCGATCGATGCGCAGGTCGTTCTTCGTCAGCTTCGCGTCGAGGTAGCCATCGTTCCTGGCGGCACGCAGCAGCGCACCTTTGACGCTGTCGTAGGTGCCGTGATTCAGTCGCAGCCCGGGCTTGAGGAACTGTGCATCGATGATCTCGCGCAGTGCACGCTCGTCCTTGCCGGCGCCCACCGCGATAATCGAAACCTCCGAGAGCCGCACGGGTCGACCGGGCGTGACATGAATCGTGACCTTCCAGTCCTCGCCTTCGCGCACGGTGTCGTAAGTGACTTCCGGCTCGTAGTACCCGAGAGGTTCGAGCGCGCGGCGCGTTTCGGAAACGATGCGTCGTTGCAGGCGTGCCATCACTTCGGGAGTGACGTCGGTGCGATCGGCATAGCGGGTCAGGCTGAGGAAGGCGCGGACGTTGGTCTCGATCGCCGGTGTCGTGTCGGGAATCTCGATCGCGATCTTCGCCTGCGCCCAGGTGCCCGCCAGCAACAGCGGCAATGCCAGCCAGCGCGCTGCGACTCGCATACGGGGAGCAGTCGCAGTCGTGCGCATCGCAGCGATGACGGAACGTCGCAGGATGCGCCGTGAACTCATTCGGGAGAGGAGTCGAACGAAGTGTCGGTCGCGGTGACGGCATCCGGATCCCCGGCCTCGAACCAGACTTCCGGGACTTCGGCACTGGCGAACTCGAACCGCGTCGTACCGGTCTGTACGCCGGCAGCGTCGAAGCGGCGTTCGTGCAGTACCGTGCGACCGTTGCGTTCCACCAGCAGCAGGCTCGAACAACGCGTGCCATAGCGTTCATTGACGATGAAGGGCGAGGACACGACGCGTTCCCAATCGGCCGGCAGACCGGTGGAGGGCAGGTTGTCGATCGGCGCCTGCTCGCGATCGGCCAGCATCGCGAACACATCGTCGGCCTGCAGTTCCGGTGCGGCGAGCAGTTCGTTGAAGCGGGCACGGGTGCGTTGCAGCTTGGGCCAGGGCGTATCGAGCAGGTGATTGCTCAATCCATAGATGCCCGGCTGCAGCGCCGTCGGCACTTTCGGACCGCGATTGGAAAAGTAGTACAGCGCGCGCGTGCCGCCGACCAGCAGGTTGAACCCCGAGTAGCGCAGCGCCGCACCGCGCAGATCGTCCAGGAATTCCTTCGGCGAGGTGGCGCCGGTCAGGAATCGCGGGATCAGGTTGCCGCGGGAAGGGGCGCCCTCGATCGGCGCCTGCAGGTCGCGGTAATTGGTGACGACACCGAAGCGTCCGGAACGGGCCACGCCCAGCCAGGTGCCGCCGGCCTTCTGGTCGCGACCAGCGAGGATGCGCGGATCGTCCTGCCACCAGTTGAGCGGCGTGGCGGCGCGGTCGTGAAATTCATCGCGATTGCCCGCGAGGATGAGCCGGTAGCGGGGGTGCGATTTCCAGGCAAGAACTAATAAGCACATCGGAAGGGGGTAGTGATCAGGGGGTAGGGGGTAGTAAAGAAAAGATGCTCTCAGGTTGCGGCTGAACGAGGAATGATTGGGTGATCATAAAGGAGCCGGAGCAATGAACACTGCCGGTAAAGCGGCGGTCTTCTTCTGACTGCCCCTCCCCCCTGATCACTATCCCCTCGTTCGGTGCCACAGACGGGCCGCGGGTTCGTCGCGAAGAGGGATTGCCGACGCGGCGTCGTACCAATCCTCGATCAGGCGGAAGGAAATCGAATGCGTGGTCGGCAGCGACACCTCGCCCGTCGCGATCTGTTCCCGGGAAAACCAGCGGACGTCTTCCAGTTCATCGTCGATGCGCTGTATGCGGGTGGTGGCCGCACGGGCGCTGAAGCCGAGCATCAGCGACGAAGGGAAGGGCCAGGGTTGCGAGGAGTGATAGTCGACCGAGGCGATCCCGATGCCGGTTTCTTCGTGGACCTCGCGCGCGACCGCATCTTCAAGGCTTTCCCCGGGCTCGACGAACCCGGCGATGGTCGAATAACGACCGGGTGGCCAGGCCGCCTGCCGGCCGAGCAGCGCCCGCTCGCCGTCGGTCACCAGCACGATGACGGCCGGATCGATGCGCGGGAACTGCTGGTTGCCGCAACGCTCGTCGCTGCAGCGGCGCACATGTCCGCCCTCGGCCGCCACGGTGGGCGAGCCGCAGCGACCGCAGAAACGGTGACGCTCGCGCCACAGCACCATGGCCCGGGCATAGGCGAGCAGTCCCGCCTCGTCGCGCATCAGATCGCCCGCGACGCCGCGCAGATCCACGAACTCGGCCCGCGAATCCACTACGGGCGGCGCGACGGACGCCAGCTCCGCCGCGAAACACAGCTGGCCGCGAAATTCGCCGAGCAGGATGAGTTCGCTGGTCTCCACGCTGCCCAGATGATCGAGACCGCAGACGAACTGAGCACTCAGGCCCTCGCCGGTGCGCGCGATAAAACTGTGGGTGCGCCAGACCGGCACGAACAGGGTCGCCGGATTCTCCAGCGCGGCTCGCAGGCGCGCCGCATCCTTGCGCAGTTGCGCCAGCCGTTCCAGGTACGGACCGGCCAGATAGTTTGGTGCGGAACGGGGCAACGCCATGGGCCGCAGTGTAGCAGCGGCCCTGGCGTGCTTTTGTTACGGGTCGGCGTGTGCGCGAAGTCGCGACGTGCACTTCGTCGTGCGGCGTGGCGCTCTGGGCGGCGCGGTGACGATGCACATCGGCTCGGACGCTTTCAGTTCGCAGAACGGACACTGGCGTCGCGCCGCGTTGAGTTGATCGCGCAGATAGCGGCTGCCGCAGCGACGACAGCGGCTGCAATGCAGCAGTGCGCGGCGACTCAGCAGATGCAGCAGGAACCAGGCGTGTTCGAACGAGATGCGCGGACCCTGCACGAGCTGACGATGCGTCTCGAAGGCATCGCAGAAACGTTCGCCGTAGGCGAGCGAAGCGACCTCGTCGATTTCCTCCTGCGGTTGCTGCAGCAGATCGAATGACGCAAACACGTTGCCGAGACACGAGGCTTCGAACTGCATGCGGATGCTGCGCGTGAAATACGCCACCTGGCGCGGCGACTTGCCGCGTCGCCGCCGGATTTCGATGTGCGCTTCGTGACGCGCGAACGTTTTGTACAGACGGCGGATGCGATCGTCGGTCAGGCCCGTGCACGTGCGGATCGTGCAGGTGCGCGCTTCGTGACGGATCATGCGCAGCGCCAGATCATGACGCTGTCGTTCGCGAAAATAACGGTCGTTGCTGATGTGCATGGGCTTCCTCCTTGATCCCCTGTCTAACTGCTTCGATGTTGGTCGTCGCTCATCCTGAGCGCTGCGCTCGTCGGCGCGGGGTCTAGTGTGCGTTGTGATTGACCGATGCGTAAAGCCTCTATTTAATCGGGCTGTCATTTCTGATTTGCAGGGATCTGCATGTCCGATCGCAACATGGATGTTGTGCCCGGCGCCCGCGCGCCCGTGCTCAGCCGAACGCTTCTGCGGCGCACCCACGAGTCGAATATGGATTATGTCGAGCTGCTGCTCGCCGAACGCGCATTGCCGGCGCAGGGCATCGTCGCCGAATCGCTGCCTGCCAGGGTCCTCGATGCGCTCGATCGACTGCCGCCCGCGGCGCGGCGTGTGCTGGCGGCCTGTCCCTATGTCCTCTACGCACTCGGCTTCGACGATGAACGCTTCTGGCGGGCGGCACTCGATCCGGTGGAGGAGGGAGAGCTGTCCATCGAGGCGCGATACGGCGCACTGAGTCCGGCGCCGATGCAGGCCGCGTTCTGCGAAACCGCACTGATGCTCGCGTGGCACACGGCCCAGTCGCAGCGGCTGGCGGCGCGGATGCTGTTCGGGATGCCGGATCCGGTCATGCAATTGTTTGTGCGTGCGCCGCTGTGGCAGATCCGGCGCGTCGCGCTCGACTATCCCGGGCTGCTGGCGCCGCGCTGGCCGCACAATCCCGCGTTCTGGCCGGACCTGATCCGCTTCGCCGAGGCGGAGGATGGACGGTTCGAGGCGGCGCAACTGCTCGGCAATCAGCTCATTGCCGCCGAACTCGATGGCGTGCCGTCGCGTCCCGCCCGACGGCGGATCGCCCGGCGGCGCCCTTCCGGATGATCAGGAGCGGCGACCCGGCCGCAGCGAACTGCCGCGCGACAGCGCCGCGGTGCCGAAGCGCTCGCGGATGGTGTCGATGGCGGCATCGAGATTCTGGTTGCGCAGCGATTGCGGTACGGCGAACAGATCGAGCTGCGATGTTTCCGTGAGATCGCGTGCACCCACGCCGAGCAGGCGCACCGCGGCGCGCGGCTGCTGTTCCAGCCAGTCGTCGAGAAGCTTTGCGGCCGCCGTGGCCAGCGGGCGCGTTTCCTGGGTGGCAGGCTTCACGGTGCGCTGTCGCGTGAACGTGCGGAAATCCTGGCGCCGGATCTTCACGACGACCAGTCCCGCGGTCCAGCCGCGCGTACGCAGTCGCGAGGCCATCCGATCGGTCAGTTCCGCGAGTTGCGCATGCAGCTGGCGGCGATCGGTGAGATCGGTATCGAATGTTTCCTCGGCGCTGATCTGTTTCTCGTCCCAGTCGGCGATGACCGGCCGATCGTCGATGCCGGCGGCGCGCGCCTTCACGCGGCTGGCATAGCGCCCGAAGATGGGCAGCAGCACGGACTCGGGTGTACGACGCAGTTCGCCGAGCGTACAGATGCCGAGGCCTTCCAGATGCGGCGCCGTCTTGTTGCCGATGCCGAAGAGCCGGCGTACCGGCAGCGGATCGAGCAGTTCGTTGATTTCGTGTTCCTGCACGACCACCAGTCCGTCGGGCTTGCGCAGATCGGAGGCGATTTTTGCCACCAGCTTGTTGGGTGCCACGCCGACGGAGGCAGTAAGGCCGGTGCGTTCGCGGATGAGTTGCTTGATGCGCGTCGCGATCACGTCCGCCGGGCCCAGCGCCTGCTCGCTCGATGTGACATCCAGGAAGGCTTCGTCGAGCGACAGTCCCTCGACCAGCGGCGTGAATTCATGGAACACCTTGAACACGATGCCCGACACGCCCTTGTAACGATCGAAGCGCGGCGGCACGCAGATCGCATGCGGGCAACGTCGCAACGCATCGCGCGTCGGCATCGCCGAGTGCACACCGAACTTGCGTACTTCGTAGCTCGCGGCGGCCACCACGCCGCGATTGCCCGTGCCGCCGACGATCAGCGGCTTGCCGCGCAGTTCGGGATGATCGAGCTGTTCGACGGACGCGTAGAAGGCGTCCATGTCGACGTGAAGAATCGAGCGCATGGAAAGGGGAAGTGATGCGGTGATCGGGTGATGAGGTGATCGAGCAAGAAGGTTCCTTCTGGCGTCATCACCTCATCACTTCCTCACCTCATCACTGCGGCTTCATTTCACCACAATCGTGATCTTCTTCGACACCACCGCCGGATCATGCGGCATGTGCAGCTGATCGCCGAGCAGCAACTGCAGCGTGTGCTTGCCGGGCTTGAGTTCGAGCGTGGTTTCCGTCTGGCCCTTGCCGAAGTGGACGTGATTCGCGTCGGCGGGGATCGGCTTGTCGAGCGGCGGCAGGTCGGCATCGACGAGCAGGTGATGATGGCCCGCGCCGTCGAAGGCGATGCCAGCCGGTGCGACGCCCATGCCCTTCAATCCGAATTTCACCGTGACCGGACTCGTGACCGTGGCGCCGTCGGCCGGCGAGATGATGTACGCCTCGGCGCCGGCGGGCGAGCCAGAGCGCTTGATCTGCGCAACCGCAACTGCTGAGAGGCTGAGGGCAAGGGCGCCCGCGACGACGAGACGTTTCATTCGAATTCTCCGGGTCAGGATGTATGAGGCCCGGAGATTCTAGCGCCAGGATCCCGGAGAAGAGAATTTCACACGGAGATCACGGAGGTCACGGAGATCGAAAGAGAGAAGATTTCACACAGAGAACACAGAGTTTTTCGGATCCGATTTCTTGACCTCTGTGCTCTCCGTGATCTCCGTGTGAAATCTTGCTTCTTGGATCAGGCGTTCCCGGCCCGCGCCAGTCGAACGTCTTCGTGGGCCGTGCCGGCGGCCAGATCGCCGGTGTCGAAGTCATCGACATGGATGAGATCCATGACGCGACGATCGTAGTCGCGCAGCACTGCGGCTTCGGTCTCGGACAGGATGCCTGCCGCGAGCGCCTGCTGGATCTGTCCCGGCAGATCGAGTGCAGTGATGCGACCGGTCTTCACGCCATCCACGCGGATCCGCTTCTCGAGCGGCTCGGCGGTATCGGCGAGCACCAGGGCCTCGTGCAGCAGGCCGAGCGCATTGCTGGATTCGACCGTGCGGTAGATGCCGTGCGTGGCGCGGTCGCGCAGCGCTGTCGGGCGCAGGATGGCATCCACCACTTTCTGGCCCAGCGGATCGCTCGGTGCGTGATAGGTCTGGCCGCGCGGAAAAATGAAGAGGCGCATGAACGCCGCCAGAAAACGCAGCGGGAAGTTGCGCAGGAAGCTGTGCAGCTGTTCCTGTGCGCGATACAGGAGATTGCGGCAGGTCCACTCCACCAGCGGCAGATCCTCTTCGGGCTGGCCCTGGTTGTGATAGTGCTTGAGCACCATCGAGGCGAGGTACATGCAGGACAGCACATCGCCCAGTCGCGCCGACAGGCTCTCCTTCTTCTTGAGATAACCGCCGAGCGACAGCATGGCGACGTCGGTGGCGAAGGCGAACGAGGCACTGAAGCGATTGATGTGCTGGAAGTAGCGCTGCGTCGGGCCGGTTTCCGGAACGCTGGAGAAGCGCGCCAGCGTCAGCGCCATGACCAGCGAGCGCACGGCATTGCTGATGGTGAAGCCGATGTGGCCGAACAGCGCCTTGTCGAAATCCTTCACGCCGCGCCGCTTGTCCTTGTCGCGAGCCGCTTCCATTTCCTTGAGGACGAACGGATGGCAGCGGATCGCGCCCTGGCCGAAGATGATCAGGCTGCGCGTCAGCAGGTTGGCGCCTTCGACCGTGATGGCGACCGGCACCATCTGGTAGCCGCGGCCCAGATAATTTTTGGGACCGAGGCAGATGCCCTTGCCGCCGTGTACGTCCATGGCGTCGTTGCCGATCGCGCGCGCCATTTCAGTCGCGTGATACTTGAGCATCGCCGCCGGCACCGACGGCTTCTCGCCGCCGTCGATGGCACCGGTGGTGACCGAGCGGGCCGCGTCGATGATGTAGGTGTAGCCGGTCATGCGGGCCAGCACTTCGGCCACGCCCTCGAAATTGCCGACCGACGTATTGAACTGACGACGGATGCGCGCATACGCACCCGAGGCGAATACCGCCGCCTTTGCCGCGCCCGTGGCGCTCGACGGCAGCGAGATGCAGCGGCCGACGGACAACTGTTCCACCAGCATGCGCCAGCCCTGGCCGGCCATCTTGATGCCGCCGATCAGGAAGTCGAGCGGCACGAACACGTCCTTGCCGTG
>CAYWHG010000027.1:9698-26244 GCA_964457865.1 uncultured Steroidobacter sp.
GGCACTTCTTCGCCGCGCGCCAGGCGCGGCAGGTAGTAGTTGCGCTGTTCGTCGGTGCCGTAGTGGAGCAGCAGTTCGCCGGGCCCGAGCGAGTTGGGTACCGCGACCGTCGAGGCGAGCACGCCGGAGCGGCTCGACAGCTTCACCAGCACGCACGAGTGCGCATACGCCGAGAATTCGAGGCCGCCGTACTTCTTCGGAATGATCATCGCGAAGAAGCCCTTGCTCTTGAGATAGTCCCATAGGTGTGGCGGCAGATCGGCACGCCGATGCGTGATGTCCCAGTCGTCGGTCATGCGGCAGAGTTCTTCGCACGGTCCATCGAGGAAGGCCTGTTCTTCGGCAGACAGGCGCGGCGGCGCCGCGGCCATCAGTTTTTCCCAGTTGGGTCCGCCGGTGAACAGTTCGCCGTCCCACCACACGGTGCCGGCTTCGAGCGCGTCCTTTTCGGTCTGCGACATCGACGGCAGCATGCGGCGATACGTACGCAGGAACGGACGGCTGATGAAGCGGATGCGGAAGGCATCGATATTGAGCAGCACCAGCACGGCGAGCACGACCCACAGTGCGATGAGCCAGCCGAAGCTGCCGGCACCGAACCAGGTGTAGGCCAGCAGGCCTGCGGCATACGTAAAAGTCGCAGTCAGCAGCGACACACGCTGATACGCGAGAACCAGCGCACCGAGGAGAAAGCACAGGAACCAGATGACGCTGCTCACGGAAGGGGACCTCGGATTGGGCTGCTGGCGACTGGCAGCTGGCGAGCTGGCCAGCGGAAGATCAAAGATGGGCGCGACACTAGCTCGCGATGCATTTCACGGCAAGGGCGCCGCTAACAAGCACAATTGCCGACTGTCGGACAATCCGTCCAAGCGTCGTTGAGCTCGCAAAATGAAAACGGCGAGCGTGTCGCGTCACGCTCGCCGTCGTTTCTCTTCTCTGGCTAAGTCTTCTTCTGGCCAGCAGCCAGTTGCCAGCCGCCAGCTACCGTCTCAAATCAGCTCTTTCACGCCATCGCGCTCTTCGAGCAGTTCCTTGTGGGTGGCGTCCATGCGCTGACGACTGAAGTCATTCACGCTGAGACCCTGCACGATCTGGTAGTCGCCGTTCTTGCAGGTCACGGGGAAGCCATAGATGACGCCGGCCGGAATGCCGTAGCTGCCGTCGGACGGCACGCCCATGCTGACCCAGTCGCCTTCCGGCGTGCCCTTGACCCAGTCGCGCACGTGATCGATCGCAGCCGATGCGGCTGACGCGGCGGACGACTGGCCGCGCGCCTTGATGATCGCCGCGCCGCGCTGCTGCACGACCGGAATGAACGTGTCGGCGTACCACTGCTGATCGACCAGCGACAGCGCCGGCTTGCCGTCGACGAGCGCGTGATGCAGATCGGGGTACTGCGTGGCCGAGTGATTGCCCCAGATGATGGCCTTCCTGATCTTGTTGAAGTGCACGCCCGTCTTCTCGGCGAGCTGCGACAGCGCGCGATTGTGATCGAGGCGCACCATCGCGGTGAAGTTGCGCGGATTGAGGTTCGGCGCATTGCGCTGGGCGATCAGCGAGTTCGTGTTCGCCGGATTGCCGACGACCAGTACGCGTACGTTGCGATCGGCGACCGCATCGAGCGCCTTGCCCTGTGCGGAGAAGATCTGCGCATTGGCCATCAGCAGATCCTTGCGCTCCATGCCGGGGCCGCGCGGACGCGCACCGACCAGCAGGGCGACATTGCAGTCCTTGAAAGCCACTTTCGCGTCATCCGTCGCGACGATCCTGTTGAGCGTCGGGAAGGCGCAGTCGTTGAGTTCCATCACCACGCCCTGCAGGGCGCCGAGCGCCGGCGTGATTTCCAGCAGGTGCAGGTTGACCGGCTGATCGGGACCGAGCATCTGGCCCGAGGCCACGCGGAAGGCGAGGGCGTAACCGATCTGACCGGCGGCGCCGGTGATCGCGACATTGACGGGGCTCTTCATGGGACTTCAGCTCTCCAGCGGTTGTATACGGCTTCGAAGGGGCGCGAATTCTACCCAACTGCGCGGCGATCGGGACCGGCAAGGCGTGGTCATCGCGAGGGCCCGGCGCAACCTGCGCAGATCGCGCCCCGGACCGGTCATCGCCGGCGCTCTGCGTGGAAATTCTTGTGCAGCGATCAGGCCGCTATCTGTCGCGTGTTGTCGTGAAAATAGTCACAAATGCGGGGCAACATCGGCAAACGGGGCTCTGGCTGTCGTCAATCGGGAACAATTCCGCCGCCTGAGACCTTACTGTCGGTTGTCACGGGCGTGCCGGCGGGGACGCGCCGGGATGTCTGATCGAGTTTCCGGGGAGGTGTCACAGGCATGAGCCGACTGGTCTGCGTTTCCAATCGAATCAGTCTGCCGCGCAAATCCGCGGCGCCCGGCGGTCTGGCGGTCGGGGTCCTGAGCGCGCTGAAGCGCACCGGGGGATTGTGGTTCGGGTGGGGCGGCGAGACTGTCAGCGAGCAGCCGGGAGATCCCGACCTGCACATCCGCGATGGCGTCACCTACGCCACCATCGACCTGCGCCAGCGGGACTTCGATCTCTACTACAACGGCTACTCGAACCAGGTGCTGTGGCCGCTGTTCCATTACTTCCTGCGCGGCATGCGCTACAACGTCGAAGAGCGCGATGCCTACGAGGACGTCAATCGCCAGTTCGCGCAGAAGCTGCTGCCGCTGCTGGAACCGCGCGATCTGATCTGGGTGCACGACTATCACCTGATCCCGCTCGGCCGGCATCTGCGCGAGGCAGGCGTGCAGCGTCCGCTCGGGTTCTTCCTGCACATTCCGTTTCCCAATATCGAGATGCTGCGTGTGCTGCCGCCGTACGCGGAGCTGCTGCGCGACCTCACCAGTTACGACGTCGTGGGATTCCAGACCGAGAATGATCTGAAGGCGTTCTATTCGGGCATCGAATACCTGTTCGGTGCCGAGGCGATTCGCGGCGACGGGCGCATACGCATCGGTGATCGTCTGATCCGTGCCGACGTCTTCCCGATCGGTGTCGACGTGACGGCGACACAGAACGAGGCAATGGAGGCGATGTCCTCCGACGCCGTGCGCCGCATGTACGACAGCCTCATGGGACGACAGCTCATGATGGGGGTCGATCGTCTCGATTACAGCAAGGGACTGGTGGAGCGATTCTCCGCATACCAGCACTTTCTCGAGACCTATCCCGAGAACGTCGGACGCATCACCTATCTGCAGATCGCGCCGCTGTCGCGGGCCGATGTGAAGGCGTACGTGGAGATCCGTCAGTCGCTCGAACAGGCGTCAGGCCGCACGAATGGACGCTTCGCCAATACCGACTGGACGCCCATCCGCTATCTCAACCGGAATTTCCCGCATGCCACGCTGATGGGCATGCTGCGTTCGGCGCACGTCGGTATCGTGACGCCGCTGCGCGATGGCATGAATCTGGTCGCCAAGGAATTCGCCGCTGCGCAGAACCCGGACGATCCCGGTGTGCTGATTCTTTCGAACCTCGCCGGCGCCGCGCGCGAACTCAGCTCGGCGGTGCTGGTGAATCCCTACGATTCGCGCGCCGTCGGCCACGCCATCCAGGCGGCCTTGTCGATGCCGCTGGCCGAACGACGCGAGCGTCACGCCGCCATGCTGCAGATCCTCAGGCGCAATGACATCGCGGCGTGGTCGCGTCGCTTCGTCGAATCGCTGGAGAAAGTGGACGGCACCGAGCCGCGCGTGCGTGCCATCGGCAACGGCGCCTGAGAACACAGGGGTCAGAAAAGAGAAGAAGATCTCCACGGGGGACACGGGGATCACGGGGATCACGGGGTTTCAGGAACAGAAGAAGCTTCTTTCCCCGTGCTCCCCGTGTCCCCCGTGGAGATTCTTTCCGAATCTTGTCTTTATCCTAATCCGCCGTCTTCTCCGGTCCCGCATCCGGCGTCCGGCCAGGCTGCCAGAGGCGTTGCATGGGTACCGCGAGATTGAGGCCTTCCTCGTTGAGCATCTCGATGATGCGCAGATTGATTTCCTGCTGGATACCCACGTAGACGCTGTAGTCCGGGGTCGTCACGAAGTACACGGTTTCGAAATCCAGCGAGCTGGCGCCGATGCGCGCGAAATGTGCGCGATCGAAACGGGTCTTCTGTTGCGACTCGACGATGGCGCGCAGTGCTGCCGGAATGGCCTTCAGCTTCGCGGGCTTGGAGTCCAGCGCCAGATTGATGGTAAAGGCGATGCGCCGCTCGCGCATCCTGCCGAAATTGCGCAGCCGGCTCTTCAGCAGGTCGGCGTTGGACATCACGATCTGTTCGCCGTTGACACTGCGCAGGCGCACGCTCTTGATGCCGATCTGTTCGACCGTGCCGTTGAAGTCGTCGATGGCAATGGCATCGCCGACCACGAACGGGCGGTCGAGCGTGATCGACAGCGACGCGAGCAGATCGCCCAGCACGTTCTGGACGGCGAGAGCGACCGCGATACCGCCGATGCCGAGACCGGCCACCAGGGCCGTGATATTCACGCCGAGGTTGTCGAGCGTGAGCAGCAGCACGATGGCCCAGATGAGTGCGCGGGCAACGAAGGCGATGATGCCGAACGAACCGGCGGCGGCCCGATCGTTCGCCAGCGCCTGCTGCTGCTTCATCGACAGCCAGGAGGACACGGCCGTGCTGATCCAGACACCGGCCTGCCAGAAGGCGGAGATGGTGAGGAGCGTGAGCAGCAGCGTCGACACCTTCGGCGGCAGCGTCAGGATCGAGCAGCCCGCATAGATCGACACGATCAGCAGGAACAGGATGCCCGTGTGGCTCGCCACCTTGAGCGGCAATTCCATGAGTTCCGTTCTGGACGTGGCGGCGAGCCGCTGATAGCGACCGCGAATCACGCGCCGGATGACCAGCGTGAGCAGCAGGACGCCGACCAGCACCGCGGCACCGATGGTCCACTGCCACAGCGAATTGCCGTAATAGCTCTGGTCGAGAAGTCTTGCGACCTCGTTCATTCATGGTCTCCGCAAGGAAGGGCAGGCCCCGGATCATAAACGCTGAAGACCTCGTTACAAGACACGACCGGCCGGCGCGGTTCCGCCGCCGCCGCGGAAGAAGGACTCTGCTAGGATCCCGCGCAACGTGCTGCTCGAATCACAACAAACCGGCGACACCCTGACGCTGCGTCTGGGCGGCGAGTGGGCCATCGACAATATCGGCGAAGTCGAAGCGGCGCTCGCGAGCGTGGAAGCCGGTCGGTCGCGCGTGCAGATCGATTGCTCGGACGTGCAGGCGCTCGATCTTTCCGGCGCCTGGCTGATCCAGAAGAAACTCGACGCATTGCGCGAGGCAGGCGCGGACGTGTCGTTTGCCGGGGAGCGGCCGGCTCATTTCGGCTTCATCGAGGAAATGACCGAGCGCGGCAAGGACAAGGCCGGCAAGAAAGAGGACGAGCAGACGACACTGCTGCATGGCCTGGCCTGGATCGGTCGTCGCGCCGTGCGTCAGGCGGTGCAGACGCGCGATGCGGTCGGCTACTTCGGTCGTGTCGCCGCCACGATGGTGCGTTCGATGCGCAGTGTGAAGAACCTGCGCCTGCCATCGATTGCGCGACACGTCTATGAGACCGGCATCCAGGCCATCCCGATCGTTGCGCTGATCGCCTTCCTCATCAGTGTGATCGTGGCTTATCTGGGCGCACAGCAGCTGGCACAGTTCGGCGCCGAGATCTACACCGTCGATCTGGTCGCGATTGCCGTGCTGCGCGAGATGGGGGTGCTGCTCACGGCGATCATCGTTGCCGGCCGTTCCGGCAGCGCCTTCGCGGCCGAGATCGGCGTGATGCGCCTCAACGAGGAGGTCGATGCGCTGCAGTCGATGGGCGTGGATCCCTATGAAGTCCTGGTGCTGCCGCGGCTCATCGGGCTCGTGATCTCCCTGCCGTTGCTGACGATCATTGCCGATGCCATGGGACTGGCGGGCGGTGCACTGCTGTCGTCGACCCTGCTCGACATTTCCCTGTCGCAGTTCATCCCGCGCGTGCAGGCGGCGCTGGCGCCGACCACGTTCTGGGCGGGACTTCTCAAGGCACCGGTGTTTGCCTTGCTGATCGCGATGGTCGGCACGTACCGCGGCCTGCAGGTGCGCGACTCGTCGAAGGAACTCGGTCGCCTGACGACCGTTGCCGTTGTGCAGTCGATCTTCCTGGTGATTTTCGCGGATGCGGTATTTGCGGTGGTGTATGTGCAGCTGGATTTCTGAAGACGGCCATCGGCAACTGGCTGCTGGCAACTGGCCAGAACAGCGAAGCACCTGTCGGCACCGATGAGAGCCGCATGCCTGCGCAACTACCCGACACTCCAGGTTCTCCGATCCGGCCAGCAGCCAGCAGCCAGCCGCCAGCCGCCGGATCGCCGATCATTTCCGTCCGCGGCGTCGTCAACCGCTTCGGTTCGCAGGTCGTGCACGATGGCGTGGACCTCGATGTGTATCCCGGCGAAGTGCTGGGCATCGTCGGCGGCTCGGGCAGCGGCAAGTCGGTGCTGTTGCGCACGATGCTCGGACTGCACCGGCCCAACGCCGGCGAAGTGCATATCGAGGGCAAGGACATCATGCAGATGTCCGATGCCGAACTGCTGGCGGTGAAGCGCCGCTACGGCGTCACGTTCCAGCACGGCGCGCTGTTCAGTTCGCTGACCGTCGCGCAGAACGTGCAGTTGCCCATCAACGAATACTTTCGCGCCTCGGAAGAGACGCTGGCGGCGCTCGCGGAGCTGCGACTGAAGATGGTGGGCCTCAGTCCCGACGCCGGCGCGAAGCTGCCGTCGCAGCTGTCCGGCGGCATGGTCAAGCGCGCCGCACTGGCGCGGGCGCTGGCGCTCGATCCGTCATTGTTGTTCCTGGATGAGCCCACGGCCGGCCTCGACCCGATATCCGCCGCCGATTTCGACGAACTGGTCCTGTATCTGCAGCGCGCGCTCAATCTGACGATCGTGATGATCACCCACGACCTCGATACACTCGTGACCACCTGCGACCGCGTCGCCGTGCTCATTGACAGGAAAATCGTGGTCGATACGCTCGAAGGCATCATGGCGAACCCGCACCCCTGGATTCAGGAGTACTTTCACGGTCCGCGCGCGCGGGCGGTGCAGGCGCCGAAGGAAGGCACATGAGAAACCGGCGGCTGGCGGCTGGCGGCTGGCTACTGGCCAGAGCAAGAACAAGAACAAGAGCGAGAGATGCCGTCTGCGGTGGCCTTCATCCGTCTGGCCAGCCGCCAGCCGCCAGCAGCCAGTAGCCCCTCATGGAACGCGAAGCCAACTACGTCGCCGTCGGTGCCTTCATCCTGCTCATCATCGCGATGGGCATCGGCTTCGTGCTCTGGTACTCGGATGCGCGCGACTCGCGCGACTACGAAACCTACGAGATCTACTTCGCCGGCAGCGTCAGCGGCCTGGAGCGCGGCGGGCCGGTGCGCTACCTCGGCGTCAATGTCGGTCGCGTGCGCCGCATCGATATCGATCGCGACAATCCCGGTCGCGTCATCATCACGGTGGAGATCGATCGCGCCACGCCGATTTCTTCGGCGACACGCGCCAGCCTCGGGCTGCAGGGCGTCACCGGCCTGCTCTACATCAATCTCAAGGAAGTGCCGGACGTCAACAAGACGGCCGCGCTCAAGCAGGGCAGGCGCTATCCGGTCATCGAATCGGTCGCCTCGGATTTCGACGCCTTCCTGGCCAGCGTGCCGGAACTCATGTCGAAGGCGAACGCGCTGCTCGAACGCGTCAACCGCGTGCTTTCGGACGACAACCTGGAAGCGTTGACCCAGACCATGACGAGCCTGCGCGACGCCTCGGCCGGCCTGCCGCAGAGCGCGCGCAACGTGGAGAAGCTCATCGAAGAGATGCAGGCGACCATCGTGGAAATCCACGGCGCGGCCGAAGGCCTGCGCGGCATCACCACGGACGCGCGGCCGGAGTTGCGCGCCGCGGTCGAACGCATCGGCCGCGTCGCCGAGAATCTCGAGAATGTCTCGAACCGCATCGACCGCTTCGCCGCCGACAGCGAAGTGCAGCTCGGTCACTTCGCCAACAACGGGCTGTTCGAAATGGAGCGCCTGATTCGCGAGACCCGCTCCGCGGCGCGCGAATTCCGCGACCTGTCGCGCAGCCTGCAGGAAAATCCGTCCCAGATTCTGTATGAGCCGCCCGTCAGCGGCATCGAGATAGCGAAATGAGGCATTGGAGACTGGCCGGTAGCGCAGCGGCTTGCGTCATGGCGGCGAGTCTGGGGCTCACTGCCTGCGGTTCGCTGTTCGAAAGCGATCTGCCGGCGTCGACGCGCTATGTAATGGCCACCCCGCCGCCCGCGACCAGTGCCGGCGCCTCGGCGGCGGCGCAGATCGATCTCGCGATCGGCCGCCCGGATGTCGCACCCGGTCTGGATACCGAGCGCATCGCGGTGCTGCGCGGTCACGAACTGGACTACTACCGCGGCGCGCTATGGCGTGGCACCGTGCTCGACACGGTGCAGTCGTATCTCGTGACGACATTGCATGAGCAGAAACTCTTTCGCAGCGTCGCGCCCGAACAGGCGCGCGTCGGCGGCGAATACATGCTCGACATCGAAGTGCAGGATTTCCAGGCTGAGTACGCCAGCGGCTCCAGCATTCCCGTGGCGCATGTGTCGCTCACCGGCCGCATCATCCGCATCCGCGATCGCCGGCTCGTGGAAACGATCTCCGCGACCGCGACGAAACAGGCCAGCGAGAATCGCCTGACGGCTGTCGCCGCGGCCTTCGAAGCGGCGATGCAGCAGGTATCGCTCGACCTGGCGAACCGGACGGCGGCCATCGTCGCGGCGGATCGCAGGCAGGCAGACACTGGAATCTGAGCAAAGATCCACAGGGTTTCAAAGACCAGAGCCGGAGTATCTCCACGGAGGACACGGGGAGCACGGGGAAAGAAAGTTCTTTCTGTTTCCGGACCCCGCGCTCCCCGTGTCCCCCGTGGAAATCTTCTTCTCCCCTTCTGAACTCCGTGCTCTCCGTGTGAAATGCCTTTTCCCTAGCCGCTGTTGCGCAGCGCCGTCGCCACCGCATTGATCGACAGCTGAATGCCTTCGCGGACGCGCGCATCGGTTTCGCCGGCGCGATGACGTTTCAGCAGTTCCACCTGCAATAGATTCAGCGGCTCGACGTAGGGCAGGCGCAGCCGGATCGACTCGTCCAGCACCGTATTTTTTTCCAGCAGCCGCGACTGGCGCGTAATGCTCAGCAGGCAATCGTGCGTTTCGTTCCAGGCGGTGCGGATCTGCTCGAAGATGCGGGTCGCCAGCGCCTGGTCCTGCACCAGCGTCGCGTAGCGCTGCGCGATGGCCATGTCGGACTTCGCCAGCACCATCTCCAGGTTGTCGAGCGTCGCCTTGAAGAACGGCCAGGTCTGCGCCATCTCGCGCAGCAGCGCCTGGTCGGGAAAGGTCTTCAAGGCGTGGCCGACGCCATACCAGCCCGGCAGCATCACGCGCGCCTGCGCCCAGCTGAATACCCAGGGAATGGCGCGCAGATCCTCGATGCGATCGGACTTCGTGCGCGACGCCGGTCGCGATCCGATCTTCAGTTCCGCGATCTCCAGCAGCGGCGTCATCTGCCGGAAGAAGGTCTTGAAGCCTTCGGTCTCGTACACCAGGCCGCGATAGCTCTTGAACGCGGCGGATGAGATCTGGTCCATCGCCTGCGCGAAGCGTCCCGTTTCCTGCGCCGACGCGACCGGCTGCTTGAACGAACTCAGCAGCGTGGCCGAGGCGATCGATTCGAGATTCAGCGCCGCGCCTTCGCGCGTGCCGTATTTCGCGGCGATCACTTCGCCCTGCTCGGTGATGCGGATTCGTCCCTGCACCGTGCCGGCGGGCTGCGCACGGATCGCAGCGAAGGACGAACCGCCGCCGCGACCGACAGCGCCGCCGCGACCGTGGAAGATCTGCATCGCCGTCTGCGTTTCCTCGAAGGCGGCGGCGAGTTCGCGTGTGGCGCGATTCAGGCTCCACACCGACGTGAGATAGCCGCCGTCCTTGTTCGAGTCCGAATAGCCGACCATGACTTCCTGGTAACCGCGGCGATCAGCGGCCTGACGGATTTCCGGCAGCGCCAGCCACGCACGCATGATGCTCGCCGCGCGTTCGAGATCGCCGATGGTTTCGAACAGGGGCACGACCATGACGCCGGCGGCGGCGGGATCGCCCGGCCGGTACAGGCCCGCCTCCTTGAGCAGCACATTGACTTCGAGCATGTCCGAGACGCTTTCGCACTTGGAAATGATGTAGGTCGTGATGGCATCGGGGCCGTACATGCGATGCGCGGCCGCGGCGGCGCGCACGATCGCGAGTTCGGACTGCGTTTCCTCGGCGTAGGTCGCGAAGGGACTGGCCAGCAGGCGTTCGCTCGCCAGTTCCGTGCACAGCAGTTCGACGCGTGCGGCTTCGTCGAGGGCGAGATAGTCCGCAGCGACGCCGGCCACCTTGAGCAGGTCCGCGACCACGCGGGCATGCACATCGGAGTTCTGGCGCAGATCCAGCGTGGCGAGATGGAAGCCGAAAGTTTCGACGGCGCGGATCAGCCGGCCCAGCGCGCCGCCCGTAGCGAGCAGTCCTGCACCACCTTCGCGCAGCGACAGGGCGATGGCGACCAGATCGATGCGTAGTGCCTCGGCATGTTCATACGGTTCGCCGATGGTGGCGGACGGACGCGGCGGCGCGTGGCCGAGCAGCTTCGTGTAGGTCGCCGCGAGCCGGGCATAGATGCCAATGACGGCGCGACGATAGGGCTCATCGGCGCGGCCGGCATTGGTGTCGCCGCTGCTTTGCGCCAAGGCGAGCACCGCCTCGCTGGCCGTTGCAAGTTCGGTGGACAGCGACAGTTCCTGGCCGAGGGCGTGCAGATGATCGAGATAGCTCTCGATGACCGACTGCGAGGAGCGGCCGAGCGCGAGCTGCAGCGACTCCGCCGTGACATTGGGATTGCCGTCGCGATCGCCGCCGATCCAGCTGCCCAGTCGCAGAAAACTTTTCGGCCGATGCGCCAGCGCGCGTTCCCAGCGCGCATACAGACCGGGCAGCACCGGCAGGAACACATCGCGCAGATAAGTCAGCGCGATCTCGACTTCGTCGGCGACATAGAGCCGTTCGCGCCGTAGCGGCCGCGTCTGCCACAGCAGCGCGATCTGCCGCAGGATCGCCGCTTCGATGGCATCGCCGTCGGGCGTTTCCGCGCGGCCCAGGTCGCGGTGCCGCATCAGCTCGGCGATGCGGTTGCGATGATCGATCATGCTCTTGCGCATGACCTCGGTCGGATGCGCGGTCAGCACCGGCACGATCAGCGCGCGATCGAGCAGCTCGCCGGCCTTCCCGGCGGAAACGCCCTGCGCCGCGAGTTGCTTCAACGCGGACGCGACGTCATTGCCGGATTCGTTGAGACGACCCTGCCGGTCCTCCGCGAGGTTCGCCAGCATCGAGAACAGCATGAAGCCGCGCACGAAGGCCAGCGTGTCGTCCAAGGTCAGCGCCTCGATGCCGCGCGTCAGCGCCGTGGCATCGGCAATGCCGCGATGACGATCGACCGAGCTGGCGCGGATGTATTCGATGCGCTGGAAAATCTCGTTGCCGCCATAGGCGCGGATGACATCTCCCAGCAATTTGCCGAGATAGCGGATGTCCGCGTTCTGCGTAATCGGTTTGACGACGGTATTCATGGCGACGGTGCTCGACTGGATGCCCGCTCATTGTGCATCGTCATCCGCCATGCAAGAAGCCGACCGCTCTTCCTGTGGGTCAGGCTTCAGCCTGACATCTCAGGCGGATCGGATTTCACTAGAGAGTGCACAGAAAGACAAAGACAAGAAGTCGGAGAATCTCCACGGGGGACACGGGGAGCACGGGGGCGGAGAAGATCAAGGATTCACATCGGGCTTTTCCTTTCTGCCCCGTGATCCCCGTGTCCTCCGTGGAAAATCCTCTTAATCTGTGTCTCTTCCGAACTCCGTGTGAAATGCCTTTCCGGGTCAGAAGGTACTGAGGCCGGTGGCTTCCATGAACCGGTAGCGCCAGTACCGCCGGCTGTCGGTATCGCGATAAACCTCGAACGCCGCGGTGAATTCCGTGCCCGAGGGTCCCCGGTTCGTCCACAGGCGCTCGAAGTAGTCCTGCATCTCCGCCGCCAGCGGCGACTGCGTGCCGACGTCGAGTGCGACATTGGCTTCGAGGTTGTAGTTGCCGATGTTGCGGCGGGTCAGGTTCGCCGAGCCCAGTGAGGCGGTGAGCCGGTCGGCGTGCGTGATCAGGGCGAGCTTGGTGTGGAACTGCTCGCCATGCGTGCGATACCAGCGCACCTCGATGCGGCCGTCGCTTCCGGTTACGAGTTCATTCGCGACCGGGCGATTCGGCACGCCGTCCTTCTGGCGGCCGAAGGCGTCGCGGTTCGGGTCCAGGATGAGCTGCACAGCGACATTGCGTTTCGCCGCACGCAGCAATGCCGTCACGATGCCGCGGTCGGCGAGATAGAAGGTGGCGAGGCGGATCGAATCGCCGTTGCGCGTCGTGTCGATGGCGTCGAGCAGGTGAGCGCGGATCGCCCCTTCGGTGAGATACGCAAGCTGCACGGCCTGGGCCGCGTCGACCGGCGGCGTCTCGGGCGCGGCGGCCAGAATGTGTCCTTCCCAGCCGGAGAACCGGGCGATGCCCAGTTCGCTGGTGACCAGATCGAGTGCCGGCGCGCCGACGAAGAGCAGCGCGACGTTCGAATGCGCGCTGCTGGCGTCGTGCGGATTGGCGGAGGTCACGAGGCCGACCAGTTGCGCGTCGGCGCGGTCGGCCACGATGAGCTTGCGATGATTGGCCTTGAAGTTCAGCAGCGCCAGCCAGCTGCGCAGGCTGATCTTCGCGGGCTCGGTATCGAACGGATTCGGTAGTGAGCCGGCGCCGGGCGCATTGCCGAACCACTGGCCGAACAGGCGCCACAGTGCCGAGTACGCCGGATTCGAATCGCGCAGCCGGCGCAGGTCGGTCGTCACGACATTGATTCCTGCATCGCGCAGCTCGGTGAGCAATGGCGAGGGCGCGCCGCCATAGAGATCGTTGATCGGATCGGTGACCAGCAGGATCGTGAGGCCAGGCTGCGCTGCCTTGCGTGCCATCAGCCGATCGGCGAGTTCACGACTGAGCGCGCGATGCGGCGCATCGGCCGCGCCCATCAGGTCGTTGAACAGGAAGAAGTCGGCGACGATGAAGGTTTCGGCTTCATCGACGATGCGCATCACTTCGTCGAAGATCCGCTGTTCGCGCAGCGTCTGGCCGCGCGGCTCGTTCCAGGTGAGATCCGTGAGGAACTGTACATTGGCCGGATCGAGCGCAACCGGAGCCGAATGCACGTCCGTACCCGGTGGCATCGGCCGGATCGTGTTCCAGGCGCCGACCGCAACCCACAGCAGGCCGAACCCCCAGAGAATCCATCGCTTGCGGAACCTGCGCCGTGGCGCGGCATCCGCTTCGTTGTTGTCTTGCATGGAGCCGGATTGTAGAGGAGCCGTGTTAGGGATCCCGAATGCAGATCACAGCATGGGGCAGCATGGGGCGACAATCGGTCCGCTGTCGGATGCGCTAGAGTCCGGCATCCCACGCAAGGACCCGCACTCATGATCGACCACACCGGTCTCAGCGTCAGCGATTTCGCCCGCAGCAAGGCGTTCTATACGGCGGCCCTCGCGCCCATCGGCTACCGGGTGCTGATGGAGGTGCCGCTCGAACATACGGGCGGCGTTCATGTCGCCGGCTTTGGCGAGCCGCCGAAACCGGATTTCTGGATCGCCGGGGGCAAGCCGAACCAGCCGCCGCTGCACATCGCGTTTCGTGTCGCCAGCCGCGAACTTGTCGATCGGTTCTACCAGGCCGCGCTGGCCGCGGGCGGTCGCGACAACGGCAGGCCGGGGCTGCGTCCGCACTACCATCCGGACTACTACGGAGCATTCGTGCTCGACCCCGACGGTCACAATATCGAAGCCGTCTGCCATGGCCCGAAGTAGGCCATCGACAGAATCACTGACCTTCATTGCCTGTCGCTGTTGCGCGTGTTGAAGCGGACGGCGTACGGTTGACGCATCAGAAAAAACGCTCCAGGAGATCGCTTGTGAAAATCGATATTGGCATTCCCGAAAAACAGCGCACCAAAGTGGCCGAGGGGCTTTCTCGCCTGCTGGCCGACAGCTACACGCTCTATCTCAAGACGCACAAGTTTCACTGGAACGTCACCGGTCCGATGTTCCAGACGCTGCACCTGATGTTTGAAACGCAGTACACGGAACTGGCGACGGCCGTCGACCTGGTCGCCGAACGTATTCGTGCCCTGGGGTTCTATGCGCCGGGCAGCTACGCCGAATTCTCCAAGCTGTCCTCGATCAAGGAATCCGAGGGTGTGCCGAAGGCGGAGGACATGATCCGCCAGCTCGTCGAAGGTCAGGAAGCCGTGGTGCGTACCGCGCGGTCCATCTTCCCGATCGCCGAGAAAGCCGGCGACGAAGCGACGGCCGATCTGCTCACGCAGCGGATCCAGCTGCATGAAAAGACTGCGTGGATGCTGCGCAGCTTGCTGGACAAGTAAGAATCAAAGTAACCGCAAAGAACGCATAGAACGCAAAGTCGGAACAAGTCGGATACCTGGTTTTTCTCTGTCTTTGCGTTCTTTGCGTGTTCTATGCGGTTACTCTTGTTTCCACCCGCGATCCCGCGCCCGTGTCTCTTCGGTCGCATCCAGTGCATTGCCGTCGATGGAGTCCTGCACGGCCTGCAGGATGATCGGGGCGACGGTGGTGTTCGCCATTCGATAGCGTTCGTCTGATGGCGACGGGTCGGTGCCGGCCAGCGCGACCACGTGCCATGCGTCCGGTGCGCGGCAGGCGATGCCGGAGACGCTGGCCGCTTCTGTCATCACGAAGGTACGGCAGTATTCACCGGTTTTCGCGCGGTAACTGAGGCCGACGTGAATGTCGGAGCCTTTGATGCGGATGCCGGACAGCTGCCGATCGAGGGCTGTTGCCAGCGGACCGCTGGCAGTCATGCGGCCATTGCCGGCGATGATCGATTCGTCGCTGCCCCACGGCAGGCGTGCGATGACGATGCCGATCAGCAGGCTGGCTGCAATGGCACCCCATTCGGCAAACGACCAGCGACGCCGCAGCGGTGCGGCGATGTCCGTCACGGTGGCGGCCGCTGCCGGTGCCGAGCGTGCCGCAGCAATCAGCCGTTCGGGAACCTCGCCGTCGAAGCCGGTATCGAACGCGGCCTGCAGCTCGCGTTTCAGTTGCTGATGCTGCGCGATGGCGGCTGCGATGGCGGGATCGTTCGCCATCGCAGCTTCGATCCGGCGGCGTGTCTCGGCGTCCAGTTCGCCGTCCGCATACGCCATCAGGGTTTCGTCGGTGAATGTCATCGCGGTGTTCTCAGGACAGGCTCTTCTGCAGTGCTTCGCGTCCGCGCGCCAGCCGGCTCGTTACGGTGCCGATGGGCACGTCCAGCACATCGGCGGCTTCCTTGTAGGAGAGCCCTTCGATCAGGACCAGTGCCACGGCCATCCGCTGCTCCTCGGGCAGAGCCAGCAATGCGCGCTGCATCGACAACCGGTTGAGCTGTGCTTCATCGCTGGCATCGCCCACGTGCTCGCCGCTTTCCTCCGGCAGGAAGACCCGGCCGTGACGTTGCCGGGAGCGCACCTCGTCGATCCACGCATTGCGAATGATTCCGAACATCCAGCTCTCGAATTTCGACTCCGGTCGCCACTGTCCGAACCGCAGCAGCGCGCGCTCGATGGCGATCTGCACCAGGTCATCGGCATCGGCCGGGTGGCGCGTGATCGTGCGCGCGAAACGTCGCAGGCGCGGCAGCGCAGTGACGATCAGTTCGCGGATCTGGTCGACCGATACGGACATCTGGGAATACGAACCGGGTGGGCGGTTTGATCCGGGCACGGTAGCAAATTGCACGGGGACGGTCGCGGGGCGGGATGGATTCGCCGGTCTCGTGCGTATAGTCGGACGATGCCGAAGAAGATCCCGACAGCCGTCGCAATGAGCCTTGCGCTGATGTGGCCGGCCGGCCCACAGGCGCAGGTCGTGCTGCCGCAGGTGCAGTTGCCGCAACTGCCCGTGCAACTGCCGGTCGATGTGAACCGGACACTCGATCGCACCCTCGATGCCGTCAATCCCGAACAGCTGCGCGAGCTGCGACGCCTGCGGGTTCGCGACCTGCTGCGCACGAACCGGACCGTGATGGAGGCTGATCCGCGCGGCGCGCCGATCGTACGCAGCGAGATCGTTGCGTTGTCGCCGTCGCCCGCAGCCTTGCGCCGGGCCGAGGCCACGGGCTTCAGCGTCGTCCGCCGCAGCGAGATCGAGGGACTGGACGTGACGACGGTCGTGCTGCGCGCGCCGGCGGGCATGTCGACCCGCCGTGCACTGCGCGAACTGCAACGCAACGATCCGCAGGGCACGTATGACTTCAATCATCTCTATATAGAGAGCGGCGAGG
>CAYWHG010000027.1:26344-33705 GCA_964457865.1 uncultured Steroidobacter sp.
CTGGTCGGTGACGCGAGCGATTTTCACGGCGCAGCGCCCGGCGCGCAGCTCTACAGCGCGGATGTCTACTGCGGACTTGCGACCGGCGGCGCCGTTGATGCCGTCGCGAATGCCTTCGGCTGGCTCGTGCGCGAGCGCGTGCCGGTCATCAATGTCAGTCTGGTCGGACCCGCGAACCGCCTGCTCGAGCAGGTGGTGCGGCTCGTGATTGCCCGCGGACACATCATCGTTGCCGCGGTGGGTAATGACGGCCCCGCGGCGGCGCCGCTCTATCCCGCGGCTTATCCAGGGGTCATCGCCGTGACCGGTGTCGATGCGCGCCATCGCGTGTTGCTGGAAGCGTGTCGCGGATCGCACGTTGCGTTTGCTGCGCCGGGCGCCGGCCTGTCCGCCGCAGCGCTGCAACAGGATTACGTCACCGTGCGCGGCACCTCATTCGCGGCGCCGGTTGTCGCGGGGCTGCTCGCGCGCGAACTGTTGCTTCCCGACCGGAAGCAGGCGGAGCAGGCGATCGCACTGCTGGCCTCGCGTGCGTTGGATCTGGGCGCGAAAGGCAGCGACCGGATTTATGGCAAGGGACTGGTCGGCGCAGAACTCCTGCCGCAGAAAAATTGATCCGGGCGGGAAGAAATCGCCCGGCCGGGTCGTCCTCCCTTCAAAGGCTGCGGATTGTCTGCGGCCGAAGAGGAGGACTCATGAACAACATGATCCGTGTCGGCATTTCGATGGCTTTGATTCTGGGTGCGGCGTCTGTGAATGCGCAGGTGCTCGGCGGCGGTCTCACCGGCGGGTTGGGCGGCACGTTGTCGGGCGGCATGCGCGACATGGGTGCGATGACGCAGGGCAGTGGCAACGGTTCGCTGACGGGACGATTCGATACCGGCAGCCTGAATCGTGCGACCGGACTGCCCGGACGTGCGACCACTCGCGTTCGTGAAACGACGGGCGCAGTGCGTGAACGCAGCGCGTCGAAGGTAGACGGCGTCAAGGGTCGCGCCGAGTCAGTCGCAACGAATGCGGGCGCGGTCGCACAGAACGCGGCGAGCCGTGCAACGCAGACCGCAGTCGCTGCAGATGCGGCCGGCTCGCTGGCGTCCAGCGCGAATGCCGCGTCGGGATCGATGCAGACAGCACAGCAGGGATCGTTGCTGGGATCAGTGACGAGCGGCAGCGGCGCAACGCAGTCCGCGCTCGGCGGGGCGGGCACGTCGACTGTGTCGACGCTGGCGCAGCCGCCGCAGTCGGGTGATGCACCGGCGGCGTCATCCCCTGGCAGTTCCCTGACGGCACCGCTGCAGAGTTCGTCCGAGAACTCGCCCGGGGCTTCCGGACCGGCGTCATCGCTGACCTCGAGTGTCAGTGGCTCGGGTGAAGGTACGGCAAACGGTAGCGCGGCAGCCTCTCGCGATGGCATCGCCATCGATGCGGGCGCGAACGGTACGGCCTCTGGGTCGCTGCAGCGTTAAGGCGCGCAAGATTCACACGGAGATCACGAAGCTACAGACCGTTGTCTCCTGCCGCTCTGTTCTTCGCGGTCTCTGTGTGATCGGACTACTTCTTCGGCTTGCCGAACACCTGCGACCAGTAGATGCCGGCGTCGCTCTTCGGATTCGTCGCAAACGCGATGCCCATCTCGGTGAATTTGTCGCTCATGAGATTGGCGCAGTGGCCCGGACTCTTCAGCCAGCCGTCAACGACCTTCTCGGCCGTGGTCGAACCGGCCGCAATGTTTTCGCCCACGCTGCGCCATTCGTATCCGACCCGTGTCACGCGCGCCGCCGGCGTGCTGCGATCCGAGCCCTCGTGCTCGAAGAAATTCCGCGACGCCATATCCTGGGCGTGAATCAAAGCCGCTCGTGCGAGCAAGGCGGAGGCCTGCAATGGCGGCACGGCCGGAAACGACGCGGCACCGCACTTGCGCGGCCGGGCACGCGCTTCGTTCACCAGAACGAGGGCGCAAGCGGCAACGTTCGCGGAATCGCCAACCGCGGGAGTGGTGAACGGCAATGCAACGACGATGTGCACGCCGCCCGCGCGCTGCGCGACGCCAATGGTCGTGAACGACGCATCCGTCAGCGTCTCGCAGTAGTTGTCGATGAGCGCGCGCAACAGGGCGGTATGGTTCGGCGCGCCTTCGATCCGCATCGAGGCGGAATTCTGTGCGCGATAACCGGTGCGGGACAGAGCGTCGCGCAGGCGTCCGCCACGGGACCATTCAACCGCGACCGCATCCAGTTCGCGACTGGGCTGCAAGGGCGTATCGACGGAGCGGCCATCGCACCCTTTGCGCCGCAGCGCATTGAGGTCATCGACCAGCGAGGCCGCAGCGGTATTGCAGATCAACGCGCCCAGCAGTGCGAACGCAGCGATGTGTGGCTTCAAAGGCGAGACCCTTCCTGATCCGCGGGCACGCAGGGCCGTGGTCAGGGATGAGTATGCCGTGATTCGCGCGTCGTCGCGGTCTTCGTCCGGCTTCGCGACGCGCGACGCGGTGCAGCGGATGGTCCCGCCAGTTGCCTGATGGCCGGTATCAGCGGGCGTGCTGCCTCCTCGTACTCTTCCCAGGCGTCCGATTTCTGCAGGAGCGCCGGCACGGTTCGCAGCGTAAAGCGGGCAGGATCGAGGCCGGCTTTCACCTGCGCCCAGGTCAGGGGCATGGAGACTCTTGCGCCCTCGCGGGCACGCGGCGACAGCGGCGCGACCGCCATCCGGTCATTGCGCAGATAGTCGAGGAAGATTTTCCCGGCGCGCAGCTTCTTCGACATGTTGATGAGATAGCGATCCGGCTCCTCCTGGGCCATCTGCTGGCAGACGGCTTGCGCGAACCCTTTGGCGACAGGCCAGGTCACCGCCTTGTTGCCGCGACTATCGAGCGGCGTCACGACATGCAGCCCCTTGCCGCCGGTGGTTTTGCAAAACGCCGCGAGGCCGAGTCCTTCCAGTCGTGTACGCAGTGTTCTGGCTGCTTCGATGAGCGCATCGAATTCGACATCGGGCCCGGGATCGAGATCGAAGACCAGACGACCCGGAATTTCCGGCGCGCCGGAGCGACAGTTCCACGGATGCAGTTCGATGCCTGCGGTTTGCGCCACCGCAATCAGCGCTTCGCGACGGTCGATCTGCAGATACGGCTTGCGATCGCCAGCCACGGTAGTGAGCGTGATGAGATTGGAAGTGCCCTGCATGGCATGACGCTGAAAGAACTGCGGGTGCCCGATGCCATCGGGTGCGCGGATCAGCGAACAGGGGCGGCCTTCGATGTGTGGCAGCAGCCAGTCGGCGACACTCTCGAAGTAGTGCGCGAGGTCGAGCTTGGTGACCGGTCGACTGTCGCCGGCATTCGGCCACAGCGGCTTGTCGGGGCTGGAGATCGTTACGCCCATCACGACGTTGCTCTGCGTCGTCTGCGCTGAGGATCGCGACGAACCCCTGGGCTTCCTGAGCGCCGTCGACTTTGCCGGCGCCGGCTTCTCTGCGACCACATCGTCCGCCGGTTTGTCCGCGCGCAAGCCTTTGAAGGCCGCTTGCCGCACATTGCCGGAACCGGTCCAGCCGGCGAACTCGATCTCGGCCACGAGGTTCGGCTTCACCCAGCGGATGTCGCTAGCATTGCGCGGTGCGTTGTCGCCGCCGAAGGGGCTGACGCTGCTCTTCAGCGACTTGAGTTGCGGCACGAGCTTGCGCGCCTTCTCGCGTCCGAACCCGGTACCGACGCGCCCGACGTAGACAAGGTGGTCGCCGCGATGCACGCCCACGAGCAATGAGCGCAATTGGCCTGCGTCATGTGTCCAGCCGCCGATCACGACTTCCTGTCCCGCGCGACACTTCGATTTCACCCAGTCGCCATTGCGCGCCGATCGATAGGGTGCGTCGAGGCGCTTGGAAATGATGCCCTCGAGGCTCATCCGGCAGGCGGATTCGAGCACGGCATCGCCGGCGGTCTCGAAATGATCGACGTAACGAATCAGGCGCGAGCGGTCGCGATGGTTCGCGAGAAGTTCTTTCAGTTGCTCCTTGCGTTGGCGCAGCGATCGTTTGCGCAGATCCTCGCCCTGCGCGAACAGCAGATCGAACGCGAAAAAGATCAGATCGGCGCTGTCGTCTTCCGACAAGGCGGCCTGCAGCGCCGCGAAGTCCGGCGAGCCGTTGTGGTCGAGCGCCGCGACTTCGCCGTCGATGATGCAATCGGGAAAACGCGATGCCGCAGTCGCGATCGATGTGAATTTGCCGGTCCAGTCCAGGCCTTTGCGTGTTCGCAATGTCGCTTCGCCGTCCTCGATGCGCAGTTGCAGCCGATAGCCATCGAACTTCACTTCGTGACCCCAGCCGGCACCCGTTGGCGGACGGTCGACGAGCTTGCAGAGTTCAGGCTCGATGAACTCCGGCAGTCGCCTCGCGGCATGCTTCTGGATGACGAAACGCAATCTGCGGGATTTGAAAACGGGCAACTTGCCGCTAGGCTCTGCGGTCTTCGAGAAGTTTCGCCTGGCGCGATAAGTCGACAGTTTGCGGTTGCTGCGAGTGGCCATGCGAGCGTTCTCCGACCGGCAATGCGTGTGTGCCACTTCGGGAACGCACACATGGCGGACGACGTTCCTGGCATTGCTCCGTCATTTTCCGCAAGTCGCGATGGCTCCAATGACGCATGCGAGCTGTCGTCTGCTTCTCGACAATGATCGCGCGTTTTTTCAGTTCCGGAGATTCCAGATGATTCGCAAATTCGTTCTTGCTGCCGCTGCATTCACTTGCGTTTTCCTGTCGCTGGCCGCGACCGGCGCCGAACGCCTCAATGTGAGAACGGGTTTGTGGGAAATCGAATCCCTGACGCAGATGGGCGGAGCCTTGCCCTTGTCGAAGGAGCTGAAGGATCGCCTGACACCGGCGCAGATCGCAAAAATGCAGGCCGACTGGAAGGCCGAAGCTGCCAAGGGGCCGCAGCGCGATGTCTCGCGCGAGTGCCTGACCGAGAAGGACATCGAGCGGCCGTTTCAGTCCGCCGATACGAAGAACTGCAAGCAGGTGTTCGTCAACACATCGCGCACGGCGCAGGAAGTGCGGCTCGTCTGCGAAGGAGAGCGCAAGGGCAGCGGTGTGCTCAAGCTCAACACGCCGACGCCGCAGACCATGACGGGCTCGCTCGACCTGAAGTTCGGCGAAGGGGCGGAAGTTTTCACGATGAAGGGCACGCTGAAGGGACGCTGGCTCGGCGACGATTGCGGCGATGAAGCAGACGACAGCGACATCGCTTCCGATGAAGATGATGAGCCTGCGGACGATTCCGAGGACGAGGATCAAGAGTAAGGAAGTCCCGGTCGCACGCCTCTGCGGTTCTTGTATGCTCCGCGCACTTTCGCGGAGGCATTGTCATGACGCAGATCAATCATCAGTTCCGCCTTGCAGCTCGTCCGGTCGGCCTGCCGAAACGCAGCGACTGGAACTACGTGAAAGAACCCGTGCGCCAGCCCGGCGACAACGAAGTGCTGGTGAAGACGCTGTACCTGTCGCTCGATCCGGCCATGCGCGGCTGGATGAATGAAGGCCGCTCGTACATTCCGCCCGTTGAGATCGGCGCCGTCATGCGTGCCGGCGGTGTGGGCCAGGTGATCGCGTCGCGACATCCCGGATTCAAGGAAGGCGACGAGGTGTACGGAACGCTGGGCATCCAGGAGTACGCCACGCTCGACGGCAAGACGCTGACGAAGGTGGACAGCAAACTCGCGCCGCTGCCCGTGTATCTCGGCACGCTCGGCATGCCGGGCATGACCGCCTATTTCGGATTGCTCGAAGTGGGCAAACCGCAACCCGGCCAGACCGTCGTCGTCTCAGGTGCCGCAGGCGCGGTGGGCACCGTCGTCGGCCAGATCGCGAAGCTCAAGGGTTGCCGCGTGGTCGGTATCGCCGGCGGCCAGGAGAAGTGCGGCTATCTGGTGGATCAGCTCGGCTTCGATGCGGCCATCGACTACAAGTCGCAGGACGTGAAGAAGTCGCTGCGCCAGCAGTGCCCGAACGGCATCGACGTGTATTTCGACAATGTCGGCGGCGACATCCTCGACGCCGCACTCACGCAGCTCGCGCGCCATGCACGCATCGTCATCTGCGGCGCCATCTCGCAGTACAACAGCACGACCGGCGTGAAAGGCCCGTCGAACTACATGACCCTGCTGGTGAACCGCGCCAGCATGACCGGCATGGTGGTGTTCGACTACGCCGATCGCTACCCGGAAGCGATGCGCGAAATGGCCGGCTGGCTCGCCGCCGGCAAACTCAAGACCCGCGAAGACATCGTCACCGGTATCGAGACCTTTCCCGAGACGCTGCTGAAACTCTTCAAGGGCGAGAACCTCGGCAAGCTCGTACTCAAGGTCGCCTGAAGAAGAGTTTCACACGGAGATCACGGAGGACACGGAGAAAGATAAAGAGTTCTCCACGGGGCAGCACGGGGACAAGAAAAATCCATCTATTCCGAATCCCTTCTCTATCTTCAGATCTCCGTGTCCTCCGTGAACTCCGTGTGAACCCTCTTAAACTCCCGCCCGCGCCAGGATAACGGCCGACACGCCCTGCGCCGCGCGATTCGTATCTGGGTTGCGATACGAATGCGGCAGGTTGCCTGGGAAGGCGAGCACGTCGCCGGCTTCGAGATCGTAGCGGTCGCCGGCGACGAAGATCGTCACTGCGCCGCTCAGGCAGGTGAAGAACTCGCGCGTGCCGGGCAGGTGCGGCGAGCCGCGCATCGAACCGCCCGGTGCGAATTCCATCACGTTGAGCAGTTCTTCCGGCATGCGCTCGGCAATGAGCGGCCGCACGGTGACGCCACGTCCGGCGGCGCGTGCGGCCAGTTCGCTGCGCGACCACTTGCGCACCTTGGCGCGCGGTGAAGCGAGCAGTTCCTCCAGCGGCACGTCGAGCGAACTCGCCACTTTCATCAGCACGCCGAGCGATGGATTGCCCTTGCCCGATTCCAGGTTGGCGATCGTCGAGCGCGGGACGCCGGCGGCTTTTGCCAGCGCGCCCTGCGTGAGATTGCGCACGTGGCGCAGCGATGCAAGGTTGCGCGAGAGATGCGAGGCGACCTGTTCTGCTGTGTCCATCATTCTGACCTTCGGCCAATCGATCGGACATCGACGTGGGCGTCGCGGCGGCGATCCCTATCATCGAGTCATCAGACAGGAGAGCACAGATGACTCAATCACGGCAATCGACCTCCGCAAGCGAGCAGCGCAATGCAATGTCGCTGGACGGCCTGCGAGTCGCAATCACCGGCGGCACGTCGGGACTCGGACTGGCGCTGGTCGAGGAATTCCGGCGGCGAGGCGCGAACGTTGCCTTCGTCGCGAGGACACGCACCAGGGTCGATGATG
>CAYWHG010000027.1:33805-40030 GCA_964457865.1 uncultured Steroidobacter sp.
CTCGATGTGCTGATCAACAATGCCTCCGATCTCGGACCGACACCGCTCGCCCTGCTGGCGGATACCGAGTGCGAGGACTTCGTCCGCGCGCTCGATACGAACGTACTCGGGCCGTTTCGACTGACGCGCGCGCTGCTGGGTGCGCTGGCGGCCTCGGCGCGCGAAGGTCGCGGTGCGGTGGTGATCAATATTTCGAGCGACGCCGCCGTGAATGCCTATGCGAACTGGGGCGCCTATGGCGCGAGCAAGGCCGCGCTCGCGCACATGACCCGCATCTGGAACGAGGAAATGCAGGGTGCAGGCGTGCGCTTTCATGCGCTCGATCCGGGCGACATGGATACGCCCATGCACGCCGCCGCGCTTCCGGAGGCCGATGTCGCAGCGCTGAAGCGTCCGTCGGCGGCCGCACGCGAGATCATTCACACGGTCATCGACCTGTTGCCCGGGCGCGCGCAGTCGATCGCGGGAGCGGCCTGATGCTCGCTGCGACGACGCCATCGCAGCGCCCCGCGACTGCGAAACTGCTGCATGTCGCCGCCGACGGCGCAATGCGCGTGCTGCCCCGATCGCGCTGGATAGAGATCCTGCAGCCCGGTGATCTCGTCGTCGCCAACGACGCCGCGACGCTGCCCGCCAGTCTCCACGGAAGTCACGTGCGTAGCGCTGCGCCGATCGAAGTGCGACTGGCCGGTCGCGACATCGGCGCGTCGAATCGATTCACGGTCGTGGTGTTCGGGGCCGGCGACTACCGCACGCGCACCGAGGATCGTCCGTTGCCGCCGCCGATCCGTATCGGCGATGAGCTTGCGCTGGGACCGCTGCGGGCCGTCGTCGTGGAGATGCTCGATCATCCGCGGCTGCTGTCGATCCGCATGATGGGCACGCCCGATCAGATCTGGTCCGGGATCGCCGCGCATGGCCGGCCGATCCAGTACGCGCATCTCGCGACCGATCTGCAGCTGTGGGATGTGTGGACGCCGATTGCCGGCGCACCGATGGCCTATGAACCGCCCTCCGCCGGTTTCGCGCTGGACTGGCGTTCGCTCGCGGCGCTGCGACAGCGGGGCATCGGCTTCGTCACGCTGACGCATGCCGCGGGTATTTCATCGACGGGCGATGCGCAACTGGATCGGCGCCTGCCGTTCGATGAGCCGTACTCGATCCCGCTGGCGACGGTACAGGCCATCAATCGCGCACTGGACGAGCGCCGTCGCATCGTCGCCGTCGGCACGACGGTGGTGCGCGCACTGGAACACGCGGTCGCCGCCACCGGCCGCATCATCGCGGGCAGGCAGGTCGCCAATCAGAAACTCGGCGTGGAGTCGAACCTGCGCGTCGTGAGCGCGATTCTTTCCGGCACACACGAGCCCGGCACCAGCCACTATCAATTGCTGCAGGCTTTCGCCTGTCGCGCTGTCATCGAAGGCATCGACGCGGCGCTCGGCGCGCACGATTTCCGCACACATGAATTCGGCGACTCGGTGCTGCTCGAACGGCAACACCGTGCGCAATCGCGGACCCGCCACGCCACGGTCGCGACTTCAATCTTCACGTGCAACTCAAGAGGCGGGCAGGGAAAACTCGCCGGGTGTTGCGCCGCGTGATCTGCGCCCGCGGCATCGCAGACCCGGCGCGCGATTTCAAGTAGTCGACGGCGCGGTCGTGTTCCGTATACTCGGCCGCTTTTCCGCGGGCCGTCATCTCATGTGGTTCAAGAATCTCATCATCTATCGCCTGCCCGACGGCTGGACCATGCCGCTGGTCGAACTCGAAAGTCGCCTGTCGAACCGTCCGCTGCAGCCCTGCAACAGCTTCGAAATGTTCAGCCGCGGCTGGGTGCATTCCAGCAGCGCACAGCGTTACGTGCACAACACCAACGGCCAGTACCTGATCGCGCTCGGCGTCGAACAGAAGCTGCTGCCTTCGTCGATCATCAAGCAGGTCGCGGTCGAACGCGCCGAAGAGCTGGCGCAGCAGCAGGGATTCCCGGTCGGCCGCCGGCAGATGCGTGAACTGAAGGAAAGGGTGACGGAGGAACTGCGTGCGCGTGCGCTCTCGCGTCGCCGCATCACGCGCGCATGGATCGATACCGTCAACGGCTGGTTCATCGTCGATGCCGCCGGCGGTGCGCGTGCCGATGAACTCGTGGAGATGCTGCGCGACACGCTCGGCAGCCTGCCGGTGCAGTTCATGGAAACGCAGCTCGTGCCGCATTCGTCGATGGGCGCGTGGCTGGCGCTGGGCGACGCGCCGCTGCGCTTCATCCTCGATCACGATCTGGAGTTGCAGACCGCGGACAAGACCAAGGCCACCGTGCGCTATGTGCGTCATCCGCTCGAAGGCAAGGAAATCCAGGATCACGTCGCCGGCGGCAAGTACGTCACGCGTCTCGGGCTCACCTGGGCCGATCGCGTCTCGTTCGTGCTCACCGACAAGCTGCAGGTGAAGCGCGTCGAGTTCCTGGAGATCGCAAAGGACAAGCCCGAAGGCGAAGGCATCTCGCCGGAAGAACAGTTCGACATCGACTTCCTGCTCATGACGGGCGAACTGTCGCAGATGCTGAGCGACCTGCGCGAAGCGCTCGGCGGCGAGCCGCAGGAACAGAAGCAGGCGGCGTGAGAGAGCGGCTTATGTGTCGTTCGGCGTCCAGTCCGTCGGCGGTTCCACCGGCTGCTGACCCCAGCGAAGCACGGCCAGGTAGACGTCCTGCTCACGACGCAGGCCGGTCATCAGCTTGATGAGTTCACGCGAGAATTTTTCCTGGTCTGCCTGCATTGCGATGATCTGCCCCGCCGTATCGCGCTGGTAGCGCGAACGCCGGATGTCGCGTGCCACCGCCGTCGCCTCGGGTGAACCCGGTGCGGCGAGACTTTCGCGAATTCCGAGACCGACGCTTTCCGCGATGTAGCTGTCGCCGCGCTGCAGGACATCCGCAATCGCCCGGCATCGCTGTGAGACGACGGGATTGCTGCCGCGCTCGTGGATACAGGCGTCGCCCAGGGGCCGGAACGCGGGAAGCGAAACGGCAGACAGCCAGCCGATGGTGTCGTTCAGGCTGCCGGTAGCGAGATCGGGCGTCGTCGGGCCGAACTGGGCGGCGGTGTTGGTGCCGAGCACGACGGCGATGCGCGAGGCGAGCGCGTTCCAGTAGAGGTCGAAACGGTCGCTGTGGCTCATCGCTTCCAGGACTTCGTTGGTCGTGGCGATGTCATTGCTGCGCCGCGCCCGTTCCAGTGTTCCAAGCCACGCGGCGGCATTCTTCGGCGCGAGACGGCGTAACCGTGCCTCTGCCGGTTCCGGCTCGCACCCGGCCACCTGGCTACACAGTTGCGCATACAACCAGGCGATGTCCGGGCGATCGGTTGCCTTGTCGAAAGCTGCCTTGACCACCGGCAGCGCCTGGACGCTGTCGAACCGCTCTCGCTGTCGCTGAACGGCGCCGGCCAGCAGCAGGTCGGCCGCATCGGATGCCTTGCTGCTGGCCGGCGCCTGCGGCTGCGAGGGCGTCGACCCGCAGGCAGCGAGCAGCGATGTCAGGATCATCCCGACGATCCGCATGGGAATATGTCTGATGTGCATGGCGGCGTTCAGTGTAGCAGCGGCCTATTCACTTTGAGTTCACTCGCTGGCCCCGAAGATGCCATCGAACCCGCAAGGTCGGGAATGCGTTGAGCCTGCAGCGATACAATCCGGTGAGCCATGCGTAGCCTGCTGCTTCTCTGTCTGCTGTCACTGTCCTGCCTTTCGCTTGCCGAAGAGGTGGCGGACGCGCCTGGCCGCGTTGCGCGACTCAGCCTGATCGAGGGCGAGGTGACGCTGGCGCCGGCCGGCACGGAGGAGTGGGCCGAGGCGGTGCTCAATCGGCCGCTCACCAGCGGCGATCGTCTGTTCGTGGAGAACGGCGGCCGCGCCGAACTGCAGGCCGGCTCCTCGAAGATCCATCTCGATGCGGGCACGGGCCTGTCCATCATCGAACTCGACGACGACGTGATGCGGCTGGAATTGTCCGAAGGCAGCACCGTCGTGCGTGTACTGCGCCGCCGTGACGGCGAACGCATCGAAGTCGAAACCCCGAACGCCACGGTCGACGTGCTGCATCCGGGCGAATACCGCATCGACGCAAATTCCGCAGGCGACCGCACCGTCGTCGCCGTGCGCAGCGGCAGCAGCGACGTGCTCTCCGACGGCAAGTCCTGGCGCGTCGACGATGGCGAGCAAGGTACGTTCACCGGCAGCGGCCAGCTCAGCGCGAATGTCGTGCCGCTGGGGCCGCGCACCGCGTTCGAAGACTGGGCCAACGACCGCAATCGCGTCAGCGAGAATTCCGAATCGGCCCGCTATGTATCCACCGAGGTCATCGGTTACGAAGATCTCGACCGCAACGGTCGCTGGATCAACGAACCGACCTATGGCCATGTCTGGACGCCGACCTATGTCGCCGCCGGCTGGGCGCCGTATCGCTACGGCCGCTGGGTCTGGGTGTCGCCGTGGGGGTGGAGCTGGGTCGACAACTCGCCGTGGGGTTTCGCACCGTTCCACTACGGACGCTGGGCGTATGCGAGCAACCGCTGGTGCTGGGTGCCGGGCCCGCGCCACATCCGGCCGGTGTATGCGCCCGCGCTCGTTGCCTGGGCGGGCAGCCCGGGCGTCGGTGTTTCCGTCGGAATCGGACCGGGAGTCGGCTGGTTCCCGCTCGGTCCGCGCGAAGTGTATGTGCCGGGCTACCGCTATTCGCGCCGCTATCTGAGCAACATCAATGTCTCCAACACGGTGATCGTCAACAACACGTACATCACCAACGTCTACAACGGTCGCCACCGCAACTTCGACTATCGGTACGGTCGCGATCCGCGCGCCGTCACGATCGTCGATCGAGATCGCTTCCGCGGCGGCGGCAACCTCGATGGCCACTGGTCGCGTGTCGACCGGAACGACCTGCGTCGCTGGCACCACGATCCGCGTCCGCCGGCTCTCGCGCCGAATCGCGACAGCGTGTTTGCAGCGCGCACGCTCGGGCGCATTCCCGGCGGCTCCGATCATGTGGTGCGGCAGACGTTTGCGCAGCGCAATCGCGATGCGGGTGCGCAGCGGCCGGCACGCATTTCCTTCGATGCCGAACAGCGCGCCATCGAAGCGAACGGGGGTCGCCCGATTCCGCGTTCTCAGTTGCGTGCGGGCGCGGTCAACAATCCAGCCGCGCCCGCCCGATTGCAGCAGACGCGGCCGGCCGGCGACGGGCCGCGCGAACAGCAGTGGCGCGCGGATCGCGAACGGGCCGCCGGTAGCGCCGCGACCGCGGCTGAACCCGCTCGCGCACCCCAGGACCGCGTCGACACACGCCGCGCGCGCGAAACGGCCGTCGATGCTCGCGACCAGCAGCGCAGTGCCGATCGCCCGTCGGTGACGCGACGCGAGACGCCGGCCCGCACCGAAGTGCCGGCGGTCAATTCACTGCGGCAACAGGGCAATGCCGCGACGAGTCCTTCGATCGACCGCTCGCGCGAACAGCCCCGGCAATGGCGCAGTAACGAACAGCAGGATCGGGAGCGACAGGACCGGGCGATCCGCAGCACCGGGCAACCGCGCGAACAGCCACGCACGTGGCAGTCCTCGGGCGCCGCCCAGCCCCGCCAGCACAGCGAGCCGCGGGCAGTGCCGCCACCGCGCGTGGAACAGCCGCGAGCCCAGCCATCGCAGCCACAGGTGCAGCCGTCGCAGCCGCAGCCCCGTCAGGAACAGCCGAGCGTCAATCGCGGCAATCAGGAGCGTGCCAGCCGGCCGCAGGCCAGCAGCGACAATGGCGGCGGCAACAATGCGGACACCTCCGGCCGGTCGCGTCCGGAGTCCAGTGGCCGGCAGAACTTCCGTCAGCGGGAACGCTGAGCGGTCACTCGGCCCTCCTCGTCATCCCCGCGTAGGCGGGGATCCATCCGGGTCGTTCCGATGGACCCCCGCCTGCGCGGGGGTGACAAGAACCCACTCTCCAGCCTTCCGATCAGGATGACCCCCTTCACCGGTCTGGCCCCGCCGTTTGCCGGTGGTTGCTGGCCTGTGGATCGCCCCGCTCGTAATGTCGCTCCCATGGCGCAGACCGTCTGCCCGGAGTCCCTATCCCTTGAGTGAATCGAATCCCCATTCCCGACGCTCGCCGCTGGCGACGGGCATTCTGCTGATCGTGCTGGGCGGCATGCTGCTGGCCTTCAATCTGGGCTGGAGCCTGCCGCG
>CAYWHG010000028.1:0-39483 GCA_964457865.1 uncultured Steroidobacter sp.
AAAGACATGCTGACGAAGAACTGCGGCCCCGAGTAGGTCCAGTCCATGGAGCCGTCGAAGCGCGGCCGGTCGATATCGAGGTCGACATTGAAATAGTCGTAGCCCACGCCGATCCCGAGCAGCTCCATCGGCTGCCAGATGAGCGCACCCCGGAAATTGAGGATCTGGCCGTCGTATTCGTCCATCGACATCGCAAAGGCCTGAGCCTGCCCTTCCAGGTAGAACGAGCCGAACATGCGCCACAGCGCATGAACGCCGATCACCGGCAGCGGCGCGTCCACGGATGCCGTGCCGCCGATCTCGCGGGTCCCGCTGCCGCCGGGGGCGCTCACTGTAGCCGTGAGTCCCGCGTCGAATGTCGTGTAGTGCAGACCGATACCGCCCGCCAGCTCGAACCGCTCCGATTGCAGGAACGCGAACTCATACGCCAGCTCGATGATCTCGAAGCCGAGCGTCCCTTCGACTTCCACTCCGATAGGGAAGACATCGTCCTGCCACTGGATCTCGCGATCGATTTGCCGTGTATCGCGACGCGAGTAGTCGGTGTACATCAGGCGCAGATGATGTCGTCCGGTGATCCGCCATAACGCGTCGAGCCGGAAGCGATTCGTGTCCTTGTCGCCGAACGTGTTGTCCCAATCCACCTCCGTGGCATTGTCCAGCGTGTGCCCGTTCGCCTGTATCTCCAGCGCCGAGCCGTTCAGGAACACGCCCAGCGCGACCTGAAACGTCTGCTGGGTCAGACTCTCATCCGCCGCCGCGGCGAACGATGTGCCGAGCAGCAGCAATGCTCCCGGCAGCAGGCGTCCGATGCGGCGGAAACGTCGATGCGAATCGATGATCTTCATGACTTGCTCCTGTTGAACATCTGCTGCTCACAGCGCGTCGAATTCCCAATTGACGATCAGACGCAGATCCAGCATGTCGTCTCCCGACTGGTCCTGATCGATGAACGCCGTGCGGAATCTCACCCACAGGTTCTTCGCTGCACCTTCCTTGATCCGATAGTCGACCGTCAGGTCGTACTCGGCTGCGTCGGGACTGGCGGCTGGGCCGGTGTCCGGCGTGTTCCCGCTGACGATATTCGCGAACAGGCTGAGCTCACCCGGCCCCACGCGCCGGAAGTTGTAGTTGCCGCCGATCATCCAGGCGTCCTCGCCGGCGCGATCGAAATCCTCGACCATCACCGAGAGATAGTTGGCCGGATTCCCGTATGGTTTCTGTATGCCCTTCTCGCTGCCCGTGGTACTCGCACCCAGCCGCAGCGTCGCGTTTCCCCAGGAGTACTCGACCTTGCCCGCCAGCAGGCCGGTCTCGAACTCTCCGATCAGATCGTCGCCGACGCTGCGCTGATCCGTGTACTGCAGGAATGCTTTCCATGAGCTATCGTCGGCGAGCTGGAACCTGCGTTCGATCTTCGCGAAGAAAGTGTTGAAGACATCCAGGGTCTGCTGGTTGACGGCGTTGATCTCGATGCCATCGGGGAAGACGTAGCGTGCACCTGCCATGATGACGCCGTCGTCGCCGCCGGCGACTCCCGCGGCCTCGGACATCGGAATGAAATCGTCGTCGTTCTTGCGCTTGATCTTGTCGACGTAACCGACGACGTATGCAAACCCTTGCGGCGCGGTGTTGCCGAATGCCACCGCCTCGAAGGTATTCGGCACCATCCGCGTATCGTGACTGCCCAGATAGGGAAGCTCGAAGAGCTGCCATCCGGCCCGCAGCACACTCTTCTCGGTGATACGCAGCACTGCGTTGGCCTCGCCCAGCACGGTGAATCCTTCAGGCCCCGGCAGGAACAGCTGCGTGCCGTCCTTGTCGCTCGGTCCGTAGACGTCCTGCGAGGTATAGGCCGTTGCACGCAATTGCAGCCGGTTGAAGGCCCACCCCGAGACGTACTGCACCGCACCGCCGAGCGCGAATCCGACATTGTCCTGATTCTCATCGCGGTCACGATCCAGGTAGTAGGCACGGGGCTTGATAATGAACTTCGTGCCTGCGAAGAACGCGAGCGGTTCCGGCGCTTCGGTCTCCAGCGGAGACACCTCGCTCTGCTGGTTCGGCTCCACCGCCAGATCAGTCACGGAGGAGACCTGCGCGAGCGCCGGTACAGTCAGACCGGCCAGCGGGAATCCCAGCACGGCTGCAGGCGCGACGCGGTTCAGGTACATCGCAGCGCTCACCTACCGCGCGCCCGCGATCAAAGGCAATCCCGCCAACGAAATTGCCAGGCCGTGTCGAATCCTCATGGTTGCCTCGCGTACGCCTGCCGGTGCCGTGTCTCACCGGGCTGCGCGAATCGATCCTCTGGCCAGAGCGCTCGGGATCGCTGTCGTTTGCTCGATGGAGCAACTTCATCATTCAAGAAGCGAACGACCGCGTGAAGTAACACGAGGTAAGTTACCTTTTGATACTCGCTGGACATGCGTGCTTCGCATGCGATGTGCGCATATGAGCCGATTGCAGCGGCGCTCCGATGTCGTAGTCTCGATCTGTGCGAGGACAAACTGACGGTCACGGAGCGCCGGGCATCGGAAGTACGTACGGACTTTATCCATTGGAGAGTCAACAAATGGCCACACAGGACTTCGGCACCGAATGGCATCAGGCGCAACTCGGACCGGTCGATGCGGAGATCGCCAGACTGGCGGCGGTGTGCGACTTGCGGATACTGGATCCCGGCATCATCGAGCGCGTGGTCTCGGGCGATGACACGGTGTGCGGACGAAATGCGGCTGACGCGTTTCGCAAATTGCGCTCGCTCGTAGCCATGCATTACGCACTCACCAACGACAGCATTCAGTCGTTGGGACCCGAGGAGTCCGGGAAAATTCTCGATCGGATCCGCGAGCGGTTGCGCGGCCGCTATGACCTCGGCGGGCGCTGAGACCACCAGAACCCATCGTTTCGCTGCGTCGAACGACCGGCACGCATCTTTGATGCGGCCGGATCGGCAAAAACAGGTGCCCTGCGCTGTATCGCAGCACCGATCGATGTATTTCTATCGATTGACAGAACAGGGGTGCCTGCGCAGGCTGATCGTGCGCTCGCCATCGATGATCAGCGGAACTAAGGAAGACTTGGCGGCCATGCAGAATGCCAATGAGACGTGCGTGACACACAGCAGCACTACACGCCCGCAGCCCGCGGCCGCGCGTTCGCCCTATCCGTTCGCCATGGAGATTCTTGAACATCGCGACCAGATGCTGGCCAGCGAACATTTCGACGGCTCTTCGCGTTCCCGCGATTTCCTGAGCTTCATCGTCGATGAAGCGCTTGCCGGTCGCGGCGATCAACTGACGCAGGCGACGATCGCCGCCAGGGTGTTCGGTCGCAGCGGAAACTTCGACGCGATTCTCGATCCGGTGGTACGTGTGCAGGCGGGACGATTGCGGCGTTCGCTCGAACGGTACTACCTGCTGTCCGGCGACAGCGGCGCACATATCGAACTTCCCAAAGGCAGTTACGCGCCCGTATTTTCGGTCGCAGCGGAGCGCGCCAGCAGCACCGACGAACCCAGGCTGAAGCGTATCTCGCTCGTTCCGGTCGCGCCGAGCTGGCCCGCCATGCTGGTCCGTCCGTTCGAGGGGTCAGGGTCCGAGGCCGGCGACGTCGCCATTCGGCTCAATGACACTCTGATCATGGAACTCGGTCGCTACCACGATGTGCGTGTTCTGCGTCCACGTGACATTGAGCGACTCGATCCCGACCAGAATGTGCACGTCCGGTATGAACTGCTGGGAAGAATCCGGCGCGAATCGGACGACTGGACCGTCACGACCTGGCTCGTGGATCGTACGAACGGCGAGCAGGTGTGGGGCGACGAGTATCGGGTTCACGCGCCGACGCGCGAGTGGTCCAGCGCACTGGAAGATGTCGCGCTGGTCATCGCCGCCCGCGTCGGCGCCGAACACGGCGTGGTAGTTCGTCTGCTCACCAACGAGTGCTCTCATGCCGGCACTTCGGCGCAGGGATTCGGCGCCATCATGCGTTGCTACAGTTTTTTCCTCTGCCGGCGGGTGGAAGATTTCGCGCCCACCGTCGAAGCCCTGAAACGACAGGTGGAGCGCGAGCCGGGCACGACCATCGCGTGGGGCTACCTGTCGCGGCTGTACCAGGTCAACTACTCCTTCGAGTTGACGGACCTGGCAACGCCCATCGACCAGGCCGTCAGCTTCGCGTACCAGGGCGTGATTCTCGATCCGACGAATTCGCGCATCCGTGTCCTGCTCGCCATCAGCCTGCTGACCAAGGGCGAAGTGCAGGCTGCACGCCACGAACTCGAAGCGGCACTGCGCCACAACCCCCATTCACTGGCCTACCGCGAAATCATCGGCTGGCTGCTTGCCCTGTCGGGCGACTGGGAACGCGGAATGGACATCATGCGCGATGCGCTGGCCCGCAACCCCTACTGCCTGCCGCACACGGGCCATGGCCTGTGGGCCGACCATCTGCGCCGCGGCGAGTTCGAGCAGGCTTACATCGCGGCGCTGGAGTATCGCGACCCCGCGTTCTTCTGGCGCGAGTTGATGATCACCTGCTGCCTGGGTCATCTGGGGCGCGTCAGCGAAGCGCGCGCCCACGCGGCCGAGCTGATACGCATCAAGCCGACGTTTGCCAGACGCGGCCGCACGCTCATCGGGCACTACATCAAGGAATCCGCACTGCGCGATCGTGTCGTCGATGGGCTGCGCAGAGCCGGTATCGTTCTGAGCTGACCCGCACCGTACATACGCTTGATCGGATGCCTATGCGGTATGGGGTGCGGCCCCGATGACCGGCAGGTCGTCCGCAATGGTCCGGGCGGCGGCGGTGTAGTGCCAGGCGGCCCACAGATAGATCGGCAACAATACGAACATCGCCAGGCGCAGCGAATCCGTACCATGGACTCCTGCCAATCTGTCGCTGACGACGCCGATCAGCAGCGGCCCGAGACCGGCACCGATCAGGTTGACGACCAGCAGGACCAGCGCTGCGGCCAACGCACCGCCGCCACGCGGCGCAAGCGACTGCACCATGGCAAACGTAGGAGCAGCGTGCAGCGCAATCAATGTACCGGCCACCGTCATGCCCGCCACTGCCAGACCGATATGGGTGCTTCCCAACGCAATCGCCCACGCCGGAACGATGATGAGCAGGCCGACGGCGACCGACTGCAGACGAGCGCCGGGATGCCGCCGCCCGAGACGGTCGGCGAGGAGTCCTCCCAGCACGGTACCGGCCGCACCGCCGATCCCGAAAATGGCGGCGAGCAACACGCCGGCGTCGGCGACGTCGAAATGATACGAGCGGATCAACAACGAAGGCGTCCATCCCAGCGCGATGGAGACGGCGGCATTGGCGATCGTCGCGCCGAGCACGAGATGGCGGATGGACGGTCGCCGCCAGAGCGCAATCGTCACCTCTCTTATATTCACGCTGTCATCCGGCGCAGACCTGCGGGGAGGCTCCCGCAGGACGAACCTCGCCAGAATCGCCACGGTCAGGCTCAGGCAGCCGGCGACAATGAACGTCATGCGCCAGCCCAGTGCCTGCGCCAGCACGCCGCCCAGGGCGAAGCTCAGCAACATCCCCACATGCGGTCCGATGGTGAACACGGCCATCGCCGTGGTCAGTCGCTGCAGCGGATACAGATCGGCGATGAGGGATTGCGATGGCGGCGTCGTACCCGCTTCCCCCACGGCGACGCCGATACGCGTCGCCAGCAATTGCCAGTAGCTCGCCGCGAACCCGCACGCCAGGGTCATGGTCCCGAACAGTGCAGCCGATCCCGCCAGAATGCGCACCCGGCTCGAACGATCGGCCAGCCGTGCGATGGGAATGCCGAGCAGCGAGTAGAAAAGTGCGAAGGCAAAGCCGTACAACAGCGCGGCTTGCGTGTCGCTCATCCGCAGATCCTGTCGGATGGGCTCGATAAGAATGGCCAGGATCTGCCGATCCATGTAGTTCGCCGCGAACACCGCCACGAGGATCGCCAGCATCGCCGGCGCCCGTGCCGACGCAACGGCAGTGGGCCCAACCTGTTCCGGCTCGGCAGTAGGAATTGCGTGCATCTCCCGGTCGCTCCTTGCGAACCCGAGGCAGGCAGCGGGTGCACACCGGTCTCGCGTGGCGGCAATCCTTGCAACAGCACCGTGCCTGCGCCATCAGCACTTCGCACATCGCACGTGAAGAATTGAGCGAGTCAAGGAAGAACATTCATGGGACGACATCCACGTATCACCGGTATCGCATGCGCGATGGCGGCCGGTCTTCTGGCCGGGCCGATCGCCTCCGCACAGCAGCGATCCGGCCTCGAGAACGTCACGGTGTGGGCGCAGAAGCGTCCGGCGTCGCTGCAGAACGTGCCGATGCCATTGACCACACTGGACGGCCGCGAACTTGCGACCGCGGGTATCAACAGTCTCGCGGGCGTCGCAGACGTCACGCCCGCCCTGGACATGCAACGCAGCGTCGGACCGGTGACGACCACGCTGCGCATACGTCGCGTCGGCAACCTGGGAAACATTCCGACCTTCGAGCCGGCGGTGGGCCTGTTCGTCGACGGCGCTTTTCGTTCGCGTTCGTTGCTCGGTACGGCAGACCTGCTCGACGTCGAACGCATCGAAGTGCTGAGCGGGCCGCAGAGCAGCCTGTATGGAAAGAGTTCCAGTGCCGGCGTCGTCGCCATCTACACACGCAAGCCGGGCGAGGAACTGACAGGCCAGGCCGAAATCACGGCCGGCTCGATCGATGCGGCGCACGAGGCTGCGACAGGAACAGCGCGGATGGATCTGAGCGGGCCGCTCACACAGCGGCTTCGCGCCGGTATCACGGCAGCCTATTCCGGACACGACCACACGCTCGTCAATGCGCTGCCGGGGGCACCGGACGGCAATGATCAGGCACGAACCACCCTGCGCGGCCAGTTGCTGTGGCAGCCCACCGCGCAGCTCGAACTGCGCTTGATCGCCGGCCACCTGCGCGAGTCGGACGACCAGGGCGAATCCGATGTGTTCCTGGCACCGGGTGCGGCGTCGACCGCGATCGCCGCCGCACTTCAATCGATCGGCGGGCAGCCCTGCCCGGACAACGCGCCGCACGACCGGACGACCTGTGCCGTCGCCACCAACACGCTGGATCTGGAGGCCACGGATATCACGCTCATCGGCAGCTATGAATTCCGCAACGGCTGGCAACTGACTTCCACGACGGCCTGGGACCACTATCGCGACCGGCGCGACGAAGACGACCTGGTACAACTGTATGCACCATTGCTCTTCTTCCACGACAGCGAGACCGGCACGACGGTGCAGGAAGAACTGCGGCTGACCTCCGCGGACTCGGCACGCATCCGCTGGCTCGCCGGACTTTTCTACTATCGCAACGAGTATCGGCGCGGCGAGAACGGCGAGCGTCCGATGTTCGGACCCAACGGGCCCGCGGCATTCGATGCCCTCTGGCCCCGGATCCTCGGCGGTCTGCCGCTTGCGCTGCCCGGCCAGGAAGGCATTCATGCTTCGAGCGTGGACACGGACTACTACAGTGTCTTCGGCCAGGTCGATTGGCCCTTGACCGACCGGCTCTCCCTGTCGACCGCCGTGCGATGGCAGGCGGAAGAAAAACACGCAACGATCGACAACTCGCTGAGCGCTCCCGGCGCCTCCGTCATTTCAGTGATGCTGACGCCGTCGACATCCCCCGGCGGTGAGCCCGTCAATGGCCGCATGCAGCGTTCCACGGACTATCTCACCTGGGCCGTAACGCCCACCTATCGCTTCAGCGACACCCTGATGACGTATCTCACGATCGCCCGGGAAGGCAAGTCCGGCGGGTTCAACACGGGGTTCGGCAATGCGCCGCAAAGCGCCCGCGAGTTCGGCGACGAATCCATCGAGCACTACGAACTGGGAACCCGTGCGCTGTTCGCCGACGGCCGCGTGCGCCTCGGCACATCGGCGTTCCGCACCCGGTACCGCGACTATCAGGATGCCGCGTTCATTGCCTCGCAGTTCTCGGTCGGCAACGTCAGCCGTGTCGATCTGCGCGGCGCGGAACTCGACGGTGACGTGTTACTGGGTGCAGGCACGACTGCCAGCCTCGGTGTCTCGTATGCCGATCTCACCTACCGCGACCACTCGACGGGGATGTGTTACCCGGGCCGGACGCCCGACGGCAGTCTGCCGGGATCGTGCAACCTCAGCGGCGAGCATCCGATCGATGCGCCCGAGTGGGTGATCAATGCCGGACTGCAACACACGCATCCGACGCACTGGGGACGCTGGTTCGGCCGGATCGACTGGTCATGGACCGATCGATACAACACCAGCTTCAGCGCCGATCCCCGCCTGATACAGCAGGCCCACCACGATCTGGCGCTGCGGCTCGGCGCCGGCTTCGGCGACAACCTCGAAGTTGCGTTGTGGGGCCGCCATCTGCTGAACGACAAGGTCGTGCACATCGATGCGGTGCTGAACCTGTTCAACGATGCCAGCTATCAGTCCTTTCTTGCCGATCCACGCACCTACGGCGTGACGATGCGGGGCCGATTCTGAACGCGCACGGAGTATCGGAAGGTAACTTACTGCGTGTTACTTCCTGTCCGGGACGTGAGTATCCAATGATCGGCGTGCTCCGGCACAGGCCCGGCCCGCCTGCGAGGTCTCCATGCGCACACTGCCGCTGCGTGCATCCGCAACTGTCGCGGTCACGCTGTTGTCATTGATTGCCATCCCCTGGGCGGGTGCCGCCGAGAGCAATCCGTCGCGTCCGCGCATCGGTCTGGTGCTCGCCGGCGGCGGCGCCAAGGGCGGCGCGCACGTCGGTGTCCTGAAAGTGCTCGAACAGCAGCACATTCCGATCGACTGCATCGCCGGCACCAGCATGGGCGCCCTGATCGGCGGCGGCTACGCGTCGGGGATGCCAGCGGCTGAGCTGGAAAAATTCCTGCTCGGCGTGAACTGGAAAAAAGTCGTGGGCAGCCAGGGGCAGCGCGACCTTGAACCCATCGAGCAGAAACGCGTCGGCCAGACGTACACCAACAGCTTCGAATTCGGCGTGACCGGCGAAGGTCTCAGGGCACCCAGCGGCCTCATCGACACCAGCAACGTCGAGGATCTGCTGCGCATCTACGTGGCGAACGCGCGGCTCGAAACCGACTTCGATCACCTGCCGATTCCGTACCGCGCCATCGCCACCGACATGGTGTCCGGGAACATGATCGTGCTGCGCGACGGCGACCTGGCCACTGCGATGCGCGCCAGCATGGCCATTCCCGGTGCGTTTGCACCGGTGCTGGCGAAGAACATGATCCTTTCGGATGGTGGACTGGTACGCAACATACCCATCGACGTCGCACGCGAGTTGTGTGCGGATGTCGTGATCGTCGCCAACCTGGTCGAGCCTGCCGCCAATCCGCAGAAACTGCGCAGCGCCACCCAGCTGCTCAGCCGATCCATGGACGTCATGATCATGGCCAACGAAACGCTGCAGCTGCAGTCGCTGCGGCCGGGCGACGTGCTCATCGACATCGACATGGGTTCGATCGGCACATCGGATTTCGAACGGGTGCCCGAAACCATACCGCTGGGCGAGGCGGCCACGCAGGCCAGGGTGGGCGCCTTGTCGCGCTACGCGGTGTCGAAGCAGGACTATGCCGCGTGGCGCACCGCGGTCACCGAGTCGCAGCAGTTCGAAGTGAAGCTTGCCGAGGTGCGCTTCGAGGGGCTGCAGCGCGTCAACCCGGAATTCCTCTCGCAGATGAACGAACTGAAGGTGGGCGACAGCGTCAACGCCGAAGCCATCAGTCGCCAGGCGCAGAAGCTGGCCGCGCTTCAGGATCTCGATACCGTGGGTTATCGACTGGAAGGCAACCCGCAAGCCACGACGCTCACCTGGCTGCCGCGCGAAAAGAACTGGGGGCCCGACTATCTCAAGGTGGATTTCGGCGCCTATGCATCGGAAGCCGGCGATCTGGAGTTCAATCTCTACGGCCGGCACACGCGGACCTGGCTCAACTCGCTCGGCGCCGAATGGCGCAACGAGGTGCAGGTGGGCGGCCAGACTTTGTTCGCGACCAGCCTCTTTCAGCCGCTCGATCAGGGACATCGATTCTTCGTCGAGCCGCAGGTCCGGTATTCACGTTCGCTGGAAGACCTCTTTCTCGACGGCGAGCGTATCGCGCGCTACGAGTTTCAGGACGCCGTCGGGATCTTCGATCTCGGACTCAACATCGGACACTATGCCCAGACGCGCATCGGCTACGCCTACGATCACCGGCGGATCAATGTCGATATCGGTTCGCCGGTGATGCCGGAGGACAGCCGGGTGGATGCCGGGTTGCTGATCGCCGCGGAATACGACAGTCGCGATACGGCCTTCAGTCCGACACGAGGCATGGCGGCGTCGCTCGAGTACATGCGCAGCGACAGCTCGCTGGGTGCAGAGCGTGATTGGGAACGTATCGAGCTCGGCCTGGGTGTGGCGGTGCCGCTCCGGCGCGACGTCTTGTGGGTCACGCTGGCAGGCGGTTCCGATCTGTCCGGAGACCTGCCGCCCGATCGCGCCTTCGCCCTGGGCGGTCCCGGAAGTTTTCCCGGGCTGGAACTGGGTGAAATACGCGTCGATGGCTACTGGACCATGAGCACCAGTTACCTGTGGAAAGTGAAGGATATGCTGCCGGTCCGCAATCTCGCCCTGTACATGGGCATCGGCCTCACCGGCGGCGCCGTCTACGACAGCATCGAAGACGGTCGCTCCCAGGATTTGTACGGTGGTTCGATCTTCCTGACGGGCCGCACCCTGATCGGTCCGTTGACCTTGGGCATCGGGGCCACTTCGGCGGATTCATGGAGCCTGTGGCTGAGCGTGGGCAGGCCGGTGGGTCACGGCACCATCCTGGAAAAGGGAATTTTCAGATGAGAGCCGTCCCCGGGTGCGCCGCGTGCCTTTTTCCGGACTTGTCGAGTTGAGCCAGCGACAGCGACATGTTGATCAGGTGCGCGAGTGACCTCGCGTGCATTTTCTGCATGACGTGAATACGATGAACCTCGACCGTACGCCGGCTCAAACCGAGCCTGGCTGCAATGGTCTTGTTCAGCGCACCGGCGACCAGCAGCGACATCACCTGACGTTCGCGCAGTGTGAGAGTCGCAGCGCGATTCTTCAGTTCGGCATGCCTGCGGACCTGCCGGCGATGCTCGACATCACACTCCGCGGCAGCGATCACTGCGTCCAGAATCTCGGCATCGTTCATCGGCGATTCCACACAGTCGAACGCACCGTCCTGCATGACCCGGACAGCCGTCTCCACATCGCACGCCCGGGCAATCACGATCACCGGGTGGGACACGTCTGAACACCACAAAGGCTCAAGTCCGCCGGCGCCTGCCTCATCGACCTGGATGAGCAGGCAGCGACCGCTGTCTTCCGCTGCGTCGCGCAGGTCCGCAGCATGGTCGAGGTAGTCCTGCAGACAGGGGTGTACCCGCGCGCAACCCGCGGCGCGTTCGACGATCGAGACTGCTCTCGCCCGCAGGCTGGCCGTCGCCGCCACAACATGCACTACCGACCCGGCGGCCAGGATTCGCATTGGCATTCCACGATGACTTTCTGACGCGGCCAGAGTCGGTGTTGCGAACGCCCCGGGGAAAGTAACAGCAGGTAGCGCACGTTACAGTCGAAGTTGTTTCTCGACATTTCGAACAGCGCATTCCAGGCTCGGCAACGGTCCGGTGCGCTGCTGGCGCCGGCGCAGCACCGACGATTCCGCCGCGAACTGCAAGGGAGACTCCCATGAAGCTATTGCACCGCCTTGTATTCATCGCCCTCGTCTCGGTCATGGGCGTTGCCGTTGCCGAGGACTTTGATGGTGCCCGGCCGTTCCACTGCACGCCGCAGGAAGGACATGACTGCCTGCCCGGACAGAAGGAATGCAAGCCGCTCGAACCGCGGCTCGAAAAAGTCACCGACTTCGGCTTCGACTTTGCAAAGAAGCAGATCTGGTCGCCCTATCGCAATGCCACCCTGCCGCTACAGCACGTCACGACCAATGCGCAGTCGCTGGTCATGCAGGGCACGACGCTCGAAGTCGCCTTCAGCGGGACCGTCAATCGCAAGACCGGTCGCATGACCATGGTGATTGCGGATCGCGAAGGTGCCTACATCGTGTTCGGGCAGTGCAAGACGGGCGCGATGCCGGCACCGGTCAATTGAATACCGGATGAACAGGTGAGCACGTCATGACGTCCCGTCCATCGATCGTGCATCGCTACCTGGATCCCGCCACCAGCATGGCGGAGATCCTGTTCGGACTCATCATGACGCTCACGTTCACGCTGGGCGCCGGGCTGATCATCCAGGACGAGGGACGCGAAGGAGCGCGGCAACTGCTCATCGCCGTCATCGGCTGCAACATCGCCTGGGGCATCATCGATGCCGCCCTCTACCTCGCGGGAGAGCTGCTGGATCGCGGCCGGTTGCGGCGACTCGGACTGTCTATCCGCCGCGTTCACGAGCGGAATGAGCAGATCCGCCTGGTCGCCACCGAACTCGATCCGCTGCTCGGGAACGTGCTGTCACCCGCAGACGCGCAGGCACTCTATGGCCGCGTTGCCGACAATGTGACCAGCAAGCCGCTCGGTCGCGTCTCCGTTACGAAGGAAGACTGGCTCGGCGCGTTCGTGAGTTTCGTCCTGGTCGTGGCGAGCTGCATTCCCGCCGCGCTGCCCTTTGTCTTCATCGACGATGCCTACATCGCGCTGCGCCTGTCCAACGCCATCCTGCTGGCGCTGATGTTCCTCTGCGGCTATCGCTGGGCACGCTTCACCCTGGGGAAGCCGTGGCTCGTCGGCAGCGCCTTCCTCGCCGCAGGCTTCGTCCTCGTCGTTGCAGCAATCGCCCTCGGCGGTTGAACGATCGCTCCGGCTCCTGCGGACTTGCCGCAATGTCTCGTATGGCACCGTAACCTACGGCGCGTTACTTCCTGGGTCCCGCATTTCGCGCCAATGATTGCAGCGTCGCGAGGGATGTATCACATGCCACGTTCCGATCCCCCAGGTCCGATGGACAGCCGTGCGCAGCGGCCTGCACCGCGCGGTTGCGTTGCACTCATCCTGCAGCGCTTTCCGAATATCCAGGCGGTGTCGCTCGCGCTGCTGGAGCGGCACGAGGCCTTCCGCGATCTGTGCGAAGAGTACGAAGTGTGCACGCAGACCTGCGAACGGCTGGAGCTTTCCAACTCCGACGAAACGCTGCGGCGCGAATACACGGCCCTGCAGCTGCGGCTCGAAAGCGAACTGCTGCGCTATGTGGAAGAGAACTCGACGAGGGATCAGTCATGAGTCGCCGCAATGTCGCGAGTACCAGTGTCGTCAGTACCAGGAGACCCGCATGATCGAAGGCACTGCGCGATCCCCGCGACGCCGCGTCCTGATCGTCGACGATCAGCTGGCACTGGAAAAGTCCACGGCGGCCCGCAGCGTGCGCTCTCTGGCAACGGAGTTGCGCGCGCGAAACATCGAAGTCGTCGAATCACTGTCCTGCCCTGACGGTCAGGCGGCGGTCGAATCGGATTCCGGTCTGTGCTGCGTCCTCGTCAACTGGACCCAGGAGACGAGTTCACCCGCCGAGACGACGGTGCTGCTGCGGACAGCGCGCGCCTGCAACGCCAGGATTCCCATCTTTCTGATGGCGAGCCGCAAGGTGTCGGGCACGATCAGTATCGAAGTCGCGACGCTCGCCGACGAGTTCATCTGGGTACTCGACGACACCGCCGCATTCATTGCCGGCCGCGTGCAGGCGTCGATCGATCGCTACATCGATGGGCTGCTGCCGCCCTTCACCGCCGCGCTGGCGCGCTACGACCGCGAACGCGAGTACTCGTGGGCGGCGCCCGGCCACCAGGGAGGCGTGGCCTTCCTGAAGTCGCCGATCGGCCGCGCGTTCTTCGATTTCTATGGCGAGAATCTCTTCCGCACCGACATGGGCATCGAGCGCGGCGCGCTCGGTTCGGTGCTGGGGCACAGCGGCCCCATCGGAGCAGCCGAGCGGTATGCGGCGCGGGTCTTCGGCGCCGGGCGCAGCTATTCGGTCCTGAACGGCACCTCCGCGTCGAATCGCACCATCATGTCGGCGTGCGTGGGCGACAACGAGATCGCGCTGTGCGATCGCAACTGCCACAAGTCGATCGAACAGGGGCTCGCCGTTTCCGGCGGCATCCCGGTCTTCCTGCGTCCGACACGCAATCGCTACGGCATCATCGGTCCGATTCCGCCGCAGCAGCTCGAACCCGAGTCCATCGCGAAAGCCATTGCCGACAATCCCCTCGCCAGGCAGGCCGTTCACCAGCGTCCGGTCTATTCCGTACTGACCAACTGCACCTACGACGGCATGTGCTACGACGCCGTCCAGTCCCAGAACCGGCTGGCGAAGAGCGTCGATCGCGTTCATTTCGACGAAGCGTGGTACGGCTATGCGCGCTTCAATCCGCTGTATCGTGATCGCTATGCCATGCGCGGCGATCCGTCTTCGCATCCCGCGGATGGGCCGACCGTATTCGCCACGCACTCCACGCACAAGCTGCTGGCCGCGCTGTCGCAGACCTCGTTCATTCACATTCGCGACGGTCGCGGCGCCATCGATCACGGGCCCTTCAACGAAGCGTACTGCGCGCAGGCCAGCACCTCGCCGTTGTATGCGCTGGTGGCGTCCAACGAAGTTGCCGCCGCGATGATGGAGGGTGCTGCCGGCCAGCACCTGACGCAGGAGACCATCGATGAAGCGGTCGCGTGCCGTCTCGCCGTGGCGCGCGTGCGCCAGGAATTCCTGAAGAAGAACGACTGGTTCTTCGCGCCGTGGAACGCGGAACAGGTCACCGATCCGCAGAGCGGCAAGAAGATTGCTTTCCACGAAGCGCCGGAGCAATTGCTGAGCACCGATCCCGGCTGCTGGATCCTGCACCCTGGCGACACCTGGCATGGTTTCAAAGACCTGCCCGATGGCTGGTGCATGCTCGACCCGATCAAGTTCGGCATCGTCTGCCCGGGCATGCAGGACGACGGCACGCTGGCAGCACAGGGCATTCCGGCCGACATCGTGACTGCCTATCTCGGCCGTCACGGCATCGTGCCCTCGCGCACCACCGATCACATGGTGCTGTTCCTGTTCTCGATGGGTGTCACCAAGGGCAAGTGGGGCACGCTCCTCAACACGCTGCTCGACTTCAAGACCGACTACGACCGCAACGCGCCGCTCGAGGAAGTCCTGCCTGCGCTGGTCGCGGCCGCGCCGCAACGCTATGCAGGCAAGGGCCTCAAGGATCTCGGCGACGAAATGTGGGCCCATCTGCGCAAGAGCCGGCAAGGGCACTGGCAGACGCAGGCGTATGCGACGTTGCCCAAGCCGGAGATGACGCCGCGTCGTGCCTTCCAGCGACTGATGGCGGGCGATGCGGAGAAAGTGCCGCTCGACCAGTTGGCCGGCCGCGTCGTCACAGTGGGCGTCATTCCGTATCCGCCGGGCATTCCGATCGTCATGCCGGGGGAAAACATCGGTCCCGCTGACGGACCCTGGCTCACGTACCTGCGCACCTTGCAGGAGTACGGGCATCTGTTCCCCGGCTTCGCCAAGGAAGTCGAAGGCGCCGAAGAGCACAACGGCATCTATCACGTGTATTGCCTGAAAAGGACAGGACCATGATGGACTACGTCGCCAGCGTTCCGAAGATTCCCATCCCCTTTCACAAACTGCTGAAGGTCGTGGCACTCGTCGACGGCGCGAACAGCGACGTACGCGCCCTGCTCGACCTGATCGCCGCCGACAAGTACGAGATCGAGATCAGCGACCGCTTCGAGCGCGATGTCGATGAGGATGCCGATGTCGGCGCCTACATTCTCGCCGTCGATGGCGACCGGCGTGAACGTGCCCGCAAGCTTGGCCAGGCCGTGCGCAACATCGGCTTCCGTACCCCCATCTGGGCACTCGCCGACTCGCGACACATTGCCGACGTCGGCGTATCGGCCTGGTTCGGCGAGGTCGACGGCTTCATCTATCTCGGACAGCAGACGCCGGCGTTCTATGCGAAGCAGATCATTGCGAGCCTCCTGGACTACGGCCGCAGCCTGCTGCCGCCCTTCTTCGGCGGCATGGCGGCGTACGATGCCGCAGCGAACATTTCGTTCGCCTGCCCGGGACATCAGGGCGGCCAGTTCTATCGCAAATCACCGGCCGGGCAACTGTTCTACAAGTATTTCGGCGAACAGATCTTCCGCAACGATCTGTGCAACGCCGACGTGGATCTCGGCGATCTGCTGATCCATGTCGGCGCGGCGGTCGAAGCGCAGAAACACGCAGCCCAGGTCTTCGGCGCCGATCGCACCTACTTTGTGCTCAACGGCACTTCCTCCTCGAACAAGGTGGTCACGGGCGCGGCACTGCACCGCGGCGACCTGGTGCTGTTCGATCGCAACAATCACAAGTCCCTGCATCAGGGCGCGCTGGTCCAGGCGGGCGCAATCCCCATCTTCCTGCCGACTGCGCGCAATCCGTTCGGAATGATCGGTGCGGTCGACTGGGAGGCCTGGGACGAGAAAACTCTTCGCGAACAGATCCGCAACCATCCGCTGGTGACGGATCCGGAGAAGCACAAGGCCGAGCGGCCTTTCCGCATGGCCTGCATCCAGCTCGCCACCTACGACGGCACGATCTACAACGTCCGCAAGGTCATGGAGAAGATCGGCCATCTCTGCGACTACATTCTGTGGGACGAGGCATGGATCGGCTACAACGCCTTCCATCCGCTGTTCGATGATCACAGCCCCATGCGCATCGAGAAGCTGGGGCCGGAGATGCCCGGCCTGTTCTCGACCCAGTCGGTGCACAAGCAGGGCGCCGGCTTCTCGCAGGCTTCGCAGATCCACAAGCGCGACGAACACATCAAGGGCCAGCGTCGCTTCATCGAACACAAGCGCTTCAACGAATCCTTCCTCATCAACGCATCGACCTCGCCCTTCTATCCCCTCTTCGCCTCGCTGGACGTCAACGCGAAGGTTCACGAGGGCAAGGCCGGGCAGATGCTCTGGGACCGCTGCATCGAGGTCGGTATCGAGGCGCGCAAGAAGCTGCGCGAGTTCGGCGAGCACTACGCGCAGGTCGGTCGCGACGCGCAGGAGAAATGGTTCTTCGACCCGTTCGTACCGGACGTCGTGACCATCCGCGGTTCGCGCTTCACGAAGGACGCGAGCAACGTGGCATGGGAGAGCCTGCCCACGGAGGTCCTCAAGCGCGAGCAGCAATGCTGGGTGTTCGATCCCAAGGCGACCTGGCATGGCTATCGCGGCTACAGCGACGGCTACGCGATGGTGGATCCGAACAAGCTCGCGCTGCTCACGCCGGGGATCGATCGCAAGACGGGCGAATACCTGGACTTCGGCGTGCCAGCGACCGTGCTGGCCAACTACCTGCGCGAACAGCGTGTCGTGCCGGAGAAGTGCGACCTCAACAGCATCCTGTTCCTCATGACGCCGGCGGAGGACGAAAGCAAGATCAATTCGCTCATCGCCAAGCTGGTCAAGTTCAAGAATCTCTGGGACACCGACGCACCGCTGGGCGACGTCCTGCCGACGCTGTATGCACAGAACCGCGCTCGCTATGCCGGCTACACGGTACGGCAGATCTGCAACGAGATGCACGCCTTCTATCGCCAGGCGAAAGTGAAGGAACTGCAGGGACTGTGCTTCCGCGCGAGCAGCTTTCCGGAGCTGGCGATGCCGTCGAAGGACGCATACGAGGCGCTGGTGGCGAACAACGTCGACTACGTACCGCTCGATGAAATCGGCGGACGAGTCGCCGCCACACTCGCGCTGATCTATCCGCCCGGCATCGGCGTGATCGTTCCCGGCGAACGCTGGGACGAGCGTGCCAAACCGATGCTCGACTATTTCATGACGTTCGAGGAATCGTTCAACCGCTTTCCCGGCTTCAACTATGAAGTCCAGGGCGTGTACCAGGAGCAGGTGGACGGTCGCATCAAGTTCCATACCTACGTGGTCCGAGAATGAAATTCCCGCAGCGGGATTGAAGGAGAAGCGACATGGCGGAAAAACAGAAGAAGATGAACCTGATGCAGCTCACGTTCATCGTGGCAGTCAACATGATGGGCTCCGGCATCATCATGCTGCCCACCAACATGGCGCAGGTCGGCGCCATCTCGCTGCTGTCCTGGCTCGTCACCGCAGTCGGGTCCATGGCGATCGCCTACGGCTTCGCGCAGGCGGGCATCTTCAATCAACGCAGCGGCGGCATGGCGGCCTACGCGCAGGACGCCTACGGCAGGGACGGCTACTTCCAGGTGTTCTTCCTGTACTTCCTGTCGCTCGCCATCGGCAATGTCGCGATCGGCATCTCGGCGGTGGGCTACATGGCGACGTTCTTCCCCGCCATGTCGGCGACACCGATCGCCACCTGCATCAGCGTGATCGCCCTGCTGTGGTTGACGACGGTCGCCAACTTCGGCGGCCCGAGCGTCACCGGCAAGATCGGCTCGGTCACGGTGTGGGGCGTCATCATTCCGGTCGGCGCCATCTCGCTGATCGGCTGGTTCTGGTTCAGCACGGACACGTTCGCCGCGGCCTGGAATCCTCACGGCCTGAGCCTCGGCGAAGGCATGGGATCGAGCATTGCGCTGACCCTGTGGGCCTTCCTCGGCATGGAATCGGCGGCGCAGAACTCGGCCGCGGTGGAGAACCCGAAACGCGACGTACCGCTCGCCTGCCTGTTCGGCACGCTCGGCGCCGCCGTGATCTACATACTTTCGACGACGGTGATCCAAGGCATCGTGCCGAACGCCGAACTGGCCAACTCCACCGGCCCGTTCGGACTGGCGTACGAGCACATGTTCAACCCGCTCGTCGGCAAGATCATCATGGGACTGGCGGTGCTCGCCTGTCTCGGTTCGCTGCTCGGCTGGCAGTTCACGATCGCGCAGACCGGCAAGTCTGCAGCCGACGAAAGGATGTTTCCGGCGTTCTTCTCGAAAGTGAACAGCATGGGCGCGCCGGTCACCGGCATGATCGTGCTCGGTGTCGTGCAGACCCTGCTCGCCCTGTCGACGATTTCGCCGACGCTGAGCGAACAGTTCAGCGCCCTCGTCAACCTGGCGGTCGTCACGAATGTCATTCCCTACATCGTCGCGCTGTCGGCGCTGATGGTGATGATGAAGAGCGCCAAGGTCGCTGACGGAGTCTACAAGCGCAACGTCTTCATTGCGGTCGTCGCGATGCTCTACAGCGTCTTCGCGCTCTATGCCTCGGGCAAGGATGCAGTGCTCGGCGGCATGCTGGTGCTCGGCATCACCTACATCATCTGGGGATTCATTGCCCCCCGCTTTGCGGCCGACGCTCCGGCGGCGCCTTCCGCCACGGCGAAGACACCCTGAAGACCGCAGCGCAATCTCACGCCAGGAGAACAATCATGCAACTCAGACAGTTCGTCACTGCGGCACTGACCACGCTGCTGTTCGGTCTCGGCACAACCACTGCCGCGACCGCCGCCACGCTGGATCGTGTCAGGGAGAGCGGCCATATCAAGCTGGGCTACGCGCCCGACGCGCGACCGTTCTCTTATAGAAGTGCATCCGGCAGCGCCGAAGGCTATGCGATCACGCTGTGCCAGCGCATCGCCGATCAGGTGAAGGGCGAGTTGGGCCTCGACTCGCTCACGATCGATTGGGTACCGATGATGCCGGGCAATCCCCTGGGCGAAGTACGGGACGGCACCATCGATCTGCTGTGCACGCCGACCAGCGTCACCATCCATCGCCGGCACGATGTCTCGTACTCGATTCCGGTGTTTCCCGGCGGTGCCCGCGCCGTCCTGCGCGCCGATGCTCCACCGGCCCTGAAAGACGCGTTGACAGAAGCGCGGCCACGGCCGGTATGGCGCGGCTCGCCCGCCGCCAAGACCCTGACGAACACGCGTGTCGCCGTGGTCAGCGGAACGACGACCGAAGGCTGGGCCACCGGACGCGTCGCGGTGTTCCAGATCGGCGCCAACATCGTCCCGGTGCCGGATTACAAGACGGGTCTGCAGCAACTGCTCGACCGCAAGGTCGATGTGTTCTTCGGCGACCGCTCCGCCGTCCTGGCCGCAATCGATCCTGCGGCGAGCAGGAACATCACGATTCTCGATCGCATGTTCACGCACGAGCTGTACGCGCTCGCCCTGCCCCGCGGCGACGAGGACTTCCGCCTGGTCGTCGACCGCACCCTCAGCCTGCTCTATCTCACCGGCGAGATCGACACGCTGTACGAACAGTCGTTCGGTCCAGGCAACGACGACGTGCACAAGTTCTTCCAGTGGATGGCGCTGGGACAGTGATGTTCTGAATCGACGGCCGGTTTTCGAGGAGCAATGCGATGATCCAGCGAAGCACCAAGCGCATCAGCCTGCGGGCGATCTTCATCGACGACGAGATCGACCAGCCGACCGCGGAGGGTCGGGCCGCGCGCACACTGGTGGACGAGCTGAAAAGCCGCGGCATCGAGGTCGTCGAGGCGACCTCCGCGGCGGATGGCACCGCGGTGATCACCTCGGACTCCGCCATCCACGTCGTGCTGATCGACTGGACGCTCGGCAATGATCGCAACCACGCCGCCGCACGGACCCTGTTGCAGTTCATCCGCTCACGCAACGACAAGATACCCATCTTCCTGATGGCCGAGCGCGGCGTCGCCTCCGCCATCCCCATCGATGTCATGGAGATGGTCGACGAATACGTCTGGACGCTCGAAGACACCGCGGCCTTCGTCGGCGGACGGGTGGCGGCGGCGCTGCGCCGCTACGTCGACACCCTGCTGCCCCCGCTGGCCGCCGCGCTCATGCGCTTCAGCCAGGAGAACGAGTATTCCTGGCACACGCCGGGCCACACCGGAGGCACCGCCTTTCTCAAATCGCCGGTGGGACGGGTGTTCTTCGACTACTACGGCGAGAACATGCTGCGCTCGGACCTGTCGATCAGCGTCGGCAGCCTCGGATCGCTGCTCGATCACACCGGGCCGATCGGCGAACACGAGAAGTACGCGGCGCGGGTCTTCGGCGCGCACCGCACGTACTGCGTGACGAACGGCACCTCGATGTCGAATCGCGTGATCTTCCTCGCGGCCGTGGCGCGCGATCAGATCGCGCTGTGCGATCGCAACTGCCACAAGTCGATCGAGCACAGTCTGGTGATGTCGGGCGGCATCCCGACCTACTTCGTGCCGCTGCGCAACCGCTACGGCATCATCGGACCGATTCCGCCCGCACGTCTCGCCAAGGAAGCGATCCGCGCCGCGATCAAGGTCAATCCGCTGGTGCCGAAAGGCGCGGCCGCGCGCGCCGTCTATTCGGTGATCACCAATTCGACGTATGACGGCCTGTGCTACAACGCGCGCCGCGTCGAAGAGCTGCTCGATCCGAGCGTCGATCGCATCCACTTCGATGAAGCGTGGTACGCGTACGCGCGTTTCAATCCGCTGTATCGCGATCGTCACGCGATGCACGGCGACCCGAAGGATCACAAGGGTCCGACGGTCTTCGCCACGCATTCCACCCACAAGCTCCTCGCCGCGCTGTCGCAGGCCTCGTTCCTGCACATCCGCGACGGTCGCAGTGCGATCCCGCATGCGCGTTTCAACGAGTCCTACATGATGCAGGCGTCGACCTCGCCGCTGTATCCCATCATCGTCTCCAACGACATCACCACGGCCATGATGGACGGACCGGGCGGCCTGACGCTCACCAGCGAATCCATCCAGGAAGCGGTCGCCTTCCGGCAGACCATCGGGCGCGTCCATCGCGAGTTCTCCCGCAAGAAGGACTGGTTCTTCAACACCTGGAATGCCGACACCGTCAGCGTGAAGAAGGGCAAGTCACGCAGGAAGGTGCGGTTCGAAGATGCACCCGCGGAGTTGCTGGCCACCGATCCGCAGTGCTGGGTGCTGCATCCCGGCCAGGCCTGGCATGGCTTCACCGATCTGGAAGACGACTACTGCATGCTCGACCCGATCAAGGTGTCGATCCTGACGCCGGGCGTGGCGCTCAAGGGCGGACTGGACAAGCAGGGCATTCCGGCGAGCCTGGTGACTTCCTACCTCCACTACCGTGGCGTCGAAGTCGAGAAGACCACCGACTTCACCATCCTGGTCCTGTTCTCCATGGGCATCACTAAGGGCAAATGGGGAACGCTGCTCAATGCGCTGCTGGATTTCAAGCGCGACTACGACAACAACGCGCCGCTCGCCCGCGCCCTGCCGGGCCTGGTGGCCGACCATCCCGATACCTACGGCAATCTCGGGCTGCGCGATCTCGCCGACCAGATGTTCAGTCAACTGCGCGAATCGCGGCAGACGCACTGGCTGGCGGAAGCATTCTCGACCCTGCCGACGCCGGCGATGACGCCGAGCGCCGCCTATCAGCACCTGGTGCGCGACGAGATCGAACATGTGCCGCTCGAGGAACTGGCCGACCGTGTGCTTGCCACCAGCGTCGTGCCTTACCCGCCTGGCATTCCGATGCTCATGCCCGGCGAATCCACGGGCGCCAACGACGGACCTTATATCGGCTACCTGCGCGCATTGTGGGCATGGGACCGCCGCTTCCCCGGCTTCGGTCACGACACCCATGGCGTCGAGAATCGCGACGGCACCTACTACGTTCAATGCCTGAAGCCGGGCGCATCGGGGTGAGCCATTGAGCGTTGCCGGCCGCAAGATGTCGCTGACGCAGGCCACGATGCTGGTGGCCGGCAACATGATCGGCACCGGCGTATTCCTGTTGCCGGTGAATCTCGCGCATGTCGGCGGCATCGCCGTTTTCGGCTGGCTGATCGCCACCGTCGGCGTTGCCGCACTGGGCCTGATATTCGCGAAACTGGGCCAGCTCGATCCGCAGGAAGGCGGCCCCTATGCATACGCGCGCGACTTTCTCGGTCCCTATGCGGGCTTTCAGACCAACTACGTCTACTGGTTCGGCAACTGGATCGGCAACATCGCGATCGCCATCGCCGCCGTCGGTTACCTGGCCGAACTCATTCCAGCAATTACCAGCCCGCCCGGCAGCGTCATTGCCACGGCGCTCGTCATCTGGCTGCTGACGTTCGCCAATATCCTGGGACCGCGCGTGGTGGGGGCGCTTGAAACCTGGACGATGGCGCTCGCCCTCATCCCCATCCTCGGCATCGCACTGCTCGGCTGGTTCTGGTTCGACCCGGCGACATTCATGGCCGGCTGGAATGTGAGCGGCGAGTCGGACATGCGCGGCATCTCGCGTGCCGCGTCGATGGCCTTGTGGGCCTACATGGGAATCGAGAGCGCCGCCGTTTCCGCGGGCGTCATCGAGAATCCGAAGCGCAACATCCCGCTGGCCACGCTCATCGGCCTCGGACTGGCAGCGGTCGTGTACATGCTCAGCTCCACCGTGATCATGGGCATCCTGCCCAATGAAGAGTTGCGCACCTCGCATGCGCCCTTCGCCGAAGCGGCGCGACTCGCCATCGGTGCACCCGGCGCCATCATCATCAGCATCTGCGCGATCCTGAAGTCCGTCGGGTCGCTGGGCGGATGGATGCTGCTCGTCGGCCAGTCAGCCAAGGCCGCTGCCGACGATGGCATGTTTCCGCGCGCCTTCGCTCATCTCAATGCCAACGGCGTACCGGGCCGCGGACTCATCATCGTCGCCGTGCTGATGACGATCGTCCTGTTCGCGACCATGTCGCCGACGCTGGCCGATCAGTTCAATCAGATCGTCGATCTCGCGGTGATCCTCATCATCGTGCCGTACGTGTATGCGGCAGTGGCCGTGGTCAAGGTGATGTACGACCGCCAGGTGCCGGCGCGCTCCTTCCAGCTCTACAAGTGGATCTCCCTCGCAGCCGTGGCGTACTGCATCTGGGCCGTCCTCGGCGGCGATCCACGGACCGTCGTGCGTGCGATGGCGGCGCTGCTGATCAGCGTGCCGTTGTACCCGCTGTTCATCCGTTCGATGGAAGCGGCCGCGAAGCGCAAACAGGCCGAGCGCGCAAGGCTGCAAGCCCTACAAAACGACCCCGTGAGGACCGACCAATGACACTGAATGGAATGAAAAGCAGTCTCGCTGCCACAATCGTGTGTGCACTGGGTGCTTCGACCTCCTTTGCCGAAGACGCTGCCGACGCGCCTGCACCGCCGCCCGGCCTGCCGCCGGGACTCGACTGGACCTTCAACTTCGACGCCACCTGGGGTTCATTCGGCTTCGCCAACTCCTACTTCACCGATCCGAAGGCCGGCGAACCGTCCGGGGATCTCAGCGACAACTGGTTCGAAGGTTCGCTCAAGGGCGCACTCGGTGCGCAGTACACGATCGGCAATTCCTCGCAGTTCTACGGAAAACTGAGCGCAGTCGGCGAACGCACGTACGGTGCGGGAGCATCGGTCGTGGGTGACGATGCTTCCTCATTCGGCGTGGAAGATCTGTACGTGGGCTGGCGCTCCGGCAACAGCCTGGCAAGCCTCGGCGAGAACGCCCTGGATTTCACGGTCGGTCGCACGCAGTACAAACTCGGCCACGGCATGCTCCTGTGGGACGGCGCCGCCGAGGGCGGCACGCGCGGCGGCTACTGGACCAATGCGCGCAAGGCCTTCGACTTTGCTGCCATCGGCCGGCTCAACACGGGCAACAACAAGCTCGAAGCGTTCTATCTCGAGAAGGATGAACTGCCCGAGAGCGACACCGACAGCGAACTGTGGGGCGTCAACTACGAATACGCCATCGGCGAAGACACGACGCTCGGCGGTACCTACATGAAATGGTCCGCGAACGAACAGGCGCCGCAACGCGACGGGCTCGACGTCTACAACCTGCGGATCTTCACGGCGCCTTTCCCGAGCCTGAAGGCGTTGTCCTTCGAACTGGAATACGCCAAGGAAGACAATGGCGACGCGCTCGACTCGCAGGCCTGGAATGCGCAGGTGGCCTGGCAGTTCGATTCGAACTGGAAACCCAAGGTGTCGTATCGCTACGCCATCTTCGAAGGCGACGATCCGGCCACGGCGAAGAATGAAGGCTTCGATGGCCTGTTGACGGGCTTCTACGACTGGGGCGCGTGGTGGCAGGGCGAAATCGCCGGCGAGTACTTCGTCTCCAACTCCAATCTCATCTCGCATCAGTTGCGCGTCCATGCCAAACCGAGCGAGTCGATCAGCACCGGGCTGATCCTCTACGACTTCCGGCTGGACATCCCGGCAGCGGCCGGCGTCACGTCCGACAAGGTGGCGACCGAACTGGACTGGTACATGGATTGGACGATCAACGACCATTTCATCGTCAGCTTCGTCGCCGCAGTAGCCGATCCGGGCAACGCGGTCGAGCAATCCTCCGGACGCGACGACTGGTTCTACTACGGCATGATCTTCGTCGCCTACAGCTACTGAGCAGGAATGATCACCATGAATCGCCGGTACCGGAAACTGCTGCCACTGACGATGCTGGCCGCGACCGCGCCTGCACATGCTTCGCTCTTCACCGGCGATACGCTCGATGCCGTCGCGAACGCGCTCGCCTGGATCGTGCTGTTCATCGCTCCGGTGATCGCCATCACCGTGTTCCTCCTGGTGCACATCCTGCCGGAGAAGATCGCCGAGAAACGCCGTCATCCGCAGCTCAGCGCGATCAAGACGCTGTGCCTGCTGTCGCTGTTCTTCGGCGGCATGCTCTGGCCGCTCGCCTGGCTGTGGGCCTATTCGAGGCCCGTGCTCTACAAGATTGCGTATGGGACGGACGTGGCCGATCACGAAACGCCGGCAGCAACAGGCAATGAACCCGGGCTTCCGCCCGCGGCAACCGACGAACACGACCGACGACAGGAGACGTGAGGTGGAAATCCTGCTGCTGGGAATCTACTCGTTCTTCGTCTGGCTGATCTTTTTCAAGTTCAAGTGGCTGCCGTGGAATTTCGTCAGCCAGGTGATCGTCGTCACCCTGCCGATCATCGGCATCACGCTGCTGATCCTGATCCTGAATATCGTGGCGCCGTCGTCGCATGACGTGCGCGTCATCAACTATGTCGTGACCATCAATCCGCGCGTCAACGGCCTGGTCATGGAAGTGCCGATCGAGCCGAATCGCCCCATCAAGAAAGGCGACGTCCTGTTCAGGATCGACCCGACACCGTTCCAGAACGAGGTGAACGCGTTGCAGGCGCAGCTGCGTCAGCTCGACGTCCAACTGGTGACCGCCCATGCGAGCCAGCGCGGACTCACGCAGCAACTGCGTACCGCCACCGGCAGCAAGGCCGCGGTCGCATCGAAGCTCAAGCTGGCGCGAGTTCGCGAACAGCAACTGAAGGAGCTGGCGAGCACCGGGGCCGGCAATGAATTCGACTACCAGCAGGCGCAGACGGACGTCATCAATCTCGAAGCCCAGCTCGAATCGGCCACGGCGAGCGAATCCCAGGTGAAGGAAAAGATTTCCGCCAAGACGCCGGATGGCGAACAGGACGAAGTCGCCAACGTGAAGGCGCAGATCCTGCGTGCCCAGTCGCAGCTCGCCGATGCGCAGTGGAGTCTCGAACAGACCGTGTATCGCGCCCCTGCCAACGGCACCGTGGTCTCGCTGGCGCTGCGGCCCGGCGCGATGGCCGTGCCGTTGCCGATGGTTCCGGCCATGACCTTCGTCGAGGACGAGCAGTGGATCATGGCCATCTTCAACCAGAACGAAGTGCGCAAGGTGAAGCCCGGCCAGGAGGCGGAGATCGCCGTGCGCATGTACCCGGGCCGGATCATCAAGTGCAAGGTCGACTCCATCATGTGGGCCACGGCGCAGGGCCAGTTGCCGATCGGCGGCACCAACATGGCCGGCGGCGTCGCACCGATCCCGCCGAGCAGCCTGGCGGTTCGGCTGATTGCGGACCGCGACGACAAGGACCTGTTTCTCGCCTCGGGCGCGATGGGCGTCGGCGCCATCTATACCGACAGCGGCGCGCCGGTTCACATCCTGCGCAAAGTGATCCTGCGCATCAGTACCAAGCTCGACTGGCTGATCCTCAAGCTGCACTAGTGGCCTGCCACAGATGAACGGGTATCGCATTTCTGCTCCCTCCTCCGCGAAGCGCCGACTCGTACTGTGCGTCACGATTGCCGCCCTGTGCAGCGGCTGCATCACACCGCTCGCACCGCCCACCGGCGAGGAGGTCCGCGAGCAGTCGATGAGCAACCTCGCGCTCGATCAGCCCTGGAAGGCCGCGGCGGCTGCCACGGAAGCCGTCCAGGATGACTGGCTGAAATCTTTCCAGGATCCGCAGCTGGATGCGCTGGTGCTTGAGGCAATCGCCAACAATCCCGACCTGCGCGTGGCGGCTGCACGGGTGGAGCAGGCCGCGCAGTATGTCGAGGTCGCCAAATCCGCGTTGCGTCCGTGGGTGGCCATCGCCGGCACCGGCGGCACGAAGTCGGGCGGCGGCGGCGATGCCACGTCGGCATTGCAGGGCATCGTTGCCGCCGCTTCATGGGAACTGGATCTGTGGGGACGCCTGCGTTACGCGCGCAATGCCGCCAGCGAGACTTATGCATCGTCGCAGGCGGACTTCGAATTCGCGCGCCAGTCGATTGCGGCGGCGACGGCGAAGGCGTGGTTCGCGGCGACGCAACTGACGCTGCACGCCGGCATCGCCGCGGACATGGTGCAATCCGCGCAGCAACTGCAGAAATTCGCGGCAGACCGCGAGCGCGTCGGTGTCGGCACCGATGCGGAAACTGCCGTCGCGCGCGCCACCGTTCACAACTACGAAGACACGCTGCAGCAAGTGCAGTTTGCGCGCGGCCAGGCGTTGCGCGCGCTCGAACTGCTCATCGGCCGGTATCCCGGCGCCGAAGTCGTCGCGCGCGCACAGGTGCTCGCGCTGCCCGGCCCGGTCCCCATGGGCATGCCGCTGCAGATGCTCGAGCGCCGTCCCGACGTGATCGCGGCCGAGCGCCGTGTCGCCGCTGCTTTCAATCGCGTGGGCGAAGCCAAGGCGGCGCGCCTGCCGAAGATTTCGCTCAACCTGAACTTCGGTGCCTTCGACAGCGAGATCCTGCAGTTGCAGGAGGACTTCGAGAATCCCACCGGCGGCATCGGCGGCCGCTTGCTCGCCCCGCTCTACCAGGGAGGCAATCTCCGGGCGCAGGTGGAAATCCGCACCCTCGAACAGAAACAGGCGCTGGCCGACTATGCACGCATTGCACTGCGCGCACTGGGCGACGTCGAGAATGCGCTTGCGGCCAGCCAGTCGCTCTCCCTGCGCGCGGCCTCCCTGACGGCGGCCGCCAACGAACAGGCACGGGCACTCGATCTGACCCGGACGAGATTCCGGATCGGCCAGGTCGACCGGCGATCCATCGAACAACAGCAGCTCAATGTACTGAGTGCGCGCCTCGCGCTGCTGAACGTCCGGACCAATGAGTTGAGCGAGCGCGTCAATCTGCACCTGGCGCTCGGCGGCAGTTTCGAAGTTCCGCAGCAACAGGCAGCAACACAGGCGAAGTAGCCCGGCATGCGGCCGTCGAGGAGTTCCCGGTGAAACCCCAACCATCGAACGACGTCACGCGGATCATGCTGCTGGTGATCGTGATCGGTGCACTGCTCGCGGGAAGCCTCTGGACACTGTTGCCTTTCCTGGGGGCACTGATCTGGGCGACGACCATCGTGGTGGCCACCTGGCCCGCACTGCTCTGGTTTCGTCGCAGGACCGGTGGGCGTTCGTCTCTCGCGGTGGTGATCATGACCGTGCTGGTCATGCTGGCCTTCATCGCGCCCTTCGTTCTGGCGATCGCCACGATCATCGATGCAGCCAACAGCAGTCCGGCGCTGATTCATGACTTTCTTGCGCGCGGACTGGGTCCGCCGCCGGACTGGATCGCGAAGATCCCGCTGGTGGGCCAGCGTCTGCTGGAGCAATGGCAGACATTGAGCGCCAGCGGACCCGAAGGACTGACGGAAGCCATCCGGCCATACGCGGGCGCGGTTGCGGCCTGGATGATCGCGGCGACCGGCGGGTTCGGCATGCTGCTGCTGAGCATCGTGCTCATGATCATTCTCGTCGCCATTCTCTACGCCCAGGGCGAAACCGCGGCACGCGGCGTACTGGCCTTCGGTTACCGCATGGGCCACGAGCGTGGCGAACAAATCATCCGGCTCGCCGGCCAGGCCATTCGCAGCGTTGCCCTGGGTGTGGTGGTCACGGCATTGGTGCAATCGCTGCTTGCCGGCCTGGGTCTGTGGGTCAGCGGCGTGCCTCATCCCGCCGTGCTGACCGCCGTCGTGTTTGCGCTGGGTATTGCGCAGCTCGGGCCCTTGCCGATTCTGGCGGCGGCGGTGATCTGGCTGTACTGGAGCGGCCACGGCGGCTGGGGCACGGCATTGCTGGTATGGAGCCTGCCGGTCATTGCACTCGACAACATCCTGCGCCCGATGCTGATCCGTCGTGGCGTGGAACTGCCGATGCTGCTGATCATCGCCGGTGTCATCGGCGGCCTTGTCGGGTTCGGTGTCCTCGGTCTGTTCGTCGGTCCCGTCATTCTCGCCGCCACTTACACACTGACCAAGGCCTGGATCGCGGAAGGCTGGCCCGGCGAGACGGAGAATACGGAATCCACCCATCCTGACAGCAAGGTGGAGACTGCACGATGAATGCATTGCTCCGGGGTCTGCTCAAGCCCTCGATCAACTGGCTGTTTGTGTTCATTCCGGTCGCCCTGACGCTCGAACACTCGGGCAACGTGTCACCGCCGGTCATATTCTTTGCGGCGGCGCTCGCCATCATGCCGATCGCCGCACTGATCGTGCGCTCGACGGAACATCTCGCGACCCATACCGGCGATACGGTGGGTGGCCTGCTCAACGCGACATTCGGCAACGCGCCCGAACTGATCATTGCCACGGTGGCACTCAAGGCCGGCTACCTCGACATGGTCCGCGCCTCCATCATCGGCGCCATCCTGGCCAACCTGCTCGCGGCGCTCGGGCTGGCCTTTTTTCTCGGTGGCCTGCGCCATCACGACCAGACCTACAACGCACGGGCCGCACGCACCTACAGCACCATGATGCTGCTGGCCGTCATGAGCCTGGCCGTACCCAGCGCGTTCAGCCGGTACTTCGCGCCGGAAGACACCATGAGACAGGAGCAGATGCTCAACCTGGGCATCGCGGGCGTCCTGTTGCTGGCGTATGCGCTCTATCTGCTGTTCTCGCTGCGCACCCACCCCAAGACCTTCGAGAGCGCAGAGGCAGCCGCGGGCGGACACGCGCATCACGAAGGCAAGCAATGGAGCATGTCCCGCTCCATCGCCAGCCTGATCGTCGCATCGGTGCTTGCAGCCTGGATGAGCGAGGTGCTGGTCGGCGCCGCGGAAGGCACCGGCGAAGCGCTCGGCATGTCACAGGCCTTCATCGGCATCGTCTTCCTCGCCATCGTCGGCGGTGCGGCGGAGAGCGGCTCGGCGATTGCGATGGGCGTGAAAAACAAGATGGACCTGTCGGTGGGCATTGCACTCGGCAGCTCCATCCAGATCGCGCTGTTCGTGGCCCCCGTGCTGGTCTTTGCCAGCTACTTCATCGCACCGCAACCGCTGGAACTTTCATTCACGCGCGCCGAAGTGGGCTCACTGTTCTTGGGCGTGCTGATCGGCACCGTGGTCTGCGGCGACGGACAGACGAACTGGTTCAAGGGAGTGCAGCTGATGGCCGTCTATCTCATCATCGCGCTGATGTTCTACTTCATGCCGGGATAGGGAGAATGCGCAGGGCGGGCAACCAACGCGTAACCGCCTGACTTCATCGCCCGGTCATAGTGAGTTGGCACGCGTCCGGAATATTGACGCGCTCACTGCGAGACCGTGCCGCTCGTAGTTTTCAAGCAGCTCGTCAGCGGAAACTGGCGGATTCGCAAGCCGGCGACGAACCCTGCGGACCGCTTCACACACCGCCTCGGCATTCAGATCGAGAAGGTGCTCGACGAATGTGTCGGGATGGATGGCGCGGACCCCATATGGATTCAGCACTGCATCCGGAAAGTCTCGCAGGTTGAAGGTGACTATCTCCTGCGCACCACAATGGATGGCCGCGGCAAGCACGTGCCGATCATCGGGGTCGGGCAGCGACGTCAACCCAGCCTCAAGCGACTCGAATCCCGAGACCAGACAATCAAGCACAGCCGCATTCATCAGCTGCGCGACACGCTCAAGTCGAACTCGGTCAAGGTCCGGCCGCTCGCGTATCACGGCGTTGATCCATTCGCCATGAATGCGAGTTGTCCATCTCGCTCGCAGAAGTCCCGTTCGCGCAATTTCGATGACGAGGTCGCGAATGGATGCGGGATAGAGAACGCAGGCGTCATAGATGACAGTGAAACTCGCCACGTGCCCCTCCCTGGGTCTCGTTGTTCGCGCTCGTCAGTCGCCGAGCTTCAAGTCCTGCGACAGTGCCGCAAGTTCGCGCAATGCAGCTTCGCTCTCAGCGTCGCGCCGCCTCTTGAAGGTCATCAGGTCTGAAAATCGCACCCGCCGGTGAGTCCCCACCTTGTGATGCGGTAGTTGTCCGCTTTCAAGAAGGCCTATCAGATACGGCCGCGAAACATTGAGAAGATCGGCTGCTTCCTGAGTAGTCAGCTCGGCATGATGCGGCATGAGCGTCACTGCATTTCCCTTGGCCAGTTCAGTCAGCAGCGCTCCAAGAAGCCGCACGGCGGCCGCCGGAAGCACGACCGGTTCATCAGGCGCGCTGTCGAATCGGATGACGCACGTTTCCTTTTGGCTCGAACCAATCGCTCGAAATAGCCGGCGACTTGCATCTGCCGCTAGTGCAGATACCTCTTCCGTCGGTTGAACGGGCTCGGGACCCAAAGTCAGCACTGCAGCCATGACACGCACCTCGGATTACGCCGATGCATGGTACACAAACGAAATAAACGAAGAAACAATCGAAGCAAAGTCCCGTTCAATGCAAGGATTCCGCTGCAACTGGATAGAGAGTCCTTGGACGTCAGACCCTCGTAAGGCACTGATCACGGGAGGTTTTCTGGAATGCGCGGACGGCGCTGGAGGGACCAATGGTGGCTAGGGTGGGACTCGAACCCACGACCTCGGCATTATGAGTGCCACGCTCTAACCAGCTGAGCTACCTAGCCTTTTTTCTTCGCAGGCAGGCTTTGGGAAAGCGCGGCCGGCGACGGAAGGGCGGGCATTGTCTGGACCGGTGGGAGTGCTGTCAAGGAAGAGGCATTCCCTGAATAGGCCAACCCGATCAGCACTCGAAAAACACGGTCTCGCCGGGGCCGGACAGGCGGATGTCAAAGCGGAATTCGCCCTTTTTCCCCTCCGCCGGGACGGCCAGCAGGGTCGTTTGCCGGTGCGCCGGCACCAGCGCGAGAACGGGATCGGTCGCGTTGGCGGACTCGCCGTCGAAATAGATGCGCGTATACAGCCGCTTCAGCAAGCCACGGGCGAACACGCCGACACACAGGTGCGGCGCCTGTCCGCCGCCGAGACTTGCCGGGCGAGCGACATCGAACGCGAACCTGCCACTCGCGGGATTCGTGGCGAAGCGGCCGAAGGCCCTGCAATCGGGCTGCCAGATTTCGAGCAGTGCATCGATGACCGGCTGGCCGTCGGCATCGAGCACGACGCCTGCGACTCTGACCCGTTCGCCCTCGCCGGCACTCATGCGCCCCCAGCGCTCGTGAATGAGGCCGATCTGGAAATACGGTCCTACGGTCTGCGAAGGCGTGACGCTCATCGTCCTTCCTCCATCGGCGTTTCGTCCGGACCGCGCAGCACGATGTCGAAACGGAATCCCAGCGCCCAGTCGGGGCGCGTGGCCTCCAGATCGAACTTCGCGATCAGGCGTTCGCGCGCCTGCGCATCGCTCACCGCATGAAAGATCGGATCGAACGGAAACAGCGGATCGCCGGGGAAGTACATCTGCGTCACCAGGCGCGTGAGAAAGCACGGCCCGAACAGCGAAAAATGAATGTGCGCGGGACGCCAGGCATTCGCATGATTGCCCCAGGGATATGCGCCCGGGCGGATGGTGACGAACTGATAGCGTCCTTCGGCATCGGTCATGCAGCGTCCGGCACCGAAGAAATTCGGATCGAGCGGCGCGTCATGCTGATCGCGCACGTGCAGGTAGCGACCGGTCGCATTGGCCTGCCAGATCTCGATCAATGAGTCGGGAACCGCGCGACCCTTCTCGTCGAGCAGGCGGCCGTGAACGATGATGCGCTCACCGATGGGCTGGCCCGAGCCCTGAGCCGTGAGATCCGCATCGCCGGGTGTCACTTCGCCGTGTCCGAACACGGGGCCGGTCAATTCCGACAGCGTCTGCGGGACGATGATCAGCGGCTCGCGCGGCGCTCGGGTGCGGGTCGACGCATAGGCAGGATGCAGGTAGGGCGGGTCATCCCGCAGCGAGTCCAGCGGATAGGGATGCGACGGCTTCATGATGTCGCATGAGCACGCTGCGTACGGGCGTGCAGTTCGCGCAGCACGTCGAGTTCGACGGCCGTCGGCGCAGGGGTTTCGACGACTGCGGCGGCGTACTGCACGCGCCAGCCGGTGCTGTCGTCGATCTTCGCGCGGGTGACGCCGGGATGGATGGACACGACGGTCATCTCCTTCGTCTCGACGTCGGGTTCGAAGATGCACAGATCCGTGATCAACCGCGTCGGGCCCTTCGTCTTCACGCCGAGCTTCGCACGACTGTCACCGCCGCTGCCATGACCGAGCGAGGTGACGAAATCGATGCGCTCGACGAAGGCACGCCGGCTCTGCGCCATCGTGATGTAGATCTCGCCGCAATGCGTTGCGATTTCGGGGGCGCCGCCGCCGCCCGGCAGGCGCACCGAAGGCTTGTCGTAGGGACCGACGACGGTCGTGTTGAGGTTCGCGAAGCGGTCGATCTGGGCGCCGCCGAGAAAACCGACGGTGACGCGGCCGCCCTGCAGCCAGTAGCGAAACATCTCGGGCACTGAGCACGTCGTCAACGCGGTTTCACACAGCTCGCCATCGCCGATCGACAGCGGCAGCACCGCTGGACGCGTGCCGATCGTCCCCGATTCATAGATGAGCGTGATGCGCGGCGCATGCGTGAGCCGCGCGAGATTGCAGGCCGCCGATGGCGCACCGATGCCGACGAAACATACGTCTTCATTGCGCAGCGTGCGCGCCGCGGCGACGGTCATGATCTCGGTGGGCGTGAAGGCCGCGGTCATTGGCGATCCCGCAGCACGTTGGCTTGCATCCAGACGAGGAAGGTGTCGCGCTCGCGGGCGATCCCATCCCACTCCATATAGAAGCCATTGTCGCGCTTCGAATAGCCGTGGGCATAGGACGGATGCGCACCGCCGGGTACCTGGGCGATGGCCGAGATCGTCCACGACGGCAGAATGACGGCATTGGGCGAACGCGGGCCGAAATCGTCGACGCATTCTTCGACCGTGACGACAGCGCGCTTCGCTGCCAGCACGGCTTCCTTCTGCACGCCGATGATGCCTTCGATCAGCACATTGCCTTCGCGATCGGCTTTCTGTGCATGGATGATCGCCACGTCCGGGCGGATCGCCGGAACCGCCGCCAGTTCCTCGCCGGTGAATGGACAGGTCACCGAACGGATGTTCGGATTGACGCGCTTCAGCTCCGCGCCCGCGTAGCCGCGAAAGATGGCACACGGCAGTCCGGCGGCACCGGCCTCGTACGCGTTCGCGAGTCCGGCATGGGAATGCTCTTCGATGGCGAGCGGGTGCGGCCAGTGATTCTCCACCGCATCGCGCAATCGATGCAGCGAGCCGACACCCGGATTGCCGCCCCAGGAGAAGATCAGCTTGTCGGCGCAGCCCGTGCCGATGAGTTGGTCGTAGATGAGGTCGGGCGTCATGCGCACGAGTGTCAGATGACGCCGGCGCTGACGGATGACTTCGTGGCCCGCAGCGAACGGAATCAGGTGCGTGAAGCCTTCCATCGCAACGACATCGCCGTCGCGTACGTTGTCGGCAATCGCCTGCGCCAGCGGCACGAAGCGATCGTTCGATGCAGTGCGCGACACGGGCGACCTCAATCGGCTTTCGACAGCTTGTCGAGCAGCGCCAACAACTGTTCCCTGCCCGCCTTGCCGATACGCGCGGTCATGCGTTCCTCGTGTTCGGCCTGACGCACGAGTACGCGCTTGAGCAATGCCTCACCGGCCTTGGTGAGATGCAGCGCGTGCGAGCGGCGGTCGTTCTCGGTCGGCAGGCGCTGCACGATGCCGCGGCGTTCCAGCGCATCGACCAGCGCCACGAAGTTCGGCGTCTGGATGCCGAGCGCAGCACTCGCATCGGCCTGTTTGAGCCCGGGATTCTGGCTGATCACGACCAGCAGGCCGAACTGCGCGGGACGCAGGTCCAGGTCGGCGAAGGTATGAAAGAAATCGTCGAAGACCACGAGTTGCGCGCGTCGCAGGGCGTAGCCGATGAAATGCGACAGCGGGCCGAGTGCCGCGGCGCGACGCCGGGCTTTCGGCGTTGCGGTGGATGTCGTCTTCGCACGGCTCTTGCCAGTGCCTGCTGCATCCCGGGGTCGGTCTTTCATGGATCGATCAGCCTGCGGCAAAGCGTTGAATGACTTCTTCCGGAATGGGGCGCGCCTTGATGCCGCCGGGACGTTCCGGATCCTTGCCGGCCCAGACGCGGCTTTCGTGTCCCTGCACGGCGAGTTTGCCATCGCGCAGGATGCGATGCTCGATGGTCAGGCTGGAGCGCTTCCACTCCGCGACGTTGCTCTCCACCGTCACCCGGTCGCCGAACCGCGAGGGTATGAAGAACTTCGCGCCGACATCGACCAGGGGCATGCCGACGATGTCGTAGGTTTTTACGAGATCCGCCTTCGGCAGCCCGGCGGCCTCGAAAAGGTACGCGGTGTTCGCATCGAAGAAGGCCAGGTACCGCGGATAGAAGACGATGCCGGCCGGGTCACAGTCGCCCCATTCGATACGCAGCTCGCGACGGAACACCAGGCCGGAAGCCGGCGGCGGCGATGCAGAATTGGCGTTTTCCATGGGATTTTTCGCAGGCCGGGAGGGAAACCGTTATACGATATAGCGGGTTGGCCTGCAATTGCCGACCGGCGCTGCGCTTATCGCCGATGCCGCGCGTGCGGCGCTCAATTAGTATCAGGCGAAATCGCATTGTGACGGGGGTCCTTTGGATTCGCAGTTCCACAGCAGTGAGGTCGCCGCGCTGTTTGCACCGGCGCAGCAACTCGCCTACATGCTCGAGTTCGAAGGCGCACTCGCGAAGGTTCAGGGCGAACTGGGGCTCATCCCGGATGCCGCGGCGCGCGTGATCGCCAATCTTTGCACCGACCGCAAACTGATCCCGCGCATCGATCTGTCCTCTGCAGCTCTTGCGGGCAACCCGGCGATTCCCTTCGTCCAGCAACTGCGCGCACATGTGAAAAGCGTCAATGCGGACGCCGCCGCCTGGCTGCATCACGGCAGCACCAGCCAGGACGTCATCGATACCGCCGTCATGCTGGCAATGCGCGATACGCTCTCGCTCGTATCACGGGACCTGCACCAGTTGCGCGAAACGATGGCGGCGCTGGCGCAAGCCCACGCGCGAACGCCAATGATCGCCAGGACGCTGTTGCAGCAGGCAGCACCCACGACCTTCGGCTACAAGCTTGCCGCGGCGCTGGCCGGACTCGATCAGATCGCCGCCCGCCTGGCGCAGATCGCGCGCAGCGGACTGTTCCTGCAACTCGGTGGACCGGTGGGAACGCTGCCCAGCGCCGGCGTGCTCGCCCCGGAACTGACGGCGGGCGTCGCCACCCGGCTGGGGCTGCGGGCCGCGCCCATCTGCTGGCATACCAATCGCGTGTGTGTGGTCGAGTTCGGCACTGCGCTGGCCGCATTGACCGGGCAACTGGGCAAGATGGCGCGCGATCTCATCCTGGAAATGCAGAGCGAAGTCGGCGAACTGGGCGAATCGGCGGCGCCCGGCAAGGGCGGCTCGACCGCCATGCCGCACAAACACAATCCCGTCGATTCGGTCGCCGCCGTCGCGGCCGCGACGACGACACCGCAACTCGCTGCCGCACTGCTGGCGGCGATGACACAGGAACACGAGCGCGCCGCGGGCGCATGGCATGCCGAATGGATCGTCCTGCCGCGGCTGTGCAGCCTCACACATGGCGCCCTGCTCGCAGTAACAAATGCCTTTCGCGGATTGCGGATCGACAGCCAGCGCATGCAGGCCAATCTCTCGATCGCATTGCGCACGACGAGCGCAGCCGCGCTCGCCGAGGCGCTGGCGCCGCAACTGGGACGCGATGCTGCGGATGAGACCGTCCGCGCCTGGACACAGAAGGCAGCGACCAACGATGCGTCGTTGAGGGACGTCGCCGAGAACGAATTGCCGGGCACGAACGTCGTGCTGACGCGCGAGCAGTTCGACCGGATATTCTCGATCGAGCGGGACATCGCCGCCGCCGAAGCACGCACCCACGCCTACCTGGCACAACGCAAGACGGGAGCCGATATCGATGGATGATCAGGAACGCTACGACGCAGGCACACGCAACCGTCGCGCCGTGCTCGGGGATGCGTGGGTCGACCGGTCCAATGCACGCCTCAGCGATTTCAATCGCGACTTCCAGAACTTCCTCACCCGTTATGCCTGGGGCGATGTGTGGAACCGGCCGGGACTCGATCGCCGCACGCGCTCCTGCATCACGCTGTCCATCTGTATCGCGCTCGGCCGCTGGGACGAATTCCGCGGTCATGTCCGCGGCGCATTCAATAACGGACTGACGCAGGATGAATTGAAGGAACTCATCATGCACAGCGCCATTTATGCAGGGGTGCCTGCCGCAAATACCGCGATGCATCAGGCCGAAGATGTCATTCACGAACTGACGCAAGCGGCCCCAGGAACGCCATAAGGCAGCAACGCCATGAGGCAGCAATGAAAACGGTGATCACTGAAGACGCGCAACTGCGCTACGAGCACACACCGCGTCCCGGCGCGCCGGCCCTGCTGCTGATCAACTCGCTGGGCACCAGCCTGGAAATGTGGGACGACCAGGCCGCCACGCTGCAGGAACACTTCGAACTCGTGCGCTACGACGCTCGCGGTCACGGCAGATCGACCGCAGGCAGCCGCGCGGAACTGACGCTGGAACAGCTGGCACGCGATGGGCTAGCCGTGCTCGATGACTGTGAAATCGCGCGCGCCCACCTGTGCGGCCTGTCGCTCGGCGGCATGACGGCCATGGCCATCGCACGTCACTGGCCCGATCGCGTGCTCAAGGCCGCGCTTTGCAATACCTCCGCCCACATGCCGCCACGCGAAGGCTGGGGTGCGCGCATCCAGACCGCGCGCACCGAAGGCATGGCCGCGCTCACCGAGGGTGTGCTGGGCCGCTGGTTCACGCCCGAATTCCGCGAGGCCGAACCGGCGCGGGTCGAACGCGTGTGCCAGATGCTGCTCGAGACGACGCCTGCAGGTTATGCGGCCTGCTGCGCAGCCATCCGCGACATGGACCTGCGCGAAGACATCCGGCAGATCACGGCAATAACGCTCGTGGTCGGCGGGACCAGGGATCCGGCAACGCCGCCGGAGCAAGCCGAACTGATCGCCGCTTCGATTCCTGGAGCGAAACTGAAAATGCTGGAGGCGGCGCACCTGTCGAACATCGAGCAGGCGCAGGAATTCACGTCGACACTGGTGGAGTTTCTCCTGGGCGCGAGCTGACTCAAGAAGGGCGATTGGCAACTGGCAAGAGAAGGAAACCGGAGACTCTCCTCCGATTCTGGCCAGCAGCCAGTCGCCAGCTAACCAGTCGCCCTCCCCTCACACATTGAACCTGAAGTGCATCACATCGCCTTCGCGGACGATGTATTCCTTGCCTTCCAGCCGCAGCTTGCCGACTTCTTTTGCGCCCTGCTCGCCCTTGTTCGCGATGTAGTCGTCGTAGGCGATCACTTCGGCGCGAATGAATCCCTTCTCGAAATCGGTGTGAATCACACCGGCTGCCTGCGGCGCAGTCGCACCGACACGAACCGTCCAGGCACGGACTTCCTTTTCGCCGGCCGTGAAATACGTCTGCAGCCCGAGCAGCTTGTAGCCGGCACGGATGACGCGATTGAGGCCCGGCTCTGCGAGTCCCAGTTCGTTGAGGAACTCAGCGCGATCCGCTTCGTCCAGCTGCGCGATCTCTGCTTCGATCGCCGCACAGACGGCGACGACCTGCGAACCTTCCTCGGCTGCACGCGCCTTCACCGCATCGAGGTGCGGATTGTTCTCGAAGCCGTCCTCGGCGACGTTCGCCACGTACATGAGCGGCTTGAGCGTGATCAGGTGCAGGTCGTGCAGCATCCTGATCTCGTCCGGATCTTTCACGAGCGAACGCGCGGGATTGCCGGCGTCGAGATGCTCGCGCAGCTTTTTGAGCAGATCGCGCAGCTTGATCGCATCCTTGT
>CAYWHG010000029.1:0-15148 GCA_964457865.1 uncultured Steroidobacter sp.
CGCACGCGCGTCTTGTCATCGATCGGCGTCGCCGGGAACTCCTTCGCGTCGATCTCGACGCGGATCTCCGACTTGCCGTCCGAGAAAATATACTTCTCCTTGCCCACCTGCTTGATCAGGTAGCCGTCGAGCGTGACCGGCGCATCGTCGACCGGGTTCTTGAGCACATCGGCAATGCTGCGGTACTGCGTGGTCGTCGATGGGCCTGTGTACTGGGCGAGGGCGACCGAAGCAGCCAACGTCGTGACAAGCGTCGTGGCAGGCAGAAGCATCAGGTGGCGAAACATGGTCCATCTCCTCGAAGCGGGAGAACGATTCTAGGCGCTGCGCCGGCGTGGATCCGTAGGTGAACAGCGCAGCCGGCGTCGGGCGCGCGATACAGGTCGATGTACGGCTGCAGTAGTTGCCGATAGGATCCGGACCGGAGGAATCCCATGACACGTCAGCTCATCAGTTCCGGATCGACCTTCGAACGCGACATCGGTTATTCGCGCGCCGTCGTCGATGGCGACTGGGTCTTCGTCTCCGGGACGACCGGCTTCGACTATTCGACGATGACGATTGCCGCGGGCATCCTCGAGCAGACAGAGCAATGCCTGAAGAACATCGAACAGGCGCTGCAGCAGGCCGGATCGACACTGGCAGACGTGGTGCGAGTGATCTATGTCGTGCCCGTGGCGAGCGAGTTCGAACAATGCTGGCCGGTGTTGCGCAAGTACTTCGGCGACGTGCGGCCGGCCGCGATGATGATTTCCGCCGGGCTCGCCGATCCGCGCATGAAGATCGAGATCCAGGTAACGGCGAAGAAGGGCCCGGGCGGGCGTACGCCTCCCGGCCTGTAACGACAGCGCCGACTGCGACAGGCATAATCGCTGCGCCACAACAATCGCGTCGCATTGCGCGACAGCGGGGCAGGGGCGTCGGTCAAGCATGCAAGTCACTGGCGAAGAGCCGGCATCATCCGGGACGCTGGCGCGTGTGCGCGCCTACCGCGAGGTGCTGCTGTTCGCGCTCTTCTGTATCGCGTTCTATTTCGCGTACCGCTATGGCATGTCGTTCAGCCAGGCGTCGGCGTCTCCCTTCTGGTTTCCCGATTCGGTGCTGTTGTGCGTGCTGCTGATGGTGCCGCCGCGGCGCTGGATCTGGTACATCCTGGCGACACTGCCGATCCGTGTGTTCTCGGAAGTCGCGCAGGATATTCCGCTGTGGTTTCTTCTCGCGACGTTCGCCATCGACGTCGCCAAGGCGCTGCTGACTGCAGTGATCCTGCGCCGGTTCGTCGGCGCGCCGCTGCAACTGGAGACGGTGCCCCAGTTTGCCCGGTTCCTGTTGTATGCCGTGCTGCTGGTCCCCGCGCTCGGCGCCTTCGCCGGCGCGGGGGCGCGATACCTGCTTGGCCATGACTTCTGGCAGTCCTGGGACCAGTGGTTCATGGGCAACGCCCTGACCCACCTGGTCGTGACGCCGGCGATCTGCTACTGGATTTTCGGATCGCATCTGCGCGCCTTGCTGCTCGACACGCAGCGACTCATCGAAGCCAGCCTGCTGGTCGTCGGACTGCTGGTCACCGCGTACCTGGCGGCCAACACCGGCGAAGCGTCGATTGCGCTCCAGCAGACGCGTTTCTACATGCCGATTCCATTCCTGTTCTGGGCCGCGCTGCGCTTCGGCATGTTCGGAGCGTCGGGTTCCATCACGCTGCTGGCGGTGATCGTCATTCAGGCGGTCGTGGAGGACCGCGGCCCGTTCGCCTCGCTGCCGCCGGAGGAGGTTGCGCATGCGCTGCAGAACTATCTGCTGTTGCGTGCCGCGCCGCTGTACCTGGTCGCGGTCGTCGTCGAGCAGCGCTGGCGCACCGAACGTTCGCTGCGCGAAAGCGAAGAACGCTTCCGGGCCATCGCGAACGCCGCACCCGTCATGATCTGGCAGACCGATGCCCAGCAGGGCAACGAGTTCAGCAATGATGGCTGGCTGAAGTTCAGCGGCCGCGGATTGCACGAGGAGCGTGGCGAAGGCTGGGGCGAGCGGGTGCATCCGGACGATCGGCAGCGCATGCGGGAACTCTTCGAAACGTCTTTCCGGCTGCATCAGCGGTTCGAGGCCGAGTACCGTCATCGCCGCCACGACGGCGAGTACCGGTGGGTGCATTCGATCGGCGTACCGCGTTACGCATCGGACGGCGAATTCATCGGCTTCGTCGGTGCCGTCAGCGACGTGACGGACCGACGGCGTGCCGAGGAGGCGACGCAGGCGCTGGCGCATGCGCAGCGTCTCGCAGTCATGGGCGAACTGACGGCAATGATCGCGCACGAGATCCGTCAGCCGCTCAGCGCGATCCTGCTGAGTGCCGAGGCGGCGCGCAATCTGCTGCAGCGACCGGATCCGCCCATCGATGAGTTGATCGAGATCATGGGCTCGATCCGCCAGTACGATCTGCGCGCCGACGACACGATCCGCTCCATCCGCGCGTTCGTGCGCAACCAGCCGCTGCAGCGTCGGCCGCTCGACATCAACGCGACCGTGCTCGATGTGTTTCGCCTGCTGGCGGGCGACATCGAACGCCGCCGCGTGCGACTGCACAGGGAATTCGCCGGCGATCTGCCGCAGGCGCTGGGCGACGCGACCCAGCTGCAACAGGTCCTCGTGAATCTGATCGTCAACGCGATGGATGCAGAGGCCGCCGTGCCGGAGGCGCAGCGGCGCCTGACCATCATCACGCGCCGCTACGATGAGGGCAGCATCGAGGTCGCGGTGCGCGACTGCGGCTGCGGCATCCCGGCGGAGCGAATGCCGCTGTTGTTCGAATCGTTCTTCACCACCAACCAGCAGGGCATGGGCCTGGGCCTGTCCATCGTCCGCACCATCATCAATGCGCATGACGGCCGCATCTGGGCCGAGAACAACAACGATGGCGGCGCGACCTTTCACTTCACGGTGCCGGTCGCGGTGCCGGAGTCCGACGAGGCTGCGGAAATTACCTAGCGTTCGCTCTGTGCCCTTGCGTGGACACGTCCCGCAGCGCCGCTCACCATAGCGACTTCCCGGAAAAATCAGGCTGAGGCGATCATGAGCAAGCGCGCGGAGTCCACGCAGACTGCAGCAGGAACTGCTGACACCGCCACGGCGGGTTCCGGCGTGCGGCGGTTGCTGATCGCGCTGGCGGCCATCGCGCTGATCGGCGGCGGTGCCGGATTCGCCGCGGCCGCGTGGATGCAGAAGGGTGCGGATCCATCCAGCCCCGCGCTCGTTGCCGCAAAACCCGCCGCTGCGAAACCCGTCGTGACGATCGGCGACGGCACGCTCGGTCCGAAAGACATGGCGTGGGTGCCGGGCGGCGAATTCCTGATGGGCAGCGACCACGAACTCGCGCAGCGCAATGAGCGGCCGACGCATCAGGTGCGCGTGAACGGTTTCTGGATGGATCGCGCCCACGTCACCAATGCGCAGTTTCGCGAGTTCGTCGCGGCGACCGGCTATGTGACCACCGCCGAACGCAAGCCGCGCTGGGAGGATCTCAAGGTGCAACTGCCGCCGGGTACGCCCGAGCCTCCCGACGAGGCGATGGTTGCCGGTGCGATGGTGTTCGTCGGCACCGATCAGCCGGTCGACTACCGCAACATCGCCCAGTGGTGGAGCTATGTTCCGGGCGCGAACTGGAAACATCCGAGCGGCCCCGACAGCAATATCGACGGCAAGGACGAGCATCCCGTCGTCCAGGTCAGCTACGAAGATGTGCTCGCCTATGCCGCCTGGGTCGGCAAGCGTCTGCCGACCGAAGCGGAGTGGGAGTTCGCCGCCCGCGGCGGGCTGGAACAGGCGACCTATACCTGGGGCGAAGAATTCAAACCCGGCGGCGAAGCGATGGCGAACATCTGGGACGTCTCCCGCCAGGGCCGCTTTCCCGTGGTGAATCCCAAGGCGGGCGGTGCGACCGGCACGATGCGCGTCGGCACGTTTCCCGCGAACGGTTACGGACTGGTCGACATGACGGGCAATGCCTGGCAATGGGCGTCGGACTGGTATCGCGCGGATTTCTTCGATCGCGAGCTGCAGCAGTTCGGCAATACCGTCATCGACAATCCAGCCGGCCCGCAGGATTCATGGGATCCCGACGATGCGCTCGGTGCGATGCCCAACGCGCCACGCCGTGTCATCCGCGGCGGATCGTTTCTCTGCAATGTCGACTATTGTCTGAGCTACCGACCCAGTGCGCGCCGCGGCAACGATCCGATGAATCCGATGAGCCATGTCGGCTTCCGGCTCGTGAAGGATGCGCCGGCCCCGTCGTCGCAGGCACTGGCACAGCGCTGACGCCGAACCGTCCCGGAAGGCTGGCTGGAGCCCAAAGGCACCGACGTCGCCGCGGAATATCCTGATCTGCAGTTCGCGGCGCTCGCGCACAATGCCTGCGCTCTAGGTCGGGAGAACCACTCATGTATTTCTGGCGTCGCGCAGTTGCAGTGTTGGCGGTAGTGATGGCAACGGGACTCGGCGCCTGCGCCAGCATGCCCGGCCGCGATCCGCCGCAGGTCACGGTGGCGGGTATCGAGCCGTTGCAGGGGCAGGGCATGGAGCTGCGGCTGCTGGTGAAGCTGCGCGTGCAGAATCCGAACGATGCCGAGATCGTCTACAACGGTGTCGCGCTCGAAATGGACGTGCAGGGCAAGAGCTTCGCCAGCGGGGTCAGTCCCGAGGGCGGCACGGTGCCGCGGTTCGGCGAGACGGTGATCAGCGTGCCGGTCACGATTTCGGCGTTTCGCATGATCCGTCAGGCGATCGGCATCATGCAGGGCGACGGCACCCACAAGATCCAGTATGAAATGAAGGGAAAGCTGAGCGGGTCGACGTTCAGTACGCAGCGCTTTTCCACGAAGGGCGAGTTCGATCTGCCGGCCGGCACCGTGCCGGCTTCGGGTGCCTGAGCGTTGCACGCCTGAACCGGATGGGTTCTGATGGGTCTCACGCAATGTGAGACCCCGACCCGACGGAGCACACTTGATCCAACTTCGATTCTCGTCCGGCATCGCCGCCGTCGTCGGTGCGATGCTGTTGTGTGTCGGCCAGGGCGCCGCGGCGCGCGGCTATGTCGCCGCACCGCCGAAAGGCGTCGATCTCAGCGGCAACTGGCGTGTGAATGCGGCGAAAAGCGATGACGCCGAGCGGTTGCTGCAGAAGCGTCTCGACGAACTGCGCAAGGAGCGGGACCGCTACCTGCGCGACGCACGCCGTACCGATCCGCTGGGCATTCCGCCGCTCGGCCTGCCGCCGCTGCCGCCGACAGAAGAAGGAGCGAAGCCGCCATCGGCACCAGGACAGCCACGACGTCCGCGGACGAACGACAATCTGCGCCGCATGCTGAATATCTCGGACACGCTGGTCGTGACCCAGAAAGGCGCGACCATCGACATCACGTCCGAACTCGACGCACGACGTTTCCAGGCCGGCAGCAACAGCCAGGTGTCGATGCCAACGGGAGAACTCGCCGACTCGCGCGTCGGCTGGGACGGTGAGTGGTTCGTGATCGAGCGCAAGGCGCGCAAGGGTCCGAACGTTACCGAGAAATATCGCTGGCTGAAAAAAACCGATCAGCTCGAATCGCAGATCAAGTGGGGCGGCGACACGCTGCTCTCGGGAATCAAGGTGCATCGCATCTACGATCGCATGCAGCACGCACTGCCGGCGCCGAATCCGGAAGCGGGGCCGGTGAGATAGGAGGTCGCAGGCCGACTGGTCTCTGTCTGCTGGCCAGAGCAGGAGGAAGAGGCGCTTGCTCTGCTCCGACTCTGGCCAGCAGCCCAGCGGCCAGTAGCCCGGATACGGCAACGCTACGCGTTGCCGTATCCCATCACCGCTTTCACTTCGAGAAACTCCTTCAGTCCCTCGCGTCCCCACTCGCGGCCGTTGCCCGATTGCTTGTAGCCGCCGAACGGCGCGTTCACATCAGTGGACGCGCCGTTGAGATGGACCATGCCGGTGCGCAGCCGGTTGCCCACCCGCCGGGCATTTTCAATATTCCCCGAGTACACGTAGCCGGACAGGCCGTAGACCGTGTCGTTGGCGATGCGGATCGCTTCTTCTTCGGTCTGGTACGGAATCATGCACAGCACCGGCCCGAAGATTTCTTCGCGCGCGATGGTCATGTCGTTGTTCACGTTGGCGAAGATCGTGGGCTTGATGAAGTAGCCCTTGTCGATGCCATCGGGACGACCGGGACCGCCGGTCACGACGCGCGCGCCTTCTTCGATGCCCTTCTTCAGCAGTCCCTGGATCTTCTCGAACTGGGTTCGGTTGGAGACCGGGCCCATCGTTACGCCGTCGGCCTTCGGGTCGCCGACGCGCGATTTCTCGGCGACGGCCTTGGCGATCTGCACGGCCTCGTCGTACAGCTTCGCCGGCACGAGCATGCGCGAGGGCGCGTTACACGACTGGCCGGTGTTGGCCATCATCGAGATCACGCCCGTCTTCACCGCGGCGTTGAGATCCGCATCTTCGAGAATGATGTTCGCCGACTTGCCGCCGAGTTCCTGCGACACGCGCTTCACCGTGTCGGCCGCGGCCTTCGCCACCGCCACGCCGGCGCGCGTCGAGCCGGTGAACGACACCATGTCGATGTCGGGATGGCGCGAGATCGCTTCACCGACGCCCGGGCCGTCGCCGTCGATCATGTTGAACACGCCCTTCGGCACACCCGCTTCTTCGAGAATTTCGGCGAACACATGCGCGCTCAGCGGCGCGACTTCGCTCGGCTTCAGCACGACGGTGCAGCCCGTCGCGAGCGCCGGCGCAACCTTGCAGGCGATCTGGTTGATCGGCCAGTTCCACGGCGTGATCAGGCCGCAGACGCCGATCGGTTCGCGACGAATGCGCGTCGTGCCGATCTGTTCTTCGAATTCGAAGTCCTTGAGCACGGCGAGTGCGGCGGCGAAGTGACCGATGCCGCTGCCGGCCTGGGCATTCAATGCGAGCTTCATGGGCGCGCCCATCTCGTCGGAAATGGCGGTGGCCATGCGCTGAATCTTCGATTGGAAAACTTTGATGATGCGTTCGAGGAGAGCGATTCGTTCCTCGCGCGTCGTTTGCGAAAAACTCTCGAAGGCACGACGCGCAGCCTGCACCGCCGCATCCACGTCTTCCGCGGTGCCCAGCAGGATCCTGCCAACGACTTCCTCGGTCGCCGGATTGATCACCTCGTGTTCGCGGCGACCCGCCGGTGCCACCCACGTGCCGTCGATGAAGAATTTTCTGAAGTCGTACATGGGGCACTCCGGGAACGCGCGCGGGGCATGCGCAGTGGTGAAAATGGGGGCGCAATGATACCGGACCGTTCTGGGCTCTGGGCTGCTGGCCAGAACAAGAACGGATTCGGACACGGCTACTTCTGGTCCGGGCTCTGGCCAGCAGCCCAGAGCCCAGCAGCCCTATCTCCTCACATCCGTCTGCACTTCAGAAAGAAACAGCTCGATGTCACCGACGCCAAGCAGATTGAAGTCCCCCGGCACCGTGTGTTTCAGGCAGCCCGCCGCGGTGGCGAAATCGACGGTGGCCTGCGGCGTCATGCCGCGGAGCAGTCCGTGCAGGATGCCCGCGGCGAAGGCGTCACCAGCGCCGATGCGATCGACGATGCCCTGCAGGGGATAGGGGCGGGTCGTGAACACCTCGTTGGCCGTGTGCAGCGTGCCGGCGAGCTGCTGGGTGTCGACGCTGTGTCGCGTGCGTTCCGTGTAGGCGATCCACTGCAGCGATCCGAACGTCCGGAACGCCACGGCGGCAGCCTGGCGGCGCCGCTCGGTGGCATCGGCATCCTCGGCCTTGAAACCGAGCATGAATGCGATGTCGCGATCGTCGCCGAAGATCAGGTTCGCGTACTGGCACAGCTCGCTCAGGATTTTCGGTGCCTGCGGCGCGCGCGCACCCCACAGCCGCGCGCGGAAATTGCAGTCGAAGGAAATCTGCACGTTCGCGGCACGCGCGGCTTTCACGGCGCGCAGCGCCGACTCGGCGCCTTCGGTGCTCACTGCCGGGGTGATGCCGGACACATGCAGCCACTGCGTGTCCTGCAGCAACGCCGTCCAGTCGTAGGTGTCGGCCGGTGCAGTCGCGAATGCGGACTGCGCGCGATCATAGAGAACCTCGGCGGGGCGCTGGCCGGCGCCGTGCGTCAGGAAATACAGGCCCATGCGCGCATCGCGCAAGCGGATGGGAGCGGTGTCCACGCCGTGGCGACGCAGTTCGCCGACGCAGGCATGCCCGAGTGCATTGTCCGGCAGGCTCGTCACCACCGCCGCTGCATGACCCAGCCGGCTCAGCGAAACGGCGACGTTTGCTTCGGCGCCGCCGACATGGGCTTCGAGGCCGCCGGTCTGCAGGAGCAACTGCTTGCCGGGGGCCGACAGCCGCAGGAGCACTTCGCCGAAGCAGAGAATGGATCTGGTCATAAGTCGTCCAAATTACCCCGAAATGAGCGGTGCCATGTCGTTGGCGCCCGCGCAACAGACGCTGCCTGATTCTTGCGTTGCATCATCGGCCCCGTGTGAATCCTGTTGCGGAGTCACCAATGAACCGGTCTTGCCGGCCGATATGGTGCTCTGCTAGCCTCCGATTGTCACCGGTGTCATTCATCGTGTCGTGGCAACTTGCTACCGGTGTCAAACGAACATCATTTTTCAGGTTATGGAGGCGCCGCCGGCGCCGGTGGGGGAGTGCGATGCGTTGGCCAGCGGCTACGCGAGTGCTGTCCCGTTTATGGCAAACGATGGGGGAGAACTCACATGCTGGCAGTCGATCGTCATAGCGGTCTGGTTCGCGCATCGATCCGCGCAATCCTGGGCTTCGCATCGGTTTCAATCGTCGGAATGTCCGCGCAGGCGCAGGAAGCGGCGCCCGATGGCTCACTGGAAGAGATCGTCGTCACCGGCTTTCGTGAGAGCTTGAATGCAGCTCTTGTGTTGAAGCGCGATGCCATCGGCGCGGTGGATTCCATCGTCGCGGAAGACATCGCCGATTTCCCGGACCTCAATCTGGCCGAATCCATTCAGCGCATTCCCGGCGTCGCGATCACCCGCCAGGGCGGCGAAGGTCGTCAGATTTCAGTGCGCGGCCTCGGTCCTCAGTTCACGCGCGTGCGTATCAATGGCATGGAAGCGCTGGCGACGACCGGCGGTACCGATGCCGCCAACGGCACCAACCGTGCCCGCAGCTTCGATTTCAATATCTTCGCGTCCGAGTTGTTCAATTCCATCAAGGTTGCCAAGACTTCGTCGGCGGACCAGGAAGAAGGATCGCTTGGCGCCACGGTCGACCTGTCGGTGGCCCGGCCCTTTGACTACAACGGCCTCACGTTCGTGACCGGTGCTCAGGTCGGTTACAACGATCTTCAGGAAGACATGGATCCGCGCGCCACGGCGTTGATCAGCAATACCTGGGGCGATGGCAAGTTCGGCGCGCTGCTCTCGGTGGCGTACTCGGATCGCGAGTTCCGCGACGATGGCTCCAGCGCGGTGCGTTGGCAGAATGCCGGATGGACGGCGGCCAATCTGGCGAGCTATCAGGGTACGGCGCCGGCACTGGCCGATATGAACGCATCGTTCCGTCCACGTATTCCGCGCTACGACCTGTACGAGAATACCCAGGAGCGTCTGGGCGTAACGGCTTCGTTCCAGCTTGCGCCCACGGATTCCACCCTCTTTACCCTGGACGCTCTGTACGCGAATCTTGATTCGACGCGGACCGAGCAGTTCCTGGAGATGCCGAATTTCAGCGCCTCCCTGTCCGCCGTGGATGTGTTGCAGGTGGAGATCGATCCGGCCACGCAGAACATGGTGTACGGCCTGTTCAACGATGTCGACGTGCGTTCCGAGCAGCGTTACGACGAACTCGAAACCGAATTCACGCAGTTCACGCTGACCGGCGAGCATTCTTTCTCGGACACGGTGCATCTGTCCGGCCTGGTCGGACGTGCCGAATCCGATCACAAGAATCCGGTCCAGACGACGCTGCTGTGGGACATCAATGATGCTGACGGGGTTTCCTTCGACTATCGCAACAATTCCCGCCTGCCGGTCCTGAACTACGGCACGGCTGATGTCGACAATCCCAATGCCTGGTCGCTGACGCAGATCCGCCTGCGTCCGCAAACCGCGAACAACACCTTCACGAACTACATGCTGGATCTGAAGTGGGATACGTCCGACAGGACGGCATTGAAGTTCGGCGTCCAGTACAAGGAATACGAGTTCGAAACGACTAGCGCCCGTCGTGTCAATGAAGCGGCCAGCGCAGCGCAGATCGCGGTTGACCGCGCGCAGTACGCGCAGCAGCTCAATCTCAACTCCAGCGGTCTGGATCTGCCGGGTGGCAACACCAATGTCTGGGTCGTACCCGACGTCAAGAAAGCAACCGACCTGTTCGATCTGACCAACTACGGGTTGTATGGCGTCAGCACCGACAACGATCTGGGCAACAACTATTCGGTTGCAGAGAACGACACCGGTGCCTACGTGCAGTTCGAGTTCTCCGCCGATGTTGGCAGTGTGCCGGTTCGCGGCAACGTGGGTGTGCGCTACGTGCAGACTGACCAGGAATCGACAGGATGGGCGCGCGGTGCGAGCGGCAACACGCTGCTGACGATCGACAACGACTACGACAAGACGCTGCCATCTCTCAACCTCGTGGCGTCGATCACGGACGATTTCCTGATCCGCTTCGGAGCGGCCAAGGCCATGACGCGTGCCAACCTCGGCCAGCTCAATCCTGCGCTGGCCATGAGCATTTCAGGCAACAACAAGACAGTGAATGCCGGCAACCCGTTCCTGGAACCGTACGAGGCTGATTCCTACGACCTGTCGTTCGAGTGGTACTTCGCTGACGAGTCGTTGCTGTCCCTGGCGGTCTTCTACAAGGACATCGGCACGTTCGTGCAGACGGTGCGCCAGACCGGCAACTTCTCCTCCAATCCGTTCGGACTGCCGGATTCCGTCGCGCTCGCCCAGTGCGCAGCGCAGCTGCCCGGCTACGATCCAACCGCCCCGGGTGCCGCGGAAGCCTGTCTCGCAGACTGGCAGTTCAATCTGCCGAGCAACACGCCGGGGGGTGACCTGAAGGGAGTGGAAATCGCCTACCAGCAGCCGTTCACGTTCCTGCCCGGATTCTTCAGCAACTTCGGCGTGCAGATGAACTACACGTACGTGGACTCGGAAGTCGAGTACGTCGATGCGCTCGGCGTGGTCCAGACCAAGGAGACGCTGACGGGCCTGTCGCAGAATTCGGCGAACGCCACGCTCTATTGGGACAATGGCACTGTGATGGCGCGCATCTCGGCGGCCTATCGTGATGAGTACCTGACGACCGTTCCGGGTCGGAACAACAACGACGTTGAAGGCACGGCGGAAACGCTGAACCTCGATTTCTCGTCACGCTGGTCGATCACGGACAGCCTCGACCTTACGTTCGAAGCGCTGAACCTGACCGATGAGTTCGAAGACCAGTGGGTCGATGCCGTGGGCAATCGCTCTTCGTACTATCACCACACCGGCCGCCAGTACTTCCTCGGCGCGCGTTACAAGTTCTGAGGTTCCCCCTGATCCTCAGTCTCTGCTGGCGTCGGGTCCTCACGGACTCGACGCCTTTTTTATCGCTGCGATCCGGTTGAACGAGGAATCGATACCGCCAACTGTTCGAACGTCGGGATATCAGTCACTGCCTGGGGGATCATGCAATGCTGACTACAACAACAACGATTCTGCGCACCTGCGGCGCCGCGCGCCCGTGCAACGGGTGAGATTGGCGGCCATGTCGCAGGGCCATGCATTTCTTTCCGCGGTCGCGCTCTGCCTGTTGTCGGGCTGCGCGAAGGAACCGCCGGTCGTCGCGGCGCAGTCCGACGCATCGCGCCATGTCCGCAATCGATTCTTCGTTCGCGAAGACGCCACTGTCACGCGCGAGGAACCCAGGCCGCACGAGGGGACCGGCACCACCACTGCGTATCGCTACTTCGACGATGTGAAGGACGCCCGCGTCATTTTCCGCAAGCGTGCGCTGCATCCGGGGGCATCGATCGGCATGCATGTGCTCACGCACGACGAGGTGTACTACGTCGTCAGCGGGCGCGGTGAACTCACGGTCGATGACACGAAGGTCGAGGTCGGTCCGGGCAGTGCCACGTTCATGCACGAAGGTGCGGATGTGGGCATCCGCCAGCTCGGCGACGCGGATCTGGTGTTGATCGTCGCGTATCCGCCGGCCACGGAAGCGGCGCAATGAAAGGCGTGCTGGCTGCGTCGATCGTATCGTTCGGCGTGGTTTGCGGTGCTCACTCAGCGGAGATGCCGCTCTACGACGGCGCGATTCCCGGTGCGATCGATGCGCCCGACGCCGAGCGGGTCCGCGATGCGACGGAGAAATTTCCGTTCCTGATGGATGTCTCGCGGCCGACGCTGACGACGTACCTGCCGCAGCAGCGCGATCCGTTGCGCGCGGCCGTGATCATTCTTCCCGGCGGCAGCTATCGCGGCGTATCGATCGTCAAGGAAGGCGTCGATGTCGCGAAGGCGTTCAACGACATGGGCGTCGCGGCCTTCGTGCTCAAGTACCGCATGCCGAATCCGGCACACATGCGCGACCGCACACGCGGTCCGCTGCAGGACGCGCAGCAGGCGCTGCGTGTGGTGCGCGAGCGTGCGGGCGAATGGGACATCGATCCGTTGCGCATCGGTGTCATCGGCTTCTCGGCCGGCGGACATCTGGCATCGACGCTGGCAACGCATTTCGATCGACCGAATCTGCGTCCGGATTTTCTGATGCTGATCTATCCGGTGATCAGCTTCGACGACACCATCACGCACCGCGGCTCGCGCGAGGCGCTGCTCGGCGACACACCCGCACCCGACATGCTTCGCCTGTACTCGAACGAGCTGCAGGTCAGCGAGGCGACACCGCGGACCTTCATCGTCCACGCGGCCGATGATGCCGCCGTGCCCGTGGCCAACAGCATCCGCTTCTTCGAAGCGCTACAGCGGCACACCGTGCCGGTGGAGCTGATCGTGTATCCCGCCGGCGGTCACGGGTACGGCCTGAACAATGCGACGACGACGGATCGCTGGATCGAGCGCGGTCGGGAATGGTTGATGAGTCAGGGATTGCTGGCTGCAGAGCGCCCCCTCCCTGACCGTGCCCAGGCGACCGGGGGAGGGGAAAAGAATGATCGGTCTCCGTCTTCCCCTCCCCCGGTCGCCGGGGGAGGGCAGGGTGGGGGCCTTTCCGGAGCGAACCAATGAACGATCTGACACGCCGAGAACTGTTGCACACCGGCGCGCTCGCCGCGGCCGCGCTGTTTGCGCCTGCGCTGGCCCACGCAGCGCCTCGCACCGTCACCGCCACCACGCGCAGCGGCCGCATCCGCGGCAGCCTCGAACACGGCGTGCACGTCTTCCGCGGCATCCCCTACGGCGCCGACACCTCGACTCGTCGCTTTCGTCCCGCATTGACACCGGTAGCATGGAAGGGCGTGAGGGATGCACTCGACTACGGCGCGGCGTGTCCGCAGTCCGGCTCGTCCGAAAAAATGAGCGAGGACTGCCTGGTGCTGAACGTGTGGACGCCGGGTCTGCGCGATGCGGAGAAGCGGCCGGTGATGGTCTATTTCCACGGCGGCGAATACAGCAACGGTTCGGGATCGAGCCCGCTGTATGACGGCACGCGGCTGTGCCGTCGCGGCGATGTCGTCGTCGTCACGGTGAATCACCGCCTGAACGCCTTCGGGCATCTGTATCTCGGCCGGCTCGGCGGCGCCGGTTACGAATCCTCCGGCAACGTCGGACTGCTCGACCTGGTGCTGGCGCTGCAATGGGTGCGCGATCACGCGGAAGAATTCGGCGGCGATGCCGGTCGCGTGATGGTGTTCGGCCAGTCCGGCGGCGGTGCCAAGATCGCCTCGCTGATGGCGATGCCGGCAGCGCGCGGGCTGTTTCATCGCGCGGCCACCATGAGCGGCCAGCAGGTCACGGCTGCGGGCCCGCGCAGCGCGACGCTGCGTGCGCGTGCCTATCTCGATGCATTGAAGATCGCGCCTGCCGATCTCAAACGCATCGACACGGTCGGCATCGCGGATCTCGTCGCTGCCACGAAGGCGCCCGATGCCACGATGGTCGGTCGCTCGCTGTACTTCGGTCCGGTGCTCGATCAGCACTTGCTGCCGCGACATCCGTTCTATCCGGACGCGCCGCCGCAGTCGGCTGGCATCCCCATGATCATCGGCAACACGCGCGACGAGACGATCGCCTTCCTCGGCAACGAACCGGGCGTGCGCGAACTGACGTGGCAGCAGTTGCCCGAGCGCCTGCTGCCGCAACTGCATGTCGACATCGATCCGGACACCGTGATCGCGGAATATCGCCGCCTCTATCCGCAGTACTCGCCGACGGAAGTCTTCTTCGCCGCGACCACGGCCGGCCGCTCCTGGCGCGGTGCCGTCATCGAGGCGGAGCTGCGTGCAGCGCAGGGCTCGCCTGCATACGCCTATCAACTCGACTATCGCTCGCCGCTCGAAGGCGGCCGCTACGGCGCGATGCACACCATGGATATCCCGCTGGTGTTCGACAACGTCGCGCAGCCGCACTCGCTGACCGGGACCGGTGTCGATGCGCAGAAGACCGCCGATCGCATGAGCGATGCCTTCATCGCCCTCGCGCGCAGCGGCGATCCCAATCACGCGGGCCTGCCGCAGTGGCGGCCTTATGAGCTCGAGAAACGATCGACGATGGTGTTCGACGCCGAGTCGAAACTCGTCGACGACCCGCGCGGCGCCGAGCGCCGGCTGTTCGCGCAGGTGCCGTACATTCAGCGCGGGACGTATTAGGAGTCTGCAGCGGAAGAAGATTTCACACAGAGATCACAGAGAACACAGAGGGTCGGAGGAAAGAAGAAGATCTCCACGGGGGGCACGGGGCCACACGGGGGTTCGGAGCGAAGGGATTTTTCTCTTTCCCCGTGTTGCCCCGTGGAGAGATCTTCTTTTTCTGCCTCTACCTCGGAATATTCCCTTTTGCCGGCGCCACCTTCGGCACCATCGTCGCCAGGTCCCAGTCCTTTTCATTGAACGCCTGGCGCGTTTCCTTCTGTACCGGGTAGCCGCCGACCTGTTCTTCGCTGTCGA
>CAYWHG010000029.1:15248-39238 GCA_964457865.1 uncultured Steroidobacter sp.
TGCGTCGCATGCGCGAGTCCTTCGGCGATGATGTTGTTGCTGTAGGTGATGTCGCGCGACACGTTCCTGCGCCATTCGTCGGGCGTCTTGCCGGTGAAGCGCGGGCCGGAGGCCGAGAGGTTTTCATCGATGGCCCAGGTGAGCGAGCAGTGATCGACGATCACGTTGTAGGCATTCACCGTGGAGATCGTGTCGGGCTCCCAGCCGCTGCGCTTTTCGGCGCCGGCCGTGCCGGTACGAATGCGCAGGTGCTGGATGATCACATCGTGCGTCGCGATGTCGATGCCCGTCTTGATGAGCGTGATGCCGGGCGAGGGCGCAGTCTGTCCGGCGATGGTGAGAAACGGTTCGGCGATCCTGAGCTCGCGCTTGCCGAGATCGATGACGCCACCGACTTCGAATACGACGATGCGCGGGCCTTTCGCGTTGAGTGCTTCGACGAAGGAGCCGGGGCCGTCCGCCGCGAGCGTCGTGACCTTGATGATCTTCCCGCCGCGCCCGCCCTGCGTGTGTGCGGCCCAGCCGAGCGCACCCGGGAAGGCGACTTTCGATGCCGCCGCGCCCGCCGCGGGAGCGGTCAGAACGGCGCCGGCGACGACCAATGCGCAGAGCGCGCGCCCGAACGCGCCGAAGCGCGCACCGGAAGAGCGGTAACCATTGATTTTCATCAATATTCCCCCGTAGTGGATGTTGTTCGAGTGGCTGGAAGAATTGTAAATGACACCGGTTTCCTATATACAGCCCCACGAGATTAAAAGTGTGTCGGGCGGGGGAATCGGGTTGAGCGACAGTAGCCGAAACACTGCCGAAAAGTTCGTGCAGGCACGACTTGCCGGCCATTTCATTGCCGAGTATCCGGGCGCGGTGCCGCCGGATCTGGCCACGGCTTACGGTATCCAGGACCTGGCGATCGATCGGTGGCCCGATGCCCTGCGCGGCTGGAAGGTCGCGCGCATCGGCCAAGCCTGGCAGGAAAAATATCCCGAGGAACGGCTGATCGGCCCGGTCTGGGCACACAACGTTCACGTCGTGGCGCCCGGACAGGAAGCGGTGTGTCCCATCATCGAAGGCGGCTTCGCTGCCATCGAAGCGGAAATCGGCATCTATGCGGGTGAAGATGCTGCGGTCGGCAAGACGGACTGGGCGGCACAGTCCGCCGCGAGTCTGGTCGGGCGCATGTGCATCGGTGTCGAAATGGCGAGCAGTCCGCTCGCCACGTTGAACGATCTGGGTCCTGGCGCCGTCATTTCCGATTTCGGCAACAACTGGGGCGTCATCGCCGGCTCACCGATCTCGGACTGGAAAACCAATGCTCACGAGCTGGCGGTCGAGACGTTCATCGACGACAGGTCGGTCGGCAGGGCAACGATTGCGGTGCCGGGAACGCCGCTCGATGCGTTCGCTTTCGCGCTCAACAAGGCAGCCAGCCGCGGACGTTCGCTGCGCAAGGGCGACTACATTTCCTGCGGCATGATCACCGGCGTTCACGACATCCGTATCGGCCAGCGCTCGCGCATCGATTTCGGCCGCTATGGCGAGATCCGGTGCCGCACCGTCCGCGCCGAGGCCTACAAACCACAACAGGGTTCCAGCCCGTGACCTCCATCAACCGCAGAGAAATGTTGCTGGGCGCCGGCGCCGTCGGCATGACGCTGGCGAGCAATGCCATCCATGCCGCCAGCGATGGACTGATGACCGCGGCCGACGTGCACGTGAACGGCTATCCGACGGTCGAAGCCGTGCGCTGGATCGGCAAGCGCCTGGAGGAACGCACGGACGGGCGGCTGCGCATTCGCGTCTACTACGCCGGCCAACTCGGGCGCGAAGGCGATACGGTGGACCTGACGCGCTTCGGCGCGCTCGACATCACGCGCGTGAATTTTGCGCCGTTGAACAATCCGTTCCCGCTGACCCAGATGTTCGCGTTGCCCTATGTGTTCAACTCGGTCGAACACATGCGTCGCGCCGTGGACGGCGAAGCGGGCGCGCTGGTACTGAAAGGATTCGAAGCACGCAATCTCATCGGACTGGCGATCTACGATGCGGGCTCGCGTTCGTTCTACAACGTCCGCCGTGCCATTCACGAGCCGAAGGATCTCAACGGGCTGAAATTCCGCGTGCCGCCTTCGGACATTTTTCTCGAAACCGTCTCGGCACTCGGCGGCGAGCCCACGCCGCTGCCTTTCGGCGAAGTGTATTCGGCGCTGCAGACGCACCTGATCGACGGCGCGGAGAACAACTGGCGCAGCTTCCAGACCAGTCGTCACTTCGAAGTGGCGCGTTACATTTCCGGCAGCGAGCATTCGTATTCTCCCGAGGCGCTGCTCATGTCGCGGCGCACGTTCGATGCCCTGTCGCCCGCGGATCGCGATCTCGTCATCGCGACGGCGCGCGAGTCGGTTCCCTACATGCGCGGACTGTGGGACCGGATGGAAGAAGAAGCACGCCAGACCGTCCTGCAGGCGGGCGTGCATTTCAACGAAGTCGATCGCGATGCCTTCCACAAGGCCGCGGCGCCGGTGCTGGAAAAATATCTGGCGCATGGCGATCTGAAAAAACTGCATGAGCTGGTGCGCGCCGCGGCGTGACGCCGCAGTCACGGAGAAGCTTCGATGACGGAAAAGAAATCAGCGTTCAGCGCGGTCCTCGACCCGATCGCTGCGGCCACTGTGGCCATCGCCGGCGTATCGATCATCGGCATGGCGGTCGTGGAGGGCTGGCAGGTGTTCTCGCGTTACGTGCTCAATGCGGCGCCGAGCTGGACCGAGCCCCTGGCGCTGTTCTTCATGGGCACGACCATGATGTTCGGTGCGGCCGCGGGCGTGCGCACCAGCCGCCATTTCGGCTTCTTCATCGTGGTCGAAACCGCGCAACCGCCGCTGCGCCGCGCGCTGCGCATCTTTGCGAACCTGATCGCGGTCGGCACCGGACTGATGCTCGCCGTCTGGGGCGGCCAGATGATGGTCGATGCCTGGGACTACCGGATGGCGGGCGCGCCGTTGCCGCAAGGCTTTGCGTACATGCCGCTGTGCATCGGCGGCGCCCTGATCGCGTTATTCGCCATCGAGCGAATCGTCGTGCCGCTGCCGGAACAGGCGCCGGCGAGCGAATAACAAGAATCAACGGAAGTACAGATCCATGGCCATCGCGATTCTGTTCCTGGTCTTTGCCGTGCTCCTCGTGCTGGGAGTACCGGTCGGTTTTGCGCTGATCGCATCGTCGCTCGCGACCGTGCTGTACCTCGATCTGCCGGCCATCGTCGTCGTGCAGCAGACCGCGGCGGGCGCCGGCACGGTCTCGCTGATCGCCATTCCGCTGTTCATTTTTGCCGGCGAACTCATGATGCGCGGCGGCATCTCCGAGCGGCTGATCTCGTTCGCCAGTTCGCTGGTCGGTCATCAACGCGGCGGCCTCGGTCAGGTCAACGTGCTCGCCTCGCTGTTCTTCGGCGGCGTTTCCGGCTCGGCGATTGCCGACGTTTCCGCTATCGGCGGCGCCATGATCCCGCAGATGGTGAAGCGCGGCTTCGACAAGGACTTTGCCGTGAACGTGTCGGTCACGGCGGCGCTCGTGGCGCTGCTGGTGCCGCCTTCGCACAACCTGATCCTGTTCTCGGCATCGGCGGGCGGCTCCATCTCCATCGCCGATCTGTTCGCGGCCGGCGTGATCCCCGCGCTGCTCATGACCGTCGTGCTGATGTTCACCGGCTGGCTGATCGCGCGTCGTCGCGGTTACGCCACGGAACCCTTTCCGGGATTTCGCGAAGTGCTGCTGCGCTTCATCTCGGCGCTGCCGGGGCTGTTGCTGGTCGCGATGATTTTCTTCGGTATCCGCGCCGGCATTTTCACTGCCGTCGAGAGCGCCTCGATCGCGGTGGCCTATGCATTGCTCGTCACCGGACTGCTGTATCGCCGCCTGACCTGGAAGCATTTCACCGAAACGTGCAAGGGGGCCGTGCGCACGACGGGCCTGATCCTGTTCGTGATCGGCGCCGCGGCCTCGTTCGGCTGGCTGCTCGCGTACCTGCAGGTGCCCACGGCCGCCGTCGAGGCGCTGACCGCGGTGTCCGACAACAAGTACGTGATCCTGTTCCTGATCATGATCACGCTGCTGATCCTCGGCACGTTCATGGATCTCGCGCCGCTGATCATCATCTGCACGCCGATCTTCCTGCCGGTCGCCAAGGCCTTCGGCGTCGATCCCGTGCACTTCGGCATCATCCTGATCCTCAACGCCGGCATCGGCCTCATCACACCGCCCGTGGGTTCGGTGCTGTTCGTCGGTACCGCCATCGGCGGCATCACCGTGACGCAGGCCCTGCGCTCCATCTGGCCGTTCTACGCCGCCTCCTTCGTGGTGTTGCTGCTGGTGATCTACGTGCCGGCGCTGTCGCTGTGGCTGCCGGGGGTGCTGAAGCACTGAAGGCCCTAGGCCCTAGGGCCTGGGGTTTTGGTCCTCAGAGCGTCACGCCATCCTTCCAGATGGCGATCTCGCGTTCTTCGTTCAGCTCTTCGCCGGCTGACCTGATCTTCACTTCTTTTCGTGCAGCTCAACGAACCCGATAGGCCGCTTCTTCGGCTCGGGTGGACGCATGAGATCACGGATGGCCGTCATGATGCCGGCAATGGCCCGGTCGTGAGTGTCGAGCCTGCGTTCCAGTTTCGCGAGCTGTTGGGCCAGTTCCTTGTTGGAGGCGAGCAATTCCCGCATACGCACGAAGGTGCGCATGATTTCGATATTGACGCCGATAGCGCGGCTGCTCTTGAGGACGCTCGAGAGCATCGCAACGCCCTGTTCGGTGAATGCGTAAGGTGCATATCGCCGGCCGCCGCGACCGTCGTTTGAGGTCACAAAGTGTGACCTCAAAGCCGCCCATTCGGCGGCGGTCAGTCGAAGCAGGAAGTCCTCTGGAAATCGCTCTTGATTGCGTTTTACTGCCTGCAGGAGCGCTTTGGTGGGAACACCGTAGAGCGCAGCAAGGTCCACATCGAGCAGCACCTTGTAGCCTCGCAGGAGCAGAATCGAGTTGGAGATGCGATCGAGCAATGCAGGTTTCGTGTCCTTGGCCATCCTCAATGTCCCTCGTTCGATCTGCGTCCGTTATCACTGAATTGATGCACCGTGAAGGATCGCTTTCATCGGTGATCGCCCAGTGGCGCATTTCTGTTGCAAGCGACCAGAAATGCACTCGGTGGCCGTTGACAACAGGGGACCGGGAGCTGGGCATGGCCCGCGCATTCGGGTGCCTCCACAAGGCTCCTATAGCGTCACGCCATCCTTCCAGATCGCGATCTCGCGTTCTTCGTTGAGTTCGTTCTTCGCCGGCTGACCTGAAGCGGTGGCGATGATGAGCCGCAGGAATTCGTCGGTGACGGCTTCTGCATCTTCGCCCGCGAGAACCCGTCCCGCGTCGAAATCGATCCAGTGCGGTTTGTTCTGTGCGAGCGCCGAGTTCGAGCTGATCTTGAGCGTCGGTGCGGGAAAGCCGAGCGGCGTGCCGCGGCCGGTGGTGAACAGCACGATCGTCGCGCCGGCCGCGACCAGTGCGGTAGAAGACACGCCGTCGTTGCCCGGCGCTTCGAGCAGCGTCAGTCCGGGGCTGTTCGACTGCTCGGCATAACGGATCACTTGCGTCACGGTCGCATGACCGCCTTTCTGCACCGCGCCGAGCGATTTCTCTTCCAGCGTCGTGATGCCGCCGGCGATGTTGCCGGGCGAGGGATTCTCGTGCACCGGCTGATCGTTGCGCAGGAAGTAGTCCTTGAAATCGTTCACGACATTCACGATGCCGTCGAACACCTGGCGGTTCGCGGCGCGCTGCATCAGCAATTGCTCGGCGCCGAAGACTTCGGGAATTTCCGTGAGGATGGCCGCGCCGCCGGCGGCGGTGACGCGGTCGGCGATGCGGCCGACCAGCGGGTTGGCGGTGATGCCGCTGAAGCCATCGGAGCCGCCGCACTTGAGGCCGATGGCGAGATCGCTCAGCAGGCAGGGCTCGCGCTTCGCGCCTTCGGCCAGCGCCACCAGTTCCTCAAGCGCGTTGAGGCCGGCTTCCGTTTCATCGCCGGTGGCCTGCGCCGCGAAGGAACGGATGTGTGCACGTTCATGCGGCGGGATGCCTTCGAGCAGCTTGCCGAGCTGATTCGATTCGCAGCCGAGGCCGACGATCAGCACGCCGCCCGCATTGGGATGACAGGCGAGCGCGGCGATCAGCCGGCGCGTGCGATCGAGGTCGCCGCCGAGTTGCGAACAGCCGAACTGATGCGGGAAGGCGTGCACGCCGTCGATGCGGCCGGCGAAACGCTGCGAGCCGAGCCGCGCGATGCGCTCCGCCGTGCGGCCGACGCAGCCGACGGTGCAGAGAATCCAGATCTCGTTGCGCGTGCCGACACGACCGTTGGCGCGGCGGTAGCCCATGAAGGAGGGCGCGGGGCGCGGGGCACGGGACTCGGGCAGAACGATGGGAGCTTCGTAGCGATATTCATCCAGACCCGACAGGCGCGTGGCGACGTTGTGCGTGTGTACGTGGGCGCCGGCGGCGATGTCGGCGGTCGCGCGTCCGATCGGCCAGCCGTACTTGCAGACGGGCTGCGCCTTGCCGATGGGGCGAACCGCAAACTTGTGGCCGCGCGCGATGGGATCGAGCAGCGTGATGGTGGCATCGTCGATCTGCACCTGTTCGCCCGCGGCGAGATCGCGCACGGCAACGGCGACATCATCGCGAGGAGCGATGCGGAAGGCGGACGGAGGGGTCTGGATCATGTCGGGGACGACTGGAAGTCCGGGAGTCGATGAGGCATCTTAGCGCCGGGGGAAACCGGTGTCATGACGCCACGGGCGCGGCCGGAATGCTGCTGGCCGCGGGCTCCTGTAGGCTGTGCGACGCAGCATTCTCCTGCATTCATTCCGGTCGCATCGACAGGTACCCATGGTCAAGAAGGCCGCCAAGAAAGCGTCCCGCAAAACCGCTCCGGCCGCGGCGCTCTCCGCCGTCCCGCACGCGGACGAGCCGATACGCAAGCACACGATCAACGACATCGCGCGGCTGGCGAACGTTTCCAAGAAGACGGTTTCGCGCGTCATCAATGAATCGCCGTTCGTGCGCGAAGACACGCGCACGCGCATCGCCGAGATCATGCAACGCGTGGGCTACACACCCGATCCGCAGGCGCGCGGTCTGGCGTTCCGCCGCTCGTTCCTCATCGGCCTCATCTACGACAACCCGAATGCGCCCTATGTCATCAACATCCAGGAAGGCGCGCTGGCGGCGTTGCGCAAGCAGGGCTACGAACTCGTGGTGCATCCCTGCGATCGCCACAATGAAAAATTCCTGACCGAGATCCGCGAACTCATCAGTCGCCAGAAACTGGATGGCGTCATCATGCTGCCGCCGGTGTCCGAGAACGCGGCGCTTGCGGAGATGCTGCAGAAACTCGATTGCCCCTACGTGCGCGTGCTGTCCGCGCCGCTCGATGAGCCGCAGAACGTCGTGCTGTCGATGGATCGCCAATCGGCGGCCGAAGTGGCCGAGCATCTGTGGAAGCTGGGACACAAGCGCATCTCGATGATCATCGGCCCGCAGACCTACCGTTCCGCGATCGAACGTCTCGCCGGTTTCAAGGACGCGCTGGGTGAGCGCGGCCTGGAGCTGCCGTCGGAATTCATCGTCGAAGGTCTCTACACGTTCGAGTCGGGCGCGGCCTGCGCCGAATTGCTGCTGTCGCGTACGCCGCGGCCCACCGCGATCTTCGCCGGCAACGACGAGACCGCCGCGGGCGTCTACCGCACGGCGTATCTGCGCGGACTCAAGATCCCCGATGACCTCACCGTGATCGGCTTCGACGACAGTCCGCTGGCCTCGCGCCTGTGTCCCTCGCTCACCACCATGCGCCAGCCCATCCGCGACATGGGCCGGCTCGCGGCCGAACGACTCATGGCCAAGATCGGCGGGGTGCAGGGTCCGCCGCTGACGGCGAACACGTTCTTTCCGCATCTGATCGTGCGGGAGTCGTCGGGCAGGCCGAAAGAGTGATCAGTGATCAGGGGGTAGGGGGTAGTCAGAGTCAGAGTCAGAGTCAGAGTCAGACTCTGACTACCCCCTACCCCCTACCCCCGGATCACTACTCTCTTGGCTCAGCAAATGACACCGGTTACCATGGTTCCGCCCAAGGGGGAAAGCAGGCGCAATCCACCTGCATTGCAGCATTCCAATGACCCGACCACTCCAACTTCATGACGACCGGCTGTTTCCGGCCGACCCGTCGATGCGGGCCATCGCGCGGCGTCTGTATGCGCTCGTGCGCGAGTTGCCGATCCTCAGTCCCCACGGCCATACCGATCCGCAGTGGTTCTCGCGGAACGAGGCGTTCTCCAACGCGACCGAACTGCTGCTCGCGCCGGATCACTATCTGTACCGGATGCTGTATAGCCAGGGCATCGCGCTCGCCGAACTGGGCGTGCCGAGCCGCGAAGGCCCGTCGCCGGCGGACCCGCGCCAGGCGTGGCGACTGTTCGCCGCCAATCAGCATCTGTTTCGCGGTACGCCGTCGTCCCTGTGGCTCGACTACGTGTTCGCGAAAGTCTTCGGCTTCGAGCAGCGCCTCGATGCATCGACCGCCGATCATTACTTCGACGTCATCGGCGCGCGGCTGGCGACTCCGGAATTCCGGCCGCGCGCGCTGTTCGAGCGCTTCAACATCGAGGTCATCGCCACCACCGAATCGCCGGTCGATACGCTCGACCACCATCACGAGATCGCGCGCAGCGGCTGGCGCGGTCGCGTGATCACGGCCTACCGTCCGGATGCGGTGATCGATCCCGAACACGAATCGTTCCGCAACGCGCTCGATCGCTTCGCCGAGATCACGGGCGAAGACACGTATTCGTGGGGCGGCTATCTCCAGGCGCATCGCAAACGCCGCGCCGATTTCGCGGCCGCCGGCGCGACCTCGACGGACCACGGACACATCAGCGCGGCCACCGCCGACCTGTCGAGCGCCGAAGCCGAACGGCTCTTCATGCGCGTCACGACCGGCAATTTCAGCGCCGCCGACGCCGAGCTGTTCCGCGCGGCCATGCTCGTCGAGATGGCGCGCATGAGTCTCGACGACGGCCTGGTGATGCAGATCCATCCCGGCGCCTTCCGCAATCACAACCGCTGGGTGTTCGACACGTTCGGTCGCGACAAAGGTGCCGACGTGCCGCATCCCACCGAGTACGTGCGCGCGCTGAAGCCGCTGCTCGATCGTTACGGCAACGATCCGCAGCTCACGGTCATCCTGTTCACGCTCGATGAAACGACTTACAGCCGCGAACTCGCGCCGCTCGCCGGTCACTATCCGGTGCTGAAGCTCGGCCCGGCCTGGTGGTTCCACGACAGCCCCGAAGGCATGCTGCGTTTCCGCGAATACACGACCGAAACCGCGGGCTTCTACAACACCGTCGGTTTCAACGACGACACGCGCGCCTTCCTGTCGATCCCCGCGCGTCACGACCTGGCGCGTCGCATGGACTGCGTGTGGCTGTCGCGCCTCGTCGCCGAACATCGCCTCGACGAGGACGATGCGGCGCAGGTCGTCGTCGATCTCGCCTATCGCCTGCCGAAGCAGGCCTATCGTCTCTAGATTTCACCCGCTGAGGGATTTCACCGTGTTCAAGAAGACCTACCACGCGACGCACCCCGACATGATGGATGGGGCGAGCAACCAGCAGCTGCGCGACCGCTACCTCGTCGACGGCCTGTTCGGTACCGACGGCGTCACGCTGAACTACACGCACTACGAGCGCTTCGTCATCGGCGGCGCCGCTGCGACCACGCAGGCGGTGCGTCTGCCCGATCAGACCGAACCCGCCTCGGCCGCTGGCAAGCCCTTCCTGGAGCGTCGCGAACTCGGTGCGATCAATGTCGGCAAGGTTCCCGGCAAGGTCACGGTCGATGGCAAGGCGTACACACTCGGTCCGAAGGACGGCCTGTACATCCCGATGGGTACGAAGGATGTCGTGTTCGAATCCGGCACGGCCGGCCAGACCGCGAAGTTCTATCTCGTCTCGACGCCGGCGCATGCACGCTTCGAGACGCAGCAGATTTCCATCGACAAGGCCGTGCCGCTGGAGCGCGGCAGCCTCGAAACCTCCAACGAACGCACGATCTACCAGTACATCGTTCCGGCGACCTGCAAGTCCTCGCAACTGTTGCTGGGGTTGACGATTCTCAAGTCGGGCAGCGTGTGGAACACCATGCCGCCGCATCTGCACGACCGTCGCTCCGAGGTCTATTTCTATTTCGACCTCGAAGGGCAGGGCGACCAGTGCGTCATGCACTTCATGGGACAGCCTGAAGACACGCGCAGCATCGTGATTCGCAACGAAGAGGCCGTGGTGTCGCCGCCGTGGTCGATCCACATGGGCGCGGGCACGAAGAACTACGCCTTCATCTGGGCGATGGGCGGCGAAAACCTCGACTACACCGACATGCACGTTCTCGATATCTGTCAGCTCAAGTGATGCCACAAGTGACAACCATGGCCCAATCCAATCCGTTTTCCCTGACCGGCAAGGTCGCGCTGGTTACCGGCGCCAATACCGGTCTGGGGCAGGGCATTGCTGTCGCGCTCGCGCAGGCAGGCGCCGATATCGTTGCCGTCGGGCGCTCGAGCGCCAACGATACGGAGCGCGACGTCGTCGCCGCCGGTCGCAAGTTCCATGCGGTGTATGCCGATCTCGAGCGCAGTCACGAGGCCGGGCGCATCGTGGCGCAGGCGCTCGAGGCGGCGGGGCAGGTCGATATCCTCGTGAACAACGCCGGCATCATCCGGCGCGCCGACGCGCTGGTGTTCACGGAAGCCGACTGGGACGCCGCGCTCGATGTGAATCTCAAGACGCCGTTCTTCCTGTCGCAGGCCGTGGCGCAGGCGCTGGTGAAAGCCGGACGCGGCGGCAAGATCATCAACATCGCCTCGATGCTGTCGTTCCAGGGCGGTATCCGCACCGCGTCCTACACCGCGAGCAAGAGCGGTCTGGCCGGCATCACCAAGTTGCTCGCGAACGAGTGGGCGGCGAAGGGCATCAACGTCAACGCCATCGCGCCGGGCTACTTCGAGACCAACAACACCAGTGCGCTGCGTTCCGACGAACAGCGCAACAAGGACATTTTGGGTCGCATTCCTGCCGCCCGCTGGGGACGCCCTTCGGATCTGGGCGGCGCCGCCGTGTTCCTGGCATCGGCCGCGTCCGACTATGTGCATGGCACCGTGCTGCCGGTCGACGGCGGCTGGCTCGCCAGATAAGACACACCAGATAAGACACGCCAGATAAAAGCACGCCCGGACCGACTGTGATGTCGGTCTCTCTTTATCTTTCCCGCCGCACCCCGGTGGCGCGCGTTCGGACATTCCCGCAATTGCGTGCCGAACAGCGCCAGTCCACAGTTTTTTCTGCGGATTCCCGCCATGCTCGGCGTCCTTATGTACAGCCGCCGAGCCATGCCATTCATCCAGCCCCCGAGGCCCGTGCGCCTCGCCGAGGCGGCGGGCGTATGACGGTGGAGTCTGTGGCGGGCAGCGCGTTCGTCGATGCGATTGCGTGCCCCGTCCTGCTGGTAGACGCAGGCAGCGCCGAGCGCGCCATCGTGCACGCGAATCCTGCCTTCATTGCGTTGACGGGCCACGACCTCGCTACGTGTCGCGGCCGCAGTCCATTGTTCCTCGTGGCGGGCAGCGACGCCGTCGCCGTCCAGCAGCTGCGGGAAGCGCTCGCCGGCGCGCGCGGCTACACGGGCGAACTGCAGATCGAAGCCAGCGATCATCGTCTGCTGCCGGTGCGCATCACGACGCAGCCGGTGGCCGGTGCCGACCGCCATGTGATCGTCAGCATCGAAGATCTGTCGCGGCTCACGCGGCTGCGCGAATCGCTGCGCACCAGCGAGGCGCGCCTGCAGGTCGCGATGGACGGCAGCGCGCTGTCGATGTGGGAATGGAACGTCGAGTGCGACGAGGTGTACTACAACGATCAGTGGCGTCATGCGCTCGGCATCGATCCCGCCCAGTTGCTGAGTCGCCGCGAGCTGCCCGATCGACTGCTGCTGCCCGCCGACCGGCCCGATGTGCTCGAACGTTTCGAGCAGCATTTCCGCGGCGTGACAGCGCACTTTCAGAGCGAGTACCCGCTGACGCTGCCTTCCGGCAAACAGAAGTGGTTCAGCGCCCGCGCCGATGTCGTGCAGCGCGATGCGCAGGGCAAGGCCCTGCGCATGATCGGCGTACTGCAGGACATTTCGCCGCGCCGCGTCCATGCCGATCGCGCCGATGAAGTCCAGGAACGCTGGGAACGCGCGGTACGCGGCACGTCCGATGGTCTCTACGACTGGAACCTGCACACCGGCCACGTCTGGTATGCCGAGCGCTTTCGCGAAATCGTCGGTTACAGCGAGACCGATTTTCCCGACACCTTCAGCGCCTTCCAGAACGTGCTGCATGCGGATGATCGTGCGCTGGTGCTGCACAAGATCCGTCGTCATCTGGAAAACCAGGCGCCGCTCGACCTGCGCTGCCGCGTGGTGACGCGTGACGGCACGGCGTTGTGGTGTCGCATGCGCGGCCAGGCGGCGCGCGATGCGGCCGGCCGGCCGTTGCGGCTGTCGGGATCGATCAGCGACATCTCGGCGCAGATCGAGGCCGAAGCTGCGCTCGACCGCAGCCAGAATTTCTACGGCACGATCCTCGATTCGCTGCCGTTCTACGTGGCCTACGTGGATCACGACGAGAACGTCGTGTACGCGAATCGTCCGTTCCAGCAGTTCTTCCGTCAGTCGCTGGCTGCCACGCGCGGTCATGCCGTACTCGGCGTGCTCGGCCAGCGGCGTTATGCGGCTGTCAGCGCAAAAATCCACGAGGCCCTGGCCGGCCGCACGGTCGAAGCGCAGGGGCAGCTGCGTGCGAAAGGCGGCCAGCCGGTGGACATCGAAAGCATCTTCCTGCCGCACCTCGACGCCACCGGCCAGGTGCTGGGCTGTTTCGTCGCGGCGCGCGATGTCACCGAGAAGAAGCAGCTCGAAGCGGAACTGCGCCAGAGCCAGAAAATGGAAGCGGTGGGCCAGCTGACCGGCGGCATCGCACACGACTTCAACAACCTGCTCGCCGTCATCGTCGGCAACATGCAACTGCTGGCGCGCGGCCTGCGCGATCAGCCGCGTCTGCTGCGACAGGCCGAGACCTCGATGAAGGCCGCCATCCGCGGCGCGGACCTGACGCGTCGCCTGCTGGCGTTCGCCCGTCAGCAGGTGCTCGAGCCGCGCGTGGTCGAACTGCAGGTGCTGATCGGCGGCATGTACGAACTGCTGCGGCGCTCGATGACGGGCGACATCGAAATCCGCCTCGTATCCGCGCCCGCTGTCTGGCCGGTGAAGATCGATCCGGGCCAGCTCGAAAATGCCGTGCTCAATCTCGTCATCAATGCGCGCGATGCCATGCCCGACGGCGGCGCGATCATCATTCGCACGCACAATGAAACCATCACGCATGCGGCGGCCGAAGCCGCGGGCACGCGCGAGATGCGCGTTCAGCCCGGCGATTATGCCGTCCTGGAGGTGGTGGATACCGGTACGGGCATGTCGCCGGAAACCCTGAAGCGCGCCTTCGATCCGTTCTTCACCACCAAGGATGTCGGCAAGGGTAGCGGCCTGGGTCTGCCGATGGTCTATGGATTCGTGCGCCAGTCGGGCGGCCACGTCCGCATCGACAGCACAGTGGGCAAGGGCACGACCGTGCGGCTGTTCCTGCCGCGCGCGCCGGGCCAGAAGGCCGAGACGGCAGCGCGCGAATCGGCTCCGGCCAGCGAATTGTCGTCAGGATCGGAAACAATTCTCGTTGTGGAAGATAACCCTGAAGTCCGGGCGACTGCGGTCGATATCTTGAGTAGCCTCGGTTACCGTGTCCTGGAGGCTGCCAACGGCTACCAGGCGCTGGACAAATTCATGCAGCACTCCGACATCGCGCTGGTGTTTTCGGATGTCATGCTGCCCGGCGGGTTGCCCGGGCCGCACCTGGTGGAAAAATTGCGGGAGCGGCGTCCGGGCCTGAAAGTGCTGATGACGTCCGGCTTCAGCGAGAGTTCGATGTTGAACCGGCAGATGCTGGATGGAACCCTGCAGTTGCTGACCAAGCCATATCGCGTCGAGGATCTTGCGCGTCACGTGCGCGCGATACTCGATCAACAAGAGGAGAGCCCTGGTGTCCCGGCATGAAAGCAATCTGTTGCTGGCGGTCGATGACGAAGTCGACTTTCTCGATCTGATCGTTCAGGTCGGCGCCGGGGTCGGTTGCGATGTGATCACGGCCGACACCGAAGAAGCCTTCCGCGAGCAACTCGCGACGCGGCAGCCGGCATTGATCCTGCTAGACCTGCAGATGCCCGGCATGGACGGCGTCGAGGCGCTGCGCTATCTCGGACGCATCGGCACCACCGCCGGCATCCTGCTCGCCAGCGGCATGGATCATCGCGTGCTGGTCAGCGCGCGGCAGCTCGGCGATCAGCTGGGTCTGAAGATGCTGGGCACGCTGCAGAAGCCGGCGATGATCGAAGAGATCGAAGCGCTGCTGTCGCGCCACCTGCAGCCCGCCGAACGGATCACCGAGGACGATCTGCGTCGCGCGATCGAAGAACACGAACTCGTCGTGCACTACCAGCCGAAGGTCGTGCGCACGAACAACGACTGGCAGGTCCGCACCGCCGAAGCGCTGGTGCGCTGGCGTCATCCGACGCTCGGCCTGCTGCCGCCCGGTCAGTTCCTGCCGCTGGCGGAGCGTTCGGGCCTGATCGTCGGCGTCACCGATTTCGTGCTGACGGATGCGATCCGCCAGATCGGCCACTGGCGCACGCGCGGACTGGAACTCGGCGCCGCCGTGAACCTCTCGCCGCGACTCGTGCAGGATCTCGAATTTCCCGATCGCCTCGGCCTCTTGCTGCGCGAGTTCGACGCGACCGCCGAACAGCTGACGCTCGAAGTCACCGAAGCCGCCTCGCTCGACGATCCGGACCTGGTGATGGACATCTTCACGCGCCTGCGCGTACGCGGTGTCGGCCTGTCGCTCGACGACTTCGGCATTGGCACCTCCTCGCTGACCCAGCTCTACAAGATGCCGTTCAGCGAAGTGAAGATCGATCGCCTGCTGATCTCCGAAGTTCCCACCGGCCGCGCGGCCGCGACCGTCGTGCGCGCCATCATCGATCTCGCCCACAACCTCTCGTTGAGCGTCTGCGCCGAAGGTGTGGAGACCTCACCGGTCTTCGAGATGCTCGACCAGGCCGGCTGCGACGCGCTGCAGGGCGAATTCATTGCGCCCGCCATGCCGGCGAGCGAGATGGAAGCGTTCATCAACGTGTGGAATGGGGCGGATCACACGCTGGTGCCGGTGGTGAGGAAGTAGGCGCTAGGCCCTAAAGAGCCTAGGGCCTAGCGCCTAGATCACCCTCCGCAACTTGTCCTTGCTCCCGCTCTCCTTCGCCCTGCGCAACAGATGCAGCGGCGCTGACAGCACGATCCTCGTTCCCTGTCCCGGCTCTTCGAAACTGATCGTGCCGCCGAGCATGCGGGCACGGTATTCCATGATTTTCAGGCCCATGCCGGGGCGGCCCTGGGCGAGGCCGGCGGACAGGCCGATACCGTTGTCGGCGATCGAGAGTTGCAGCTTGCGGCCGGTGGCGCGCAGGTCGATGGCAATGGTCGTGGCGCGGGCATAGCGCGCGGCGTTGGTCGTGGCTTCCTGCGCGATGCGATACAGGTGCGTCGCTGCGCCTTCCTCCAGATCCGGCAGTTTCTGGGTGCCGCAGGTGAATGAGCATTGCAGGCTGTACAGATCCGTGCAGCGCACGGCGAGATGCTTGAGTGCCTCGGGCAGGCCGCCGCGTTCGAGATTCACGGGCGCGAGGCCGCGGGCGAGCGAGCGCGTGCTCTGGATCGCGTGCGCCAGCAGGTCGCTGATCTTGACGATCTGTGCGGAGTACTGCTGCGCTTCGCGCGCGAGCTGCATTTCCAGACCTTTCAGCAGCAGCGACAGGCCGGTCAGTTCCTGGCCGAGGCCGTCGTGCAGGTCGCTGCCAAGCCGGCGCTGTTCGCGGTTCGAGATCTCCAGGATTTCCTGTTCCAGCGCCTTCTGGCCGGTGATCTCGCGCACGGTGCAGACGAGGCCGACGACGCTGGTCTGATCGCGCAGCGGCACCTGCGTGAACGTGAACCAGCGCACCGAGCCGTCGGGCGTGATCCAGGCACGTTCCTGATCGGTGAGCGCCCGTCCGGTGCGGAAGATGGTTTCCGCCTGCGATTCGATTTCGACGATGGTCTCCTCGGACCACACTTCGGAGAGCCGCCGGCCGATCACCGCCTCGCGTTTCTTCTTCAGCGTGTCGAGCAGGGCGCGGTTCACGACCGTGAGATGGCTGTGCGTATCCACCGCGTAGACGATTTCCGGCAGGCTGTCGATCAGCGTGCCGAGCAGCAACCGCTGTTCTTCCAGCGCGACTTCCGCCTGACGCCGCTCGCGCCGTTCGCGCGCCTCGGTCAGCGCGCGGTTCACGACGGCCGGCAGCCGCTGCAGCCGGTCCTTCAGGACGTAATCGGTCGCGCCGCTCTTCAGGGCCTCGATGGCGCGTTCTTCGCCGAGCGATCCGGAAACGAAGATGAACGGCACGTCCGGACGCCACTCCAGTACGAGCTTGAGGGCGGCGAGTCCGTCGAAGCCGGGCAGCGTGTAGTCGGCCAGCACGAGGTCGGGCGGGCTCGCGGCATCGCGCAACGCATCGAGAAACGCCTGTCGCGATGCGACGTGACGCCACTCGACGTGCAATCCATTGCGCGCGAGCTCCAGTTCGATGAGTTCGGCGTCGTTGGCGTTGTCCTCGAGCAGGACGAAGCGCAGGACGGCGGTGGATTCCTTTTTCATGCGTGGCGCTACTGCTCCGCAGTCGTTGCGAGTCTGGTCTTCCGCTGATCGACAAAGCTAGCACTACGTAGAGACGCTGGAAAATGGGGAATGGCCGGTCTGGTGCATTCCGGGCCCACGGGCGTACAAGTATCGTCCGGATACGCGCAGCCAGTGCGGGCTGTGCGACTGTGCACAGCCCCTCGATGGAAAGGCAGGAAAACATGACGGATCAGACGCGGATCGCCATCGTCGACGACCATCCCTTCGTGCGCGAAGGGCTGAAGCAGCTGCTGGCCGGACAGCCTGACTTCGAGCTGATTTCCGAGGCGTCCACCGCGGGCGAAGCGCGCGCGTCCATCGACGGCGTCGAACCCGACGTGGCCGTGGTGGATCTGGCGCTGGGCGCCGACGACGGTGTCGAACTGGTGAAGTGGATTCGCGAGCACCATCCGGACGTGCGGGTGCTGGTGCTGTCGATGCAGGAAGAGGCGCTGTACGCGGAGCGCCTGCTGCGACTCGGCGTCAGCGGTTATGTCATGAAGAACGTGGCCGGCACGGATTTCCTGGGCGCGTTGCGCAAGGTGGCGCGCGGCCAGAAGCACGTGAGCAGCGCCATGGGCGAGCGCCTGCTGAGCCAGGTCGCGCGTGGCCGGGTGCCGGGCGCGGACGAAGATCCCGTGTCGGCCCTGACTGACCGGGAGCTGGAAGTCTTCAAGCTGATCGGTGCCGGCATCAGCACCCGCGAAATTTCCGAGCAGCTGACGCTGTCGATGAAGACGGTCGACGCCCACCGCCGGCACATGCGCGAGAAGCTCAATCTGCGATCGACCGGCGAACTCATTCGCTACGCCACGCAGTGGGTGTCGAATCGCGCGGATAGTTAAAATTGATGTTAGTGCCTGAATGCATTGGTTTTTATTATCTGACGTTTAAATAAAAATAAACAATTGACCCGCTCGGTCCGCGTCTGGATTGCATCGCGTTTCTGTGCAAACGCGGTCGCGCCACCCCAGACATTAGGGGATTGGCTGATATCCCCTAATCCTCGTCTACAACACCATTTGTGCCCTCCGGAGACGGCCTAAGTGGCTGTACGGACTTGAGTTGATTGCAGCGTCAGGGGCCCTGCTGCGCAGTGCGGCAAGGGGCGCCTGTGCTCGTTGGTTCAGTCGAGGTCACGTGACCGCAAGCGCATCAGCACTAGTGACGGGCGAAACCCGCCTGGACGAGCCGGCGGCTGCGCTGCGTCGCTTGCGGGATGCCGCCCGGACCCTGCGACAGGTGCTGAGTCCGTTGTCGCCGCTGGTGGTGCTCCTGGACTGCGATCTGACGACGCATTTCGCCAGTCGCGGCACCGGCGGATTTTCCGCCGATGGCCTGGAGGGTCGGCACGTCACGGAATACCTGCCGCCGCATGTGCGCGACAAGGCGCTGGCTGCGATGGGCCGGGTGCTCGCGACCGGCAACGACGATGCCTACTGCGGCGAGGCCGAAACCGACGGCGAGATGCGCTACTACGACGTGCGCATCAACGCCCTGCGCAGCGGCGACACGATCTTCGGACTGACGCTGAACGCAACGGAGCGGACGGCGCAGGTGAAGGCCGAGCGGGCCATCGCCACGCAGGCCCGCATGATCGAATCGATGATGGAGGGCGTCGCCGTCATCGACGAACACGGTGTGGTCGATCTGACCAATCCGGCGTTCGACGCCATGTTCGGTTTCGGACGCGGCGAGCTGCGCGGTCGCGAAATGAATGCGCTGGCGGGCTGGCCGGTGGGTCAGCGCGAACGCTGGCAGATGCTGGCGCTGGCCGGCACCGGTTCGATGGCGGTCGAGTTCGATGTGCGGCGCCGCGACGGCCGGCATTTTTCGGCGTCCGGCGTGCTCTCGGGCTTCGAGCTTGCCGGGCGCAATCACAGCCTGCTGGTCGTGCAGGACGTGAGCGAACGCAAGCTGCTGGAGCGCGCGATGCTGGAGGCGGTGAACCGCGAGCAGTACCGCATCGGCAACGATCTGCACGATGGCCTGGGTCAGGAACTGACGGGCATCGCACTGATGATGCGCGGCCTCGCCGGTCGGGTGGCAGCGGAATATGCGCCGATCCTGCCGGAGATCGAGGGCATCACGCGGCTGGTGAACAACGCCATCGAGAGCACGCGCGCGCTGGCGCGCGGCTTGTCGCCGGTGAACCTGGAACGCGGCGGACTGCAGGACGCGCTGGAAGGACTCGCGATGCATGCGAGCGAACTTTACGGCGTGCCTATCGTCTTTACTCATCGTCTCGGCGCGAACCGGACGCTGAACGCGGAGCTGGCGAATCACCTGTACCGCATCGCCCAGGAGGCGGTGCGCAATGCGGTCCGCCACGGGCAGGCGCGGTCAATACGACTGCACCTGAATACGGTGCGCGCTAAGGTCAAATTGGCAATTACCGACGATGGCATCGGTATGCCGCCCGGCGCGATGGATGCGGCGGGCATGGGTCTGAAGATCATGTGCTACCGGGCGCGCATCCTCGGCGGCGACGTCAGTTTCGAGGCGGCGGAGCCGAACGGCACACGGGTCGTGTGCGAGTGCCCGATGGAAGTCGGGAACGTGCGCGTCCGCAAGATTCCCGGCGTGCGTGCGCGCGCCTGACGACGGGATCCGTTTTTACTTGAGTCGGTTTTTTCAGTATCCATGGTCGCGACGCAGCAAAGCAGGCTGCCGCGCCTTTTGAAGGAGTGATTGCAATGAGTCTTGGGCCTACCCTGTTGAAGAGCGTCCACAAGCCGCTGACCAGCGTGCCGAAGGACCGCAAGCGCCGCGTCCTGATCGTGGACGATCATCCCATCGTGCGTCAGGGCCTGCGTCGCCTGATCGAAGCCGAGACGGATCTCGAAGTCTGCGGCGAGAGCGAGACCGCGCGTGAAGCCAAGTCGCTGATCCGCGAACTCGAGCCCGATGCCGTCATCGTCGATGTGTCGCTGAAGCAGGGCGACGGCCTGGAACTCGTCAAGGATGCGCGCGCGCACTATCCGTCGCTGCCGCTGCTGGTGCTGTCGATGCACGACGAGGCGATCTACGCCGAACGCATGCTGTCGGCCGGCGCCAACGGCTACATCATGAAGCAGGCGGCCTCCGACCAGTTCCTGGTGGCGCTGCGTCGCGTGCTCGAAGGCGGCATCTACGTCTCGGAAGCCGTCGGCAACAGCATGATCGAGAAGTTCGCGTCGGGCGGCGCCTACATTTCGGCGAACCCGATCGACAGTCTCACCAATCGCGAACTGCAGGTGCTGCACATGATCGGCAAGGGTCTGTCGACCCGACAGACGGCCGAAGCGCTGAACCTGAGTGTGAAAACGGTCGAATCGCACCGTCAGCGCATCAAGCGCAAGCTGTCGCTGCGGACGTCGGCCCAGCTTATGCAATATGCCGTGAACTGGTACGCAGGCAGGGAGCCCGGTCCGAAGGCATGATCCGGGCAGGATCGGCACTCACAGGATCGCGTGAACTTCCTGCCCACATTGTCTGAGCCGAATGTCATCGCAGGGATCATCGCGACTGCCCTGATCGTTGCTGTACCCGCCGCCTGGGCCATCTGGTTCCTGCGGCGGCGGGTACGGAACCTGCGCCAGGACTTCATCTTCACGTCGAACGCGCAGCGCCGCGACAACGCCATCGTCGAAGCCTCGGGCGAGGGCGTGCTGGAAATCGACAACGCCGATCGCGTCCGCTACGCCAATCCCGCGGCCGCGCGCCTGCTCGGCTACGAGGGCAGCGACGAACTGCTCGGCCTCAACTTCCGTACCCTGATCAACGATGCCGAGGAACGCGCCAGCCGCGTCATCCGTCGCGGCGCCACCACTGACCTGATGACCGGCATGGGCGCGGTGCTCAAGCGCAAGGACGGCAAGCGCCGCCCGGTGGAATACCGCGTCGTACCCATCACGCCCAATCGCGGGCCGGGCGGCATGGTGCTGGCCTTCCGCGATGTCAGCGAACGCGTGCGACAGGACGCGCTGCTGAGCGACATGCAGGCCACGGCCCTGGTCGGTGGCTGGGAAGTGGACCTGGGCACGGACCGGATCTTCTGGACCGACGCCGTCTACGCCATTCACGACCTCGTCGCCGGCACGCCGCTCACCATCGAACTGTGCCAGTCGTTCTTCGCGCAACCCTACCGCGAACAATTGCAGCAGGCGCTCGAGCAAACGAAGGCCAGCGGCAAGACCGCGACCATGCAGCTACCCCTGACCAGCGCCCGCGGTCGCCACATCTGGGTCCGTCTGATCATCAAGGCCGACCGGCGCGGCGGCGAAACCGTGCGTCTGCACGGCGTGATCCAGGACGTGACCGATCGCGTGATCGCCGAACGGCAGGTCACCGAAACCCGGGATTTCTACGAGCTGACGCTCAATGCCATTCCGACCCTGGTGCTGTACGTCGATCGCAACCAGGTCGTGACCTACGTCAACAAGGCGGTCGAGGAGTTCGTCGGCCTGACGCGCGCCGAATGTACCGGCCGCGCGCTGAGCGCGTTCTATTCGCCGGAAGAGTTCGCCGTCCTCGCCGGACACATCGATGCGGCGCTGCGCGGCGTGGCCGGTACGCTCAAGCACAGCACCGCGCGCGGCGGCCGCGCGCGCGACTGGCAGAATCATTTCGTGCCGGAGTTCGAACCGCACGAGGACGGCACCAGCAGCGCCGTGCGCGGCTTCTTTGTCATCGGCTACGACCTCACCGAGATCAAGCGTCTCGAAGCCCGCCTGCTGCAGGCCCAGAAGATGGAAGCGATCGGCCAGCTCACCGGCGGCATCGCGCACGACTTCAACAACCTGCTCGGCGTCGTGCTCGGCAATCTGCAGCTGCTCGAACGCGGCGTCGACGACGATCCTAATCTTGCCCGCAAGGTGCACACCGCGATGCGTGCGGCGATGCGCGGCGCCGATCTCACGCGCCGGCTGCTGGCGCTGGCGCGCCGCCAGATGCTCGATCCGAACGTCGTCGATCTGAACCGTCAGCTCACCGGCCTCGCCGACCTCATGCAGCGCACGCTCGGCGAATCGATCGAGGTGCGCATGGTGCAGGCGCACGATCTGTGGCACACGCGCGTCGACGCGGGCCAGTTCGAAAACGCCATCCTCAACCTCGCCATCAATGCGCGCGATGCGATGGTGAACGGCGGACGTCTCACGGTGCGCACCCAGAACGTGCGGCTCGACGCCGATTTCACGCGCACCCATCCGCCGATCGAGCCGGGCGAGTATGTGTCGGTCAGCGTCACGGACAACGGCGTCGGCATCGAGCCGGAAGTCCTGTCGCGCGTGTTCGAGCCGTTCTTCACCACCAAGGAATCGGGCCGGGGCAGCGGCCTCGGCCTGGCGATGGTGCACGGCTTCGCCGAACAGGCGGGCGGCGTCGCGACCATCGGCAGCGAAATCGGCAAGGGCACGACGGTGCAGATCCTGCTGCCGCGCTGTCGCGAAGAAAACTCCGTGCGCGAAGACACCATCGTCACGCGCTTTGCGCCGAAGGGCCATGAAACCATCCTCGTCGTCGAGGACGATGCCGACCTGCGCGATACCGTCGTGACGGCGCTGACGCAGTTCGGCTATCGCGCACTCGCCGCGGCCAACGCGGACAGCGCCCTGCAGATTCTGGGCGGCACCGAGCGCATCGATCTGCTGTTCACCGACATCATGATGCCCGGCGGTACGCTGGGGCCGGAGCTGGCGCGACGGGCGCGCGAGCTGCGACCGGATATCGAAGTACTGTTCACGACCGGCTATGCGGACAGCGCCGTGCTGAGCGGCGGCATCTCAGCCGTGGACGTCCTCCACAAACCCTACAGAAACGAGGAACTGGCCTTGCGCGTTCGACATGTGCTGGATCGGGAGGCGCGCGTTGCCTGAACTCGCCAACAGACTGCTCGTCATCGACGATCAGCCGGACCTGTGCGAATTCATTTCCGAGGCGGCCTCGGCGATGGGATTCGAATCGCTCGCCGTCACCGAGCCCGACGCGTTTCGCCGCGCCGTGCAGGAATTCCAGCCGTCGGTCGTCGTGCTCGACCTGCAGATGCCGGGCGCCGATGGCATCGAACTGCTGCGCTATCTCGGCGAACGCGGCAGCAAGGCCCACGTGCTGGTGGCGAGCGGCATGGATCAGCGCGTGCTCGCCACGGCGCAGCAGCTCGGCCGGGCGCAAGGCCTGGCGATGCTGGGTGCCTTGCAGAAGCCGATCATGCTGGCGGATCTGGAAGCGACGTTGCGCCGCTGCCTGCAGACGGAAACGCCGGTCACGCTCGCGGCACTGACCGCGGCGCTCGATCAGCGCCAGATCGCTGTGCACTACCAGCCGAAGGCGACGCGCGTGGCGCCGGGGCGCTGGATCGTCGAAGGCGTCGAAGCGCTGGCGCGCTGGGAGCATCCCACCCTCGGCTTCGTGTCGCCGGCGCGCTTCATTCCGATCGCCGAACGCCACGGCCTGATCCGCCGGCTCACGGAGCAGGTGCTGGAGATTTCGCTGGCGCAGAGCTGCGCCTGGTCCGCCGTCGGCCTGCACCTGTCGGTGGCGGTGAACCTGTCGCCGCAGCTGCTCAACGACCTGGCCTTTCCCGATCATGTGGCGCGCATGGCCGCGCAGATCGGCGCCGATGCCCGCCGCGTCATTTTCGAAGTGACCGAGAGCGCCGCGATGTTCGATCCCGGCACGACCATGGACGTGCTGACGCGCATGCGCGTGAAGAACTTCGGCCTGTCGATCGACGACTTCGGCACCGGCTATTCCTCGCTCAAGCAGCTGTACCTGATGCCCTTCAGCGAACTGAAGATCGATACCTCGTTCGTCCGCGACATCTTTGCCCACGAAGATGCCCGCACCATGGTCGAAACCATGATCCTGCTGGCGCACAAGCTGCGCCTGACCGCCTGCGCCGAAGGCGTGGAAACGCCGGAGATCCTGCAGTTCCTCGACTCCGTCGAATGCGACCGCGCACAGGGATACTTCATCGGAAGACCGATGCCGGGAGCGGAGCTGCAGGAGAGGGTGAGGGTGTGGAATGAGAGCCAGGGCGCCCCTAGGCCCTAG
>CAYWHG010000030.1:0-10054 GCA_964457865.1 uncultured Steroidobacter sp.
GCGGGAAGTGTGGATTCGTCTGACCTGGCGACCGATGGCGGCGCGGTAGAGCCCGCGGGAAGGCCGGCTCACAGGGAGAAATCCCCCGGCAACAACTGTGGCTGACCCGGGCGTTGCCCAGCTCTGCAATCCCCGGTCCGGGGACGGGATAGCTGGCTAAGATTCCCGCAAAGGCCGTGGGGGAGCATGCTGGCCGCCCCGAGCCCGGAGGATCCGCGATGGTCGACGTCAAAACGATGAAGGAAGAGGCCAGGAAGTACATCCGCTACGAGAAGGACAAGGCGAACAAGATCGCCACGCTGACCTTCGACCGTCCGGATGCCCTGAATGCCACGACTGCCGGCATGCGGCAGCTCTACGCCGACTGCATCTTCAAGGCCAATATTGACGATGATGTGAAGGTGCTTGTGATCCGCGGCGCGGGCGATCACATCGGCGCCGGCGGCGATCTGCCCGAACAGGCGGAGATGCTGTCGGCTACCAACAAGGATGTGTCGATGCTGTACGAGTTCGGCATCGACGATCCCGACGTCAAGTATCCACCGAAGGATTCTTTCCGCTTCCTGCACGGCCTGACCGATCACTACGCCAAGGCGCCGGCCGGCAATCGTCCGCTGCAGGAGTTCAAGAAGATCAGCATTCTCGAAGCCAAGGGCTACTGCTACGGCTGGCATTTCTATCAGGCCGCCGATGCCGATCTCGTCGTGTCCTCGGACGAGGCGCTGTTCGGCCATCCCGCCTTTCGCTATGCCGGCTGGGGCCCGCGCCTGTGGACCTGGATCGACATGATCGGCCTGCGCAAATTCCAGGAGATGCTGTTCACCGGCCGCCCCTTCACTGCGAAGGAAATGGACCAGTGCAACTTCCTCAACAGCGTCGTGCCGCGCGAGAAGCTGGAAGCGGAGACCATGAAGTACGCGATGGCCTGCTCGCGCTCACGGCCGACCGATGTGGTCGCGGTCCAGAAAACCTTCATCGAGCTCTACAAGCAGCACCGCGGCGAATACCTCGGCAGCCTGCTCACCGGCTTCGTCGAAGGCATGCTGCCGATGATGAAGAACGACAGCAGCAGCGACGTGCAACTCGGCGACGAAGTGTTCGGCAGGGGCCTGAACAACGTCGTCAAGGACAAGGACATGGAATATCCGCCGGAGTGGCGCATGGGCCGGTCGAACCGCAAGAAGCCTTGAGAACGGAACGGAGAGGGAAGTAACCCGCAAAAACCAGAAGAGAGAATGGCCGCAAAAGGCGCAAAAAGCGCAAAAAGAAAATAAGGAATTTCTGACTTTGCGCCTTTTGCGGCCATTCTCTTCTTCTGATTTGGGAGACGTCGTCATGTCATTCGAACTGAACAAGAAGCTCGCCGCGAAGCGCGATCCGTTGCCGACCACGGCGACCATCGATCCCGTGACGGCCAGCATCATTCGCGGCGCATTCGAAACCGTGTGCTTCGAAGCGGCGACGCATCTCGGGCGTTCGGCCACCTCGCCGATCATCAACCAGTCCAACGAACGCAACGGCAGCATCATCGATGCGCACGGGCGTCTTGCCGCCGTGTCGGTCGGCACGCCGCACTTGGTATTCATCTCACAGCTCACCGTGCGCTACGGGCTGCAGTTCATGGAGGATTACGACTGGGGTCCCGGCGATGTCTTCCTCGGCAACGATCCGGATTACGGCGGCGGCCACCTGCCGGACTACAACGTCTATGCGCCGGTCTACGACGACAACGGTGAACTGGTGCTGGTGCAGGCGCTGCAGGCCCATCAAGGTGATACCGGCGGCAAGGATCCGGGCGGCTTCACGCTCGAAGCCACGGACATCTTCACGGAAGGCCTCGCGATTCCCTGCCTCAAGCTCGTGCATCGCGGCGAGAAGCGTCGCGATGTGATCAAGCTGCTGGAGCGCAACAACCGTTTCCCCTCGTTCGCAGGCGACCTGGCGGCGATGATCGGCGCCGTGCAGCACTGCGTGAAGCTGCTGCAGGGCATCGTGCGCAAGTGGGGCGCCGAGCGCGTCAAGGCCGCGATCAACTACAACATCGATCACACCGAGCAGCGCTTCCGCGAGGAAGTGGCGAAGTGGCCGGACGGCAGGTACGAAGCCGACGTGTTCATCGATCACGACACGCTCGGTACCAAGGATGTGAAGGTGCATGTCGCCTGCACGATTGCCGGCGACAAGCTCACCGTCGATCTCACCGGCACCGACGATCGTCAGGAACTCGTCGGCGTCTGGAATACGTTCGCCAACAGCCGCGGCTATGCCATGACGCAGCTCGCCTCGATGATCGATCCGACCATCATCAAGAACGAGGGCCTGTTCCACGCGGTCGAGATCATCATTCCCGAGAACACCATCGTGCATCCGCCGATCAACAAGCCGGCGGCGCTGGGCTCGTTTCATCCGGCGTGCGAAATCATCGAAGCGATCTGCGTCGCGCTCTCGGATGTGGTGCCCGAGCGCTGCAATCCGCAGGTCTACAAGATCGGCATGCCGAACGCCGTCATCGGCTTCGACAAGCAGGGACAGATGTGGATGGACCAGGGCGTCGATGCGCGTTCGATGGATGCCTCGGCGGTGCAGGGCATCGATGGCTGGGGCGCATCGTGCGTCGGCCTCGGCAACCTGCTGCTGTCGGAAGCCGAGGATGCGGAGAGCCGTTTCCCCATCGTCAACATCAGCCGCGAAATGACCATCGATTCCGGCGGCGCCGGTCGCTGGCGCGGCTTGCCGGGCAGTCTCAATGTGAAGAAGGTGCTGGAGCCGACGTTCGCGATGGCGTGGATGGTCTCGGCCGATCATCCGCTGCGTGGCCTGCGCGGCGGCGATGACGCCAGTCCCTATGCCAGCCGCTTCGAAGTCGGCACGCCCAACGAATACAAGGTGGGCCTGACTGCGCGGGCGCAATTGCCTGCCGGCGCCGTCATCGCCTACCAGCACGGCGGCGGCGCGGGCTTCGAGCCGGCACTGCTGCGCGATCCCGACGCAGTGAAGGAAGACGTGCTCGATGAGATCGTCAGCCTCGCGGCGGCGAAGGAAAAGTACGGCGTGGTGCTGACGGGATCGCTGGAGGAGTACGACGTCGCAGTGGACGTGGCAGCGACGCAGGCATTGCGGGCAAGGATGAAGCAGGCGAAGGCGGCGTGACGGCGGACCTGAGGCCCTAGGCCCTAGGCTCTAGGCTCTAGGCTAGGCCCTAGGTTCGGAGCAGGAGAAGGTCACGCAGGCGCTTCAATTCTGATCTGACCTGGCGCCCAGGGCCTAGCGCCTAGGGCCTTTTCTTGGAGTTCTCGTGAGATATCGCGTCGGCATCGACATCGGCGGCACATTCACCGACTTCGCCCTGCTGAAGGGCGCGGAAGTCGTGCTGCACAAGAACCTGAGCACGCCCGAGGACCGCTCGATCGGCGTCATGAACGGTCTGCGCAAGCTGGCGGAGATCGAACAGCTGACGCTGGGCGATTTCCTCGGGCAGTGCGATTCGATCGTGCACGGCACGACCATCGCCGACAACACGCTGATCGAAATGAACGGTGCCGTCACTGGCCTGATCGCGACCGAAGGCTTCCGCGACGAACTCGAGTATCGCCGCGGTTACAAGGAAGACATCTGGGACGTGCGCCTCGCGCCGCCGCAGCAGATCGCGCCGCGTCGCCGCCGGCTCACCGTGCCGGAACGCATCCTGTTCGACGGCACCGTGTACAAGCCGCTCGACGAGAACGCGGTGCGCGAATGCTGCCGCAAGCTGAAGAAACAGAACGTCGAGTCGGTGGCGATCTCGCTGCTCTTCTCCTTCGTCAATCCTGCACACGAAAAGCGCGTGGCGCAGATCGTCGCCGAGGAAATGCCGGGCGTGCACATTTCCAGCTCGCACGAAGTGCTGCCGCGCGCACCGGAGTACGACCGCACCAGCACCACCGTCGTGAATGCCTATGTCGCACCGCGCGTGACCTCGTACCTCGAAAAGCTCGTCGATCGCCTGCAGCAGGCCGGCTATCGCAACCAGCTCATGGTCATGCAGGCCAGCGGCGGCGTGATGACCAAGGAGTACATGGAAGGCTCGCCGATCCGCGTGCTCGCGTCCGGCCCGGCCGGCGGCGTCGTCGGTTCAGCACATGTCGGCGTCGCGAAGGGCTATCCGAATCTGCTGTGCGTCGACATGGGCGGCACCTCGTACGACATGTCGGTGGTGTTGAACGGCGCGGCGCCGGCGGAAGCGGGCTGGAACATGCATCACCGTTACCTGATCGGCGTGCCGATGGTGAAGGTGGAAACGCTCGGCGCCGGCGGCGGTTCGATCTGCCGCGTCAACAGCGGTGCGCTCGAAGTGGGACCCGCGTCGGCGGGTGCCGATCCCGGCCCGATTTGCTATGGCCGCGGCGGTACGCAACCGACCGTGACCGATGCGCTGCTGATGCTGGGCATTCTCTCGGCCGACGCGGATTTCGCCGGCGGCAGTTTTTCGCTGAGCCGCAAGGGCGTGGATGAAGCCTTCCAGAAGCTCGGCGATGAAATGGGCGTGACTGGCGAACAGGCCGCCTTCGATTGCTGGCGTGTCGTGAATGCCAACATGACCCAGGCCGTGCGTCGCACGGTGGCGGGCAAGGGCATCGATCCGCAAGACATGGTCATGCTCGCCTACGGCGGCAACGGCCCCGTGTTCGCGGCGGTCCAGGCGGAAGATCTCGGCATCGACAAGGTGCTGGTACCGAAGGCCTCGCCGACCTTCTCCGCGCTCGGCACGCTGGTCGCCGATCCGAGCATCGACGAGGAGCGCTCCTACATCGCGCCGGCCAATGCGCTCGATGGCGACAAACTCAAGAGCCTGTGGACCGATCTCGAAAAGCGCGCGGCGAAGTATTTCAAGGACGCCGGCTTCGCGCCCGACAAGCTCACCGCGCACTACCAGATGAAGATGCGCTATCCCGGACAGAACTGGGCGCTGGCGTTCGATGTGAAAACGAATCGCGGACTGCACGATCTGTCGTTCGTCGACGGCGGACTCGGTTCGCGTGCGATCGAATCCTTCAATGCGCGTCACATGGAGGAGTTCGCTCACGTGCGCGAAGGCGAGATGCCGGAAGTCACCGGCGTGCGCCTGGTCACGCAGATCGATACGCCGTCACCCAGTGTGAGCAAGGGATTCACCGCGCCGAACAAGCAGGCGAAGGTCGCCCGGCAGCGCCGCGCGAATCTCGGCAATGGCTTTCAGCCCACCGACATCATCAGCTCCGCGGATCTCGAACCCGGCAGTGAAGTCATCGGTCCGGCCATCGTCGAAGAGACCTTCACGACCATCGTCGTCTATCCGGGCTGGAAGGCGCGCGTGGACGACGCGCGGGATTACGAGCTGACGCGCACCGGCTGACGTCGCGTCGGGAATGGAAATGGGGACATTCCTTATTTCCCACATTCTCAATGCAGCCAGCACGCACGGTCCAAGATCCGGAAATCAGGAATGTCCCCATTTTCCGGGCACGTTATCGGGCCACGCTCGCGTACGGATTGGGGATCTGGCTCTCCACGCTGGGAACCGACGGCTACCAGTCGCAGCAGGTCAGTCTTGCACTGGTGCAATGATTCGCCGCGGCGTTCGTCGAACTGGAATCGGCGCAGGCCCTGGGAGCACACTGAAGTCCGGGTCCACTTGCCAGCATCGCGCCGATCCAGAGGGCGCCGGAGCCAGCCAGATGTCAGCGACGATCCATTCCGTTCCCCTGCGCATCATCGATCCCGAACGCATCCCCGCGCGACGCTACTACGACGAAGCCTTCTACCAGCTCGAATGCGAGCGCCTCTGGCCGCATGTGTGGCAGATGGCCTGCCGGCTGGAGCAGATCCCGAACGTCGGCGACTGGACCGAGTACCGGATTCTCGACAAGTCCGTGCTCGTCGTGCACACGAAGGAGGGCGTGAAGGCGTATCACAACGCCTGCCGTCATCGCGGTGTGCCGCTCGCGCACGGCCACGGTAATTGTGAGGCGCAGGGATTCATCTGTCCGTTTCACGGCTGGCGCTGGAACATGGAGGGCCAGAACACCTTCGTCTACGGTCGTCACCTGTTCAGCGAACAACAACTCGACAAGGCGGATCTCGCGCTGCGGTCCTGCCGCGTCGAAGTGTGGGGCGGCTGCGCCTTCATCAATTTCGACGACAGCGCGCCGTCCTTCCGCGAATGCATCGGCCCGGTGGCCGACCGGCTCGAAGCGCACGGCACGAGCAATGTGCGCGCGGAGTGGTGGTATGCCACCGTGTTGCCGGCGAACTGGAAGGTCGCGATGGAAGCCTTCATGGAGGGCTACCACGTCATGCGCACGCATCCGCAACTGCAGAAGGCCTGTCCGTCGCTCTACAACATGATGTACGGCCAGGACAGCGGCGGCATCGGTCAGCCGACGAATCCGGATCTGTCGGTGCGCGAGAATATCCAGCAGCAGTTCGATCAGCTCGAACTGCTGAGCGCAGGCATGGCGGGCATGGTGCATGCGAAGGAAGTGGAGATCGCGCGGCAGTTGCTCGACGTGCCGCTGCCGGCGGATCCGGTGCAGGCCGTGCCGATGTGGTACGGCATCGTGCAGGACCAGATCACGAAGCAGCTGCAGGCGCGTGGTGAGCCGGTGCCGGATCTGAATGCGGTCGCGGTTTCCGATCCGGTGCACGCAGTGGAGTTTCTGTTCCCGCATTACTTCCTGCTGCCGTTCTTCTCCAGCATGTCGTCGTACCGCATCCGGCCGCTCGGTCCCGAGAGCTGTCTGTTCGAGATCTGGTCGCTCACGCACGTTGCCGAGGGATCGCAACTGCAGGCGCCGAAGGAGCCGACCTTCCTGCCGCACGACAGCCAGGAATTTCCGCCGATCCCGCGCCAGGACTACTCGAACATCCCGCTGCAGCAGCAGGGACTGCATGCATCAGGCTTCGAGTTCATGCGCCTGTCGAAGGACATCGAAGGATTGATCAGCAACTACCAGCGCATCATCGACGGCTATCTTGCAGGCGTCGCCCCGGAGAAGCTGGCCGCGGCTACCCAGAAGCTCGGCGGCAACTTCGACGGAAAAATCCTGGATCTCGGATTCTAGGAAATGGGGACATTCCTTATTTCTCAAATTCTCAATGCAGCCAGCACGCAAGGTCTCGGATCCGGAAATAAGGAATGTCCCCATTTCCGCGCCCCATTGGCCAATGTGATGCCCGGTGCTGTTCGGCTAGTGTCTTCGCCAGCTTGCCGCGGAGCGACGATGGACAGGAAGTGGTTCGTCCTATTCGGCTTGTGCTGTGCCGGCGCGGTACAGGCGCAGGATCCAGGGTTGAGCGTATCGGTCGGTGTGCGGGCCTGGTACACGGAGTGGACCACGTTCAGCTATTACACGGGCAACACCCAGCCGCCGCAGAACCTGGCTCTCACGCAGGTGTCCGCCGATGACAAGCTGACGTTCATGCCCATGATCAGCGTCCGCTACGGCAAGTGGCTCGGCTCGCTGAGCGGGCTGCCGTCCACCGACTTCAGATTTCCCTATAGCCAGGGTACCCGCGAAGAGTTCGACGCCAACATCGGTTACTACGTGATACCGAGCGTCGCCCTGACCCTCGGCTACAAACGCGTGGTGCAGAGCGATGGACCTGACCACTATCGGCCGGCGGGACCGGTGGTGGGTATCAGTGCCAATGCGCCGCTGGGTGGTGCCTGGTCGATGTACGGTTCACTGGGCGTGGGTTGGCTGGAGACACCCGGTGGAGATGACATCGACTTCGAGGCGGACTATCGACTTGCGGAGCTGGGCCTGGCGTACACGTTGAACGGCAATCGCATGCCGCGACGCTGGACCTTCACGGGCGGCTATCGCATCCAGGTCATGACGTCGAAGGACGCCTTCCCCGACGACGCTTCCAGCCAGGATGGCCGTGACACGACGCAGGGCTTCACGCTCGGGGTCATGGCCACGTTCTGATCCGCTCAGAACACCGGCGGCACGCTGCTCTCGCCGGGACATCCCGCAAAACAGAATTTGCCGGTGAACGAGCCGTAGATGAAGGGCGTCTGGCGTTTGTCATAGTCGCGTGCGGTTTCATTCTCGACATCCGACGTCACACGCTTGATGAACTCTTCCAGCGGCTGACCGCGCGTGCCGATGTGCCTGAGGACGTACTTGGTCAGCGGTCCGTTGCGCCCGTCACCGTCGAACGCAGCGTCTTTCGAAGCCGTGGCGTACAGCACCATGGTCGCGGGAGGCGCATCCGTGATCGGCGCGAGGCCGTTGCCGGCCCGGGCGACGCTCGCAAGCGAGCGCACCAGATCCGGTTGAGTCACTGCAACAGCGCCGCGCCCGTCCGAGGGAACCGCAGCGAACAGATCCGTCCGGCAGGCATCCAGGATGACGAACTGGAACTGCGCCGGCTGCTGCTTCATGCGGTCGAACAGCGCGTCCAGGCCATAGAGCACCTGCAATGGATCTTCGGTGGCGCTCTTGATCTGCACTTCCGTCGGAATCATGAAGTTCGCACCGTGTGCCTGTACGCCATGGCCGGAGTAGTAGAAGAGGCCGACGGAGCCGGGCCGCAACTGCCCGACATACTCCGACACGTGCGCTTCGAACTCGGCGCGATCCCGCACGTTGGTGTAGCACAGCGTCTTGAAACCGACGCGGCGTAGCGCAGCGCACATGTCGGCGGCATCGTTCAGCGGATTGGGGAGCGAAGGAACGTTGTGGTAGGCGCCATTGCCCATCACCAGCGCCACGCGGTCGGCGCTGCTTCCACGTTGCGGCGTGCCCGTGCATCCAGCCAACCCGAAGCTGCAGAGAAGGATGCCTGTAGCGCAGAGTAAACGTGGCATGAGAGCTTCCTGGGTGATCGGCCGACGTTTCAGCGAGAGGTCGCGCATCATTCAATCAGCGTTGCCGCGGTCGCGGTATCGCCGACCAGCGGTTTCAGCCAGTCGGCGGACGTCAGCACCACGCTGAGGATCCGCAGACGAAACGTGTCGAGGCGATGACGATCGCTGAACTGCGGCTGCCTGACCTGCTCCTTGTACGCCGCCACGAATTCACCGAAGGCACGTTCGTGCACATTGCTCAGGTCCAGCAGCAGGAACGGCGCGGGCACTTTTTCCAGGCCAGTGACAGGCTGCAGGAACGTGAAGATATACGGGCCCAGCGACAGGTCGCCGCCGCACACGGATTGAGTCTTGTCGCTGACGGTCGAACAGATCCGTGTCAGCAGCGCGCGTGCGAGCACGTAGTCATAGAACTGGCGCGAAAAATCGCCAGCGGGCGGCGCGCGTCCGCTGCTCACGACCGGCAGCAGACGCGGAATCTCCGCGGCACGCGTCGGCAGATAGACAACATTCAGCTGGTCGGCGCGAACGCCCTCCAGTCCGACGAAGCTGGTCGTACTGAAGATCTCTCGCAACAGGCGTTGGCCCCGGGGATTTTCACCGGGCAACAACAGATACGAGTAGAGCGCGTATCCCGGTCGTTCGATCGCAGGCCGATACAGATAGTCGTAGACGCTGGCCAGCACTTCGCGCGGGGCGCTGTCAGGGCCCAGACTGCGCACCTTGTGCGGCAGGAGGCAGTCGACGAGATCGTTCGATTCGAGTCCGGGCGCAGCGAGATATTCCCCGCCCCGAAGGGTGCAGTCCTGCAGCGTGGTTTTCTTGAACGTCGTTCCCGTCGTGAAGTGCAGCACTCCCTGCGCCTTGACGTGCGCGGTCAGGGCCCAGGAGAGCAGGAAGCACAGTCCCATGCAGCGCCAGGCGCTCATCGCGATCGCAACCGCAACCGGAGCCAGAGGCCACGGACGATCAGCACCCCGCACAGTGCTGCGATCAGGAACAGCAAGGCCATCGACAGGTCGATGGCGATCCGGCGATATGCGAACGAGAAGAGCGTGGCGAGACCCGCGGCTACCAGCGCGCTGGCCACCAGAATTCCCATCGCGGATCTCAGCGAAGGCAGCCATCCGTCGGCAACTTCCCCGCCGGCGCGCTGCCGCGCCCGGACGGCCTGTGCCACCTCCGCCGCAACATTGCCTGCCGGTTCCAGGATCGTGACTG
>CAYWHG010000030.1:10154-31053 GCA_964457865.1 uncultured Steroidobacter sp.
ACGGCCTGTGCCACCTCCGCCGCAACATTGCCTGCCGGTTCCAGGATCGTGACTGCCTGCAGATAGGTCGGCAGGCTCGCCGGCGGCACCGGATCAATCATGACCGGCAGCACGTGGTCCTTCGGGTGAGGCCAGCGCTCCCGTGCATAGGCGAGTTCCGTGAGCGCGTAGCATCCATGTCGCACGGACGAGGGACTGATCAGAAAAATCAGAAGGTCTGCGGCCCGAATCGCCTCGCGAAAGCGACTGTCGAAGCTATCCCCTGGCGTCAGCGATGTATGGTCGCGAAACACCTTGTGATTGTCCGCCAGCAGAGCGAGCTGCACCTGCTCGGCGACCTTCGTGTCCTGACTGGAATAGGCGATGTAAAGCCGCATAGCTTCCTTCCACGTCCGCCTGCGACCGGCACCGCGAGAGTGTACGCGTCCTGGTTCCTCCGTCTAATGACACGTTCGGGCACGTTCCGGCGTCGTTTCAGCCCCTGGCGTACTCGTCATGGCGACGCCACCAGACGCCCGGCTCGTTACGCCCCTTCGGCGCGCGATCGAGCCATGGATACATGCCCCACAGTGCATCGAGGCCGCGCGCGTACGCGGAGTAGGTGTGATAGACGACGCCTTCGTCGCGAATGAACGCACTCATGCCCGGCCGCTCGCGCGTGAAGCCGGCTGCATCCGTACCGCACGAAGCCGCGATCTCGACGTCGGGCGGCGGCGGCGATGCCATGTCCATCGCGTGCCCGTTGCGCGCGTAGTTGTAATCGACACTGCCGCTGCGCTGTTGCTCCTCGGTGATCGAGACATTGAAGTCATAGTTGAAGTCGCTGCTGTGCGCGGACGCCCATGGGAACGTCCAGCCCATCCGCTGCCGGTAGGCCTGCAGCTTCGCCAGCGGCGCGCGCGACACGGCCGTCAGGCTGACGTCGTGATTGGCGAGATGCACGGCGATGCCATTGAAGCCGTCCGCGATCCCGGAGCACGACGGGCAGCCGGCCTGGTAGTCGGGCCCGAACATGAAGTGATAGACGAGAAGCTGCGAGCGTCCCTGGAACAGGTCGGCGAGCGCTGCCGGTCCGGCGTCGGTATCGAAGCGATAGTCCTTGTCGACACGGACCCAGGGCAATGCCTGGCGTTGCCGCGCGAGTTCGTCGCTGCGCCGGGTCAGTTCCTTCTCTTCCCTGAGCAGATTCAGCCGGGCGGCCAGCCATTGTTCGCGTGTTGCGGTCTGATGTGTGGTCATCGTTCTCACTCCGTCTGGGGGATGTCGTGAGATAAATTAGGGCCGGTGACGCTACAGGTGGGAGTGACAAGTGTGACGGGATTCGGATGGACTCACTGATCACGGCGGCGGCGCGGGCGCTGGCTGTCGGCGATCCGCTCGGCGCGCTGAAACGCATCGCATTGCGCAGCGATGCGCCGGCGCTCGCACTGCGCGGCATTGCGATGGCGCAACTCGGCGACTTCGGGCGAGCGAAAGCGCTGATGCGCGGCGCGATCCGCGCGTTCGGTCCGCGCGAGGCCGTGTCGCGCGCACGCTGCATCGTCGCCGAGGCCGAAATCGCCTTCGCCTCGCGCGATCTCGGCTGGCCGGTGAAAGCGCTGGAGGCTGCGCGCGACACGCTTGAAGCTCATGGCGATCGGGTGAATGCTGCCCATGCGCGTTACCTGGCGATCCGCCGCCTGCTGTTGATCGGACAGCTGGAAGAAGCGGAGAACAATCTCGCCGACCTGGACGCTGCGCGCCTGCCGCCGGCGCTGAAGGTCGTTCACGAACTGGTCGTCGCCGGCATCGCCATGCGTCGCCTGCAGGCGCATCCGGCACGTGCGGCACTCGCTCGCGCCAGTCGTGCCGCACGTCAGGCGGCGATTCCGGCGCTCACGGCAGAAGTCGAGAGTGCAGCGCGCGTGCTGAATGCGCCGGCCGCGCGCCTGATCGCGCGAGGTGCAGAGCGACCGCTGGTGCTCGACGATATCCAGACGCTGCTTGCATCGCAGACACTGATGGTGGACGCATGCCGCTACGTCGTGCGCGACAGGCACACGACAGTGTCGCTGGCGAATCGCCCCGTGCTGTTCGTACTCGCGCGGGTACTGGCCGAAGCGTGGCCGGACGATGTGTCGCGGGAAACACTGGCAGCGCGGGCATTCCGCGCGAAGCAGGTCGACGAGTCCTATCGTGCGCGACTGCGCGTGGAAGTCGGCCGGCTGCGCCGCGCGCTGCATGCGCTGGCAGACATCAATGCCACGCCGCGGGGCTTCGTGCTGGTGCCGCAGCGCGCACGGGACATGGTCGTGCTGGCGCGGCCCGTCGAGGAAGAACATGCGAACGTGCTTGCGCTGCTCGCCGACGGAGAGTCCTGGTCGAGTTCGGCGCTGGCGCTCGCACTGGGTGCAAGCCAGCGCACCGTGCAGCGCGCACTCGATGTGCTCGCCGCCGCAGGCAAGGTGCAGTCGTTCGGCCGCGGCCGCGCGCGCCGCTGGATGACACCGCCCGTGCCGGGATTCGCGACGACTTTGTTACTCCCGGCGCCGCTGCCGGGTGACTAGGATGTGACCCAGATGAGGAGGCCGCGAAAGACCGCATAAAAGAAGTGAAGTAGAACCTATCTAAAAAATTGAAATCCGTTCGCGTTGAGTCCTGAGCCCTGAGCCTTGACGAAGGGCCGAAGGGTCGAAACGATCTTGCTTCGTAGTTTTTCCCGGGAAAAGAACCCTTCGACAGGCTCAGGGCGAACGGAACAAAACACCGAATTCAATTCTGAGATAAGTTCTAGTGGATCAGAGGATATTTTTGATTCTTCTATGCGGTCTCTGCGGCTTCTTGTCCGTTCTTGGCAGCAACACACTGGAATGAACACATGAAACGCACAGTCGCCGACATCATCGATGAATACGGACCCTTTCCCGGCATCGACGCCGTGCATGGACTCACCTTCGACGGCGAACGGGTGTGGTTCGCTTCGGGTGACAAACTGAACGCGCTCGATCCGGCGAGCGGCAAGACACTGCGATCGATCGATGTCGCCGCGCATGCGGGAACGGCCTTCGACGGCCGGTATCTGTTCCAGATCGCGGAGAACCGGATCAGCAAGATCGATCCGCAGACCGGCCGCGTGCTCGCGACGATTCCCGCACCGGGCGGCGGTGGCGATTCCGGACTGACGTGGGCCGAAGGATCTCTATGGGTAGGTCAGTACCGCGATCGCAAGATTCATCAGATCGACCCGGAGACGGGTCGCATCCTGCGCACCATCGAGTCCAATCGTTTCGTCACCGGCGTCACCTGGGTCGATGGTGATCTCTGGCATGCCACCTGGGAAGGCGACGAAGCCGAATTGCGTCGCATCGATTCGCAGACAGGCGAAGTGTTCGAGGCGCTGGAAATGCCGGCGGGCGTCGGTGTTTCAGGACTCGAATCGGACGGTGGCGACCGCTTTTTCTGCGGCGGCGCGCGCAGCGGCAGGATCAGGACGGTGCGCAAGCCGCGGCGCAACCAGTAAAAGGTGAGGGCGGATACCCGCAAATGGCTTGCCAAAATTTGGCAAGCCACCTAGCATCCCGGGCATGAGCACCATGAATGTTTCCCTTCCGGATTCGCTCAAGGAATTCGTGGATGAGCAGGTCGAGCGTCGCGGTTACGGAACCAGCAGTGAATACATTCGCGAGCTGATTCGCCGGGATCATGACAAGACGAAGCTGCGTGATCTGCTGCTGGAAGGTGCGACTTCGGCGCCGGGACAGGTGCTCGACAAGAATTATTTCGACGTCCTGCGCCGCGGCGTGCGCAAGCAACGTCAGAAATGACCGCACGTCGGATCATTCCGCGCCGTCGGGCCGAAACCGATATCGAACACGCCATCGATCATTACCTTGTGGAGGGTGGTCCGGAACTGGCGCTGCGGTTCATCGATGCGCTGGAAGCAGCGTTCCAGCATCTGAAGACTCATCCAGACTCGGGGTCGCCCCGATATGCCAATGAACTGGGCTTGCCGGGACTGCGGTCCTGGCCGCTGAATCAGTTCCCCTATCTGATTTTCTTCGTCGAGACTGCGGGTGTCGTGGATGTCTGGCGCGTGCTGCACGCGAAGCGTGACATTCCGGCGTCGATGCAGACAGATGAGTGACAGCGCGTAGCTCGTGTCTCAGTCCGCCTTCGGCGGCACCCGTTCTGCCACCAGCGCTTCCATGCTCAGGAATTTCGTCGTCGACCAGCCGCCGTCGAGCGCAATCGTCTGGCCGTTGATGTAGCTGCCTTCGGGCGAGGCGAGGAAGTAGATGGCATTGGCGACGTCATCGACGGTGCCTTCGCGATCGAACGGTGTCATTTCCTGATTGATGCGGCGGAAGCCGGGTGCGTCCCACCAGGCGTCGGTCATTTCGGTGCGGATGACGCCCGGTGCGACGATGTTCGAACGGATGCCCTTGGCGCCGTATTGAACGGCGAGCGCCTGGGTGAGGCCCTGCAGTCCGGCCTTCACTGCGCAGTAGATGCCGCCGTCGAGCCCGCCGAGCAGGCCGAACACCGAGCCGACCATGACGATCGACGAGCCGGGCTTCAGGACGTTCAGTGCCGCGCGAGTGAAGCGGAACGGTGCCTTGAGGCTGGTGTCGATCACTTCGTTCATCGTCGCATCGTCGGTCAGGTGTACCGGTGCCCACTTCGCAGCGCCCGCGTTGTTGACGAGACAGTCGAGGCGACCGAATTTTTTCATCGCTGCATCGACGGCACGTTCGGCGCTGCCGTCGGCCGTGACGTCGGCGACCACGACCTCGACGTCCGCCGGGGCGAGATCCTTCGCCAATTGATCGAGCCGTTCCTTGCGGCGCGCGACGGCGACGATGTTCCAGCCGCCTTTGGCGAAGCGCCGCGCGGCGGCCTCGCCGATGCCGGAGCTGGCGCCGGTGATCAGAACGACAGGCTTCGATGAAGTCATGGCTTCCCCCTTCCAATGAATCGTGTGTATCCGCTGTTCTTGCGCCGGAATGTCAGGCTAAAGCCTGACCCACAAGAAGAACGCTGCCCTTCTCCCAACGACCGGGGAAGGGACGCAATGTTCGAGTGCTCAGTTCAACCTGACGCCAGCCGCTTCGCTGCCAGCTCCCGCAACGCCGCCGACTTCACTTTCGCGCTGCCCGTCAGCGACAGCTCATGTTCCTCGAAGAACAGCACGCGACGCGGCACCTTGTAGCTCGCCAGCTGCTGCTTGAGGAAATCGCGAATGGCCGCTTCATCGACGGTCGCGCCTTCGTGCCGCACGGCGCAGGAAACGACCATCTCGCCGAGCGTTTCATGCGGCACGCCGACGGTGTGGCCGATCTTGATGCCGGCAAACGTGTTCAGGATCAGATCGACTTCGACCGGCGAGACATTGGCGCCGCCGGTCTTGATGATGTCGTTGAGGCGGCCTTCCCAGTACACGAAGCCGCGCTCGTCGATATAGCCGCCGTCGCCGGTGTGGAAGAAGCCTTCGGCATCGAGCGAGTCTTCGCGTGGTATGCCGATGTAGCCGAGCATCAGCGTCGGGCCTTTCACGGCGATCTCGCCGCGCTCGCCGCGAGGCACGATCGCGCCCGTCAGCGGGTCCACGACCTTGAGCGTGTTGCCGGGCAGCACCGGACCATAGCTGTCGCCGACGACTTCCAGCGGCGTGCCGGAATCGTACGCCGTGACGATGGTGAAGGTTTCGGTGACGCCATAGGCACGCGGCTCGGTCCAGTCGGAATGCACGGTGGGATGTCGCGCGAGCGCGCTCTTGCGATCGACGAATCGCACGCTGCTCAGGTCGACATCGTGCCAGTTCGATGCTTCTTCGAGTCGCGACCATTGATGCGGCCACGCGAGCGGCAGGTTCACCTTTTCCGCCTGTATGAGTTCCAGCGCCTCGGCGGGCGAGAACGTCGGTTGCAGCACCAGCGTGCCGCCGGAGGAGAACGCGATGCCGAGCGCCATGCCGAAGACACCCGACCAGAAGAAACCATTCGCCGGCCAGCAGCGCACGTTCTCGACGCCGATGATGCGGCACCAGCGCCACATCTGGATGGCGACGCCGCGATGCGAATTGAGGATGCCCTTCGGCTTGCTGGTCGTGCCGGAGGAAAAGAACAACACGCCGGGATCGCTGGGATGCACCGTCGCTGCGGTGGCGTCCACCTGCGCGGCCGACACCGATTCACCGTGGCGCAGGAAGTCAGACCAGCTTTCGATGGCGCCGCTGCCGTGCGGTTCGTCGAGGACGGCGAGGCGACGCAGGAAGGGAAATTTCAATGATTCGATCTGGCCGGGTGCAGCGCTGCCGATCTGCGGCTCGAGTTCCTGGAGTACGGCGCCGAAATCGCGGTTCAACACCTGTCGCTCGAACAGCAGGATCGATACGCCCGACACCTGCAGCAGGTGATCGAGTTCGGAGGGCGTCGAGAAGGTACTGAGTCCGACGACGACACCGCCGGCCAGCGAGGTGCCGAAGGCGGCCGCCAGATGTTCCGGCCGGTTCGTCATCAGGATGCCGACGCGGCCGCCCTTGTTGAGACCGCAGGCGAGCAGGGCGCGCGCGACTTCGACGGAACGCTCCCACCATTGCCGGTAGGTCCAGCGTTCGGTGCCCGCCGCGGAACGCACGACCATGGCTTCGCGATCGGCGAAGCGCGCGGTGACTTCACGCAGATAGCCGGGCAGCGTCAGCGCGCCGAGCCCGGGTTCTTCCGCGAGCGGCGGACCGGAGACGATGGCTGCCGCCGTTTTTTCATCTTGGCTCAAGGCATCTCCACGGGGATCGAAGAAAACAGCGGAAGATTTCACACGGAGATCACGGAGGAGATCGAAGACGGGGATTTCCGTTGGTCATGATCTCTGTGTGAAATTCCTGAACTCTTCTCTTCTCCGTGCCCTCCGTGTGAACTTCTGCATTCCGGCTTGCTGTTCTCAGAGCGGGACTTCGACCTCGGCCTTCGCATCGACCAGCCGCTGGCCATCCTGGTTGCTGAGTTGCACGGCGATCTGTACCAGCGGCCGACCGTTTGCCGCCTGGGGATCCTTGCCGATCACTTCGCCTTCGCAGTAGGTCACATCGCCTTCGAACGCCGGGCCGCGGAACTGCGACTTGGAGTGCCAGATGTAGCCGTCGTGGCCGGCCCAGTAGCCGAGATAGTCGTGTACCCACGCGCCCATCGTGGCGCCGTAGCCGTAGGCGCGCGCCATGCCGATCTCGTCGGCGCGGTCCTCGTCGATGTGGCCGCGCGACGGACCATTGAAAAGGCCATCGCGACGACGCGGATCGATCTTCGCTTCCTCGTAGTCGCAGGTGAAACCTTCGAGCCAGCCGGCGTCCTGGTCGGTCCACGGATCTTCCACGTCCTTCGGGATCACCCAGTGCCATGAGCCCCAGGTGTCGAACATGAAGGCGCGGTACTCGCAGGTGAACGAGGCGATCGAGTGCGGGCCGATCACGCGGCGCGGCAGCTTGTCGCCGATCTTCACTTCGTCGAAGTGCGGCGAAATGCCGAGACGGTTCGACATCAGCCAGTCGAAGCGGATCTTCTCGATCTGCTTGAGTTCGTCGCGCGTCCAGCGCTTGACCGGTGCCAGCGTGTTTTCGTACATGCCGCGTTTGCGCGCTTCCGCGGCGAGATAGCGGATGGCGGTGGCGCGTTCCTTGGCGACCGGATCGCCGTGCTGGTTGGTGTGGATCGTATCGCCGTTCGAGAACATGGTCGGGCCGGCGAACTTGGTGTCGGTCACCTTGTAGCTGTGGAACCAGCGCTTCTGCGACAGCCGGTCGCCCGGGCGGATGCGCGGACCGTAGAACCACCATTCCTCGCCGCCGAAGATCAGGTGCGAGCCGGGAATGCGACCGACGCAGGCCGGCTGCACGCCGTGCGCGAAATCCATCGACACCGTGAACGACTGCGGCGCGACGATGCCGCCGAACTTGCTGTTGCGCGCGAACTCCTCGTTCCAGTGCAGCGGATTCGGATAGTCGAGCGCATGCACCCAGCGGCGGATGTCGAGACTGCCGCACGGCTCCCAGAGCTGACCGCCGCCCACTTCTTTGCCGACCCGCGGATCGACATCGCTCAGATCGAGCTGCACGGGGTCATTCGTTGGGGAGTTGGCGGCCATGCGGGGATGTCCTCGGGAATCGTGATCGGGAGCCCGCATCATAGCCAGCGGGGCAGCCGGTCAGGCCGGCATTGCAGGAGCGGGCAACGTCTGGGGCAGCGGGGGAGAAGAGGCGGGAAGTTGGCCGCAAAAGGCGCAAAGAGCGCAAAAATTAACTCGGATTTCCGACTTTGCGCCTTTTGCGGCTATTTCTTCTTGTCTGACGCGCGTCAGACCGCTTTGCGATCGATCACTGTCGCAATGCGATCTGCCGCCCAGGCCGAGGCACCGAGCATCTGTCCGGCCAGTTCCTGCAGTGCGCTCACCGACAGCTGGCCCGTGAAACAGTGGGCGCTCAGGCAGAACCGGACTTGGTGGGTGTCGTCCAGGATGGGCGTGGCAATTGAGGTCACGCCGCGCAGGTGTCGGCCTTCATCGATGCCCCAGCCCGTCTGCCGCGACTGGGCGACTTCCCCCAGGTACTGGTCGAGTGCGATCGGTTCTTCCCAGCGCAGGCCGGCAAACCGTTCGGCGATTTCGGCATCGTCGAGTCTGGCGGCGACGCAGCGGCCCGCGGCGCCGAGCAGCAGGGGCACGCGCTGACCGATGGTGAGGTGGATGCGTGTGCTCGTGAAACCGGTGGCATACCCAACCAGCAGCGCGGACGTCTTCTGTACGCGCCACAGGCCGATGGTCAGCGCCCAGTCGTCGGCCAGTTGCTCGATGCGCTCGCGCATCCAGCCATACATGGCGTTGGGATCGAGCGCATGACGGGCGATGGCCGCGACACCGCGACCCAGCGAGTACGCCTTGGTGTCGCGATCGAACTCGACGAAATGTTCGGCCGCCATGGTCTTGAGGATGTTGAAGCAGGCACTCGGCGTGCAGCCGACCGCGCGTGCGATGGCATTGACGCCCATTGGCCGGCGGCTCAACGCGAGTTGCCGCAGGATCGCAATCGTGACGGCCACGGCGCGTACGGCCGGCTTCTCCGGCGACAAGCGCCCGCCGCGCTCCACGCGCGCCTCGTCATGCAGGGTGCTTGCCGACATAGTCCAGTTCTCGCTGACACGTGCGAGCCATCAGTCTGGAGCGTCCCACGCCGCGCGTCCCGCCCCCGCCACCTTGGGACAAGCGGTGGTTCCGCTGCAGGCATCTCCCGGAGACGGAGTAGGGAGTAACCGCAAAGAACGCATAGAACGCAAAGATCGGAAAAACAATGGCCGCAGAAAGCGCAAAAAGCGCAAAAGGGATAGAGATCAGAAATCCCGGTTTCGATTCTTTTCCGACCTTGCGCTTTTTGCCCCTTGGGATTCCCTTCCGGTCACGCCTTTTGCGGCCATTCTCTGTCTCTGATTCTGCGTTCTATGCGTTCTTTGCGGTTACTCCGACTCCTGTCTTCCGCCTTGCCTACGTCCGCAATGCCACTTGGTTGACCTTGCACCATCGCGGCACGGGCGGGGCCGATGAGCGATAGTGCCGGCAGTTCCTCACAGGGGGTGGGCGCGGTGCGCGCGTTGAGCAATCTACGGGTTCTCGAACTGGCCGGCGGCGTGGCTGGGGAGTATTGCGGCAAGCTGCTGGCGGACTTCGGCGCCGAAGTCATCAAGATCGAGGCGCCCGGGGTCGGCAGCGAGACGCGCCGCATGGCGCCGTTTGCCGAAGGCGCAGCGGCCAACGAGAACAGCGGACTGTTCGCCTACCTCAACACCAACAAGCGCTCGGTGACGCTGGATCTCGGCAGCGACGCCGGCAGGCAGATGCTGCAGCGGCTGCTCGCGCGCATCGATGTCGTCCTCGACGATCACGCGCCCGGCCATCTCGAAAGCCTCGGCATCGATCCGACACGCTGCGGTAACGACGACTCGGGACTGATCGTCTGCTGTATCACGCCATTCGGTTACGACGCGCCGGCGGACCTGCACAAGGCCTACAGCCTCAACGTCTTTCACAGCAGCGGCTGGGGCTATCACTCGCCGAGTTCGCCCGATCCGGGCACGCCGCCGCTGCAGGGTGCGGGACGTTTCGTCGTCGACTACGAGTCGGGATTGAGCGCTGCCATCGCGCTGATGTCCGCGCTTTACTGGCGCGAAGACTCGCGCCGCGGCCAGTTCATCGACGTGTCGCAGCAGGAATCACTCGCCTCGCTCAGCGACTACGTGCTCAGCCAGATGGTCGATGGCGCGATGGACGTGAGCACGCGTCGCAATGCCTTCGATCTCGGCGGGCCGGCGACGTTCTTCCGCTGCACCGACGGCTATGTGTACCTGTTCATTTCCGAGCCGGGGCACTGGAACGGACTCAGCACGCTGATGGGCGATCCGCAGTGGATGAAGGAGTTTCCCGATCGCTGGCTGGAATTGCACCTGACACCGGAGCGCATCGAATCCTGCCGGGCGCACATCGGTGAATGGATGAAGGATCAGCAGAAGATGGACGTCGTGGCGCGCGCGCAGAAGCTCGGCATTCCGCTGGCATCGGTGAACACCGCCGCCGATATCTTCGAATCGCCGCAGATGCAGTACCGCGGGTTTTTCGTGGAGGTCGAGCATCCGGTGCTCGGTCGCCGTTCGTATCCGACGGTGCCGTATCGGTTGAGTGCGACACCGGCGAGGATCGAGTCGGCGGCGCCGTTGCTGGGGGCGCATACGGAGCAGGTGTTGAGGGAGGCGGAAGCATGAGCGTGACCGGCCCCCTCCACGGCGTCCGCGTCATCGAGCTCACCAAGATCTGGGCCGGCCCCTACGCCGGCAAACTGCTCGCCTTCCTCGGCGCCGAAGTCATCCGCGTCGAAAGCCTCGATTCGCTCGATGCCTCGCGCCGCTTCGGCGTGAAGGACATCAATGCCGCGCCGGGTTTCCAGGCGGTCAATCCCGGCAAGTGCAGTGTGCAGCTCAACATGAAGTCGGAAGAGGGCAGGCGCCTGCTAGCCGACCTGGTGAAGCAATCCGACATCGTCATCGAGAACCTGCGGCCCGGCGCCGCCAAACGCATGGGCTTCGGCTACGAGCAACTGCGCGAGATGAAGCAGGACATCATCGCCGTATCGATGAGCATGCACGGCCAGGAAGGCCCGCTCAGTTACCAGACCGGCTACGCACCGTCGTTCTCGGCGCTCGGCGGACTGTGCCACCTCGTCGGACTGAAGAACGGTGCACCGAAACTGCTGAACGTGCGCTACGGCGACAGCAGCTATGGCTCGGCTGCCGCGTTCGCCGCGCTCGTCGCGCTCTATCACCGGCGTCGCACAGGCGAGGGCCAGTACGTCGATGTGTCGGCCGTCGAGACCATCGCGTCGGTCGTCGGTGATGCCTTCATGGAATATTTCCTGACGGGCAACGTGCCCTCACGCAATGCCAATCGTCACTCGGAGCTGGCGCCGCACGGCGTGTATGCGTGCCGCGATGAAGACTGGATCAGCATTGCCGTGCGCACCGATCCCGAATGGCATGCGTTGTGTGCCGCGATGAACGCCCCCGCCCTGGCGGCCGATGCGCGCTTCGTCGATCGTGCTGCGCGGCAACGGCATGCCGAAGAACTCGACACGCTGATCGGCACGTGGACGAGCGAGCAGGATGCGCAGGACCTGGGGGAACGATTGCGCGCACGCGGCGTCGCGGCCTTCAAGAGCCTGAATTCCGTCGATGTCGTCAGCTCCGATCATCTCTGGCGTCGCGGCTTTTTCTGTCACGTCAATGATCCGGTGCGCGGCGAGATGTCGATTGCCGGTGCGCCGTGGCGACTGTCGCAGACGCCGGCGAAGGTCTCGCGGTCGGCGCCACGGCTCGGCGAACACAACGACTATGTATTCGGCGAACTGCTCGGCCTGAGCGCGGCCGAGCGCGAACGACTGGTTGCGGAGAAGATCGTCTATTAGCGTCACTTTCGTGACCTTCGTGACTTGCGTCACCCGAGTCTTAACTGGAGAAGCTCATGGCCACATTTCGTCCCCTGCGTCCGCGGATCGGTGCGGAAGCGCTGGTTACCCGTGAGGAAATGCTCGACCCGGCGTTTGCCGAATCGTGCCTTGCCGCACTGGAGAAGTACGGCGTATTGCTGTTTCCGAAGATCGGTCTCACCGACGAACAGCAGGTCGAGTTCAGCTCGCACCTGGGCAAGGTGATTCCGCAGGGACCGATGAAAGCGGACGGCACGCGCGAAGTCGTGTTCAAGATCACGCTCGATGCCAACGAGAACAACGCGGCGGAATACCTGAAGTCGACGGTGCACTGGCACATCGACGGCCTGTTCGACGAGACGCCGCCGCCGAAGGCGACATTGCTGTCGGGTCGCCGTCTCTCGCCGACAGGCGGACAGACTGAGTTCTGCAACGTGTATTCGGCGTACGAGGATCTCAGCGAGACCGACCGGCGCCTGTGCGATCCGCTGCGCATCATGCACAGCCTGGAAGCGTCGAACCGTGTCTGGAATCCGGACGCGAGCGAGGAAGAGCGCCTGCGCTGGCGCAATCACCGCAAGCCGAAAGAGCATCCGCTGGTGTGGAAGCATGTCTCGGGTCGCAAGTCGCTGGTGCTCGGCATGACGGTCGACTACGTCGCGGGCATGCCGGCCGCGGAGAGTCAGGCGCTGCTCGAACGGCTGACGGCGCACACCACGCGCCCCGAGAATGTGTATCGCCACGAATGGTCGGTCGGCGATCTGCTCATCTGGGACAACTGCGGCGTCATGCATCGCGCACTGCCGTATGACCCGAAATCGGGTCGCATGATGCATCGCACGGTGCTCGACGGCGTCGAGGCGATCGCGTAGGAGAGAGGCAATGGCCGCAAGAGGCGCAAAAGGCGCAAAAAAGTCGGAATGCCTTTCGGTCTTCCCTTTTGCGATTTTTGCGCCTTTTGCGGCCATTCTTCTTTCCTGATCCCATGACCGACCGAATCCCTCGTCTGCCGCCGATCTTGCCCTCGCACTACGATGCCGCCGCGCTCGATGCGCTCGGCACGTTCCCCAGCGCGCGCGACTTCCTGACGTCCGCGTGGAATTCCGGCAAGCGCGACATCGCCGGCCTCAATCTCATGGGCGCGCTGCTGCATCATCCGGCGCTGTGCAAGGCCTTCCTCGCCTTCGAGGCGCATGTGTTCGCCGCGAGTTCGCTGCCGTTCCGCGAACGCGAGCTGGCGATCCTGCGCGTCAGCTGGCTGCAGCGATCGGAGTACGAATACGCGCAGCACCTGCCGCAGGGACGCAAGGCCGGCTTGAGCGAGGCTGATCTGCAGAGAATCCCGCTCGGCGCGCAGGCGGAGGGCTGGTCTGCAGAGGATGTGGTCCTGCTGCGCGGCGTCGATGAGTTGCATGGCGACGCGCGACTGTCCGACGACACCTGGGCGCGACTGTCGCAGCGGTTCGATGTGCGTCAGATGATGGACTTCGTTTTCCTGGTGGGTTGCTTCGGGCTGTTCTGCACCTTTGCCAATAGCGTGAATGTGCAGCTGGAGGCGGGCGTGCAGCGGCTGGATCCGGAGCTGAGGGGGCGGATGGGTTTCTAGGCAGACTATGGTTTGCCCATTGTTCGTCATTCCCGCGAAGGCGGGAATCCATCCAGTCCGATCCGCATCAACAAGATGGGCCCCCGCTTTCGCGAGGGCGACGGAGTAGATCAGACCTCTCTGGCTGGCAGGGGAGGGGACCGAAGCCTCATGCCATACTCTGCGCCCCATCGCGCGACGACCGCCTGCTGTTCAATCAGTGCAACGCCGCGCGATCCGCTTTCACGAGACAGGCGACTTCCATGAGCCCGATTCCTTCTCTGCTGTTCGAACGCGAGGGCGCGGTTGCGACCCTGCGCCTCAACCGTCCCGACGTCGGCAATGCGCTCGACATTCCATTGGCGCGCGCGTTGATGGAAGCCGCCATCCAGTGCGACGAAGACGAGGCGATCCGCTGCGTCGTGCTGACCGGCACCGGCCGCATGTTCTGCGCCGGTGGCGATGTCGGTGCTTTCGCTGCCGCCGGAGATTCCCTGCCGGCGATGCTCAAGGAAATCACAGCCTATCTGCATGCGGCGATCACGCGCCTGTCGCGTATGGGCAAGCCGCTGGTGACTGCAGTCAACGGCCCGGCGGCGGGGGCCGGCTATAGTCTCGCGGTGCTGGGCGACATCGCGCTCGCGGCACGTTCTGCGCATTTCACGCTGGCCTACACGGCGCTCGGACTGACGCCGGACGGCGGTTCGACCTGGCTGCTGCCGCGACTGGTCGGCCTGCGTCGCGCCCAGGAACTGGCATTGCTGAACCGCCGCCTGTCCGCCGAAGAAGCCGCAACGCTCGGGCTGATTACACGCGCGGTCGACGACGCCGCCTTCAATGCCGAGACCGAGCAGGTCGTGAAGCAGCTCGCCGCCTCCGCGACACCGGCGTTGGGCAAGGTGCGCAACCTGCTGCTGTCGAGCTTCGGCTCGACGCTGGAAGCGCAGATGGAAGCCGAAGCGCGCTCGATTGCGGATTCGAGCAAGACGAAGTATGGACGCGAAGGCGTCGCCGCCTTCGTCGCGCGCCGCAAACCTGATTTCACCTGATTGAATCCGAAGAGCCGAGGTTCCCATGAGTGAGGCATACATCGTTCAGGCACTGCGCACCGCCGGCGGTCGCCGCAAGGGCAAGCTGGCCGGCTGGCATCCCGCCGACCTGGCCGGCGAAGTGCTGAATGCACTGGTCGATCGCAGCGGCATCGATCCTGCCGCGGTCGAAGACGTGGTGTTCGGCTGCGTGAGCCAGGTCGGCGAACAGGCATTTCACGTCGGTCGCAATGCGGTGCTGGCCTCGAAGCTGCCGGACAGCGTGCCGGCCGTATCGATCGATCGTCAGTGCGGTTCGTCGCAGCAGGCCGTGCACTTCGCCGCGCAGGCGGTGATGTCGGGCACGCAGGACGTGGTGATCGCCGCAGGCGTCGAGAGCATGACGCGCGTGCCGATGGGCTCGCCCACCGATCTCGCGGTGAAGGCCGGCCTCGGTGGTCCGTGGAGCGAACGCATTCTCAAACGCTACGGCGTGCATGAGTTCAGTCAGTTCACGGGCGCGCAGATGCTTGCGGACAAGTACAAGCTCAGCCGCGAGGAACTCGATCGGTACGCGCTGCGCAGCCATCAGCTCGCTGCTGCCGCGACACGCGCCGGCGCCTTCAAGAACGAGATCGTGCCGATTGCCGTCGAGGGCGGCGTGCACACGGAAGACGAGGGCATCCGCCATGACGCGAGCATCGAGAGCATTGGATCGGTCAAGCTGCTGAAGGAAGGCGGCGTGCTGTCGGCCGCGAATGCCAGCCAGATGTGCGATGGCGCCGCGGGCGTGCTGATCGTCAACGAGCGCGGCCTGAAGGCGCATGGACTCAAACCGATCGCGCGCATTCACAACATGACGGTGGTGGGCGGCGATCCGGTGGTCATGCTGGAACAGCCGATTCCCGGCACGAAGCGCGCGCTCGAACGCGCCGGCATGAATCTGTCGGATATCGACCTGTTCGAGATCAACGAGGCCTTCGCTTCGGTGACGCTGTCATGGCTGAAGGCGCTCGGCGCCGATCCGGACAAGCTCAACGTGAACGGCGGCGCGATTGCGCTCGGTCATCCGCTCGGTGCGACGGGCGCCAAGCTCATGTCGACTCTCGTGCATTCGCTGCACGCGCGCGGCAAGCGTTACGGCCTGCAATCCATGTGCGAAGGCGGCGGCCTCGCCAACACGACCATCATCGAGGCGCTTTAAGATCATGGCGATCACGACTCCATTCACGAAGTTGATGGGCATCGAGCACCCGATCGTGCAGGGCGGCATGCAATGGGTCGGCCGCGCGGAACTCGCCGCTGCTGTGTCCAATGCCGGCGGTCTCGGCGTGCTGACGGCACTCACGCAGCCGACGCCCGAGGCGCTGACAAAGGAAATCGAGCGTTGCCGCTCCATGACCGACAAGCCCTTCGGCGTGAACCTCACCATCCTGCCGACCATGACGCCGCCGCCGTACGCCGAGTACCGCCGCGCGATCATTGAAAGCGGCGTGAAGATCGTGGAGACGGCCGGTTCCAAGCCGCAGGAACACGTGAACGACTTCAAGGCCAATGGCATCAAGGTCCTTCACAAGTGCACGTCGGTGCGTCATGCACTCTCGGCGGAGCGCATGGGCGTGGATGTCATTTCGATCGACGGCTTCGAATGCGCCGGCCATCCCGGTGAAGACGATGTCGCAGGGCTCATCCTGATTCCCGCGGCGGTCGACAAGGTGAAGATTCCGGTCATCGCCTCGGGCGGCTTCGCCGATGCACGCGGCCTGGTCGCCGCGCTGGCCCTCGGCGCCCAGGGCATCAACATGGGCACACGCTTCTGTGCGACGAAGGAAGCGCCCATTCACGAGCGTGCCAAGCAGCTGCTGGTCGAGAACGACGAGCGCGGCACCAACCTGATTTTCCGCAGGCTGCACAACACCGCGCGCGTCGGCAAGAACAGCGTGTCGGACGAGGTCGTGAAGATCCTCGCGCAGGCGGACGCGAAGTTCGAGAACGTCGCGCACCTGGTGAAGGGCGCGCAGGGCCGCAAACTGCTCGAAACCGGCGATCTCGATGCGGGCCTGATCTGGGCCGGTCAGTCGCAGGGTCTCATCCACGACATTCCCAGCGTCGCCGAATTGCTGACGCGCATGATCGAAGAGGCGAGTGCGATCATTCGCGAGCGGCTGGCGGGGTTTGTGGAGTGAAGAGTCAGGAACTGAGAGCCGCGAAAGACCGCATAAGAGAACGAGGGGGAGATGGGCGGGCGCAAGAGCCGGAGTGCTTCGACCGGGCTCAGCACGAGCGGAGAAAGAAAATCCGTTCGCCCTGAGCTTGTCGAAGGGTCCTGAATCCTGAGCCTGATGAGGGTCGAAGGGTTCTTGTCTGAATGACGCGGATACCCGATCCGTAATCCCGCGCCGATGAACTCCCGCCCGTGACCGGAGGAAATTCCTGCATGCAACTTCTTTTATGCGGGCTTTCGCGGCTCTTCTCCGTCACCCCAACCCCTGCACAATAAACGCCCGGTAATCCGCACCCTTCTTCCGATGCGGCAACGCCGCCTGATACGCCGGGCTCTCGTACCAGGCCTTCGCATCCTCGACGCTCGGAAACTGCAGCATCACCATGCCATCCGGCGGCGTGCCTTCCACGGCCTCGATGGCGCCGTACACCACCAGCGGCTTGAGGTTCGGATCGCGGGGACTCTCGCGATTCATGCGGCTGTACTGATCGATTTCCGCCTGATCGCGGATGGCGCTTTCGCGGATGAAGAGCATGTAGACGGGCATTGTCGTGTTCCTGTAGATGGATGAAGCGGCAGGACGGTCCTTGCACCGAGTGTAATCCTGGCGCTGCTGTCGATGCCCATCGGGGGACAGGCACCGCTGATCTATTCGCATCTGCTGTCGCACGACACGGCCAACGTCGACAAGCGTTACTGGAACGAGTCGAGCAAGCCGACGTATCCATTCGGCCATGGACGCAAACAGGTTCGATGTCTGGGTGGGCGGAGATTCGCAGGCTGCGCTGGCCGGTGGGTTTGAAGTCAGACGGCCGTAGGCGCGAACGCAGTGGGAACAAGGCGGCGCCAGCCCGGCTTCTTCGCCTTGATGGCGAGTGAGGTCGTTGACCATGCGGCCTGATTCCCAGATGCTTGCCATCGACAGGTGTCCAGGTCACGGACGGATCGAGGCCGAACAAATTGCTGCACGCGACGCGCGAAGACGCAGGCGCGTGAAAGGCAGCGTTGGGTCAAGAGGAGTTCAGAGTGGCAAACGAAGTAGACGACGAGTTCTTCGCGCGTGCTGATGCGCACATTCATCTATCGAACGATCAGATGAAGCCAATCGGCCGCGGCAAGGTCAGTGCTTCCATGATGTACGCGACTGCGCGGTTCAATGCCTGGGTGAGCGCATGCGATTTCTCTTCTGGTAACGACATGGCTCGTGCGCGCAACGAAATAATCGACTACTACATGAAGCAGTACCGGGCAATGCTGGAAGAGAATCTGGATGACTATATCGAGCACTTCGGGAAGTACATGGCGGTTAAGCATGAAAACTAAGCCCAACAAATTGCATTGAGTTTCAGAATAGGAGCGACAACATGGAAGCAAGAGTTTCGGCGCTCGGGCAAGTAGCCATCACAGTCAGCGATATAGAGAAGGCGCTCGGCTTCTACCGGGATATTCTGGGTTTGCCGTTCTTGTTTAGCCCCAGCACACAGCTTGCGTTTCTGAGGGCTGGCGAGATCAGAGTCATGCTCAGCACGCCTCAGGGTGCGGGCCAGGTCGGCGCGAACTCCATTCTGTACTTCAGCACATCAGACATCGAGAAAACCCACGCCGCAATGATTGAGCGTGGTGCAGTGAATGAGCGTGCGCCGCAGTTGGCTGCAAAGATGCCGGACCATGAGCTTTGGCTGTCGTTCCTCCGTGATCCGGACGGAAATCTGGTCGGTCTTATGGAAGAGAAGCGATAGCCATGTGGCGGAGCTGAGCAAATTGCTGCACGCGACGTGCGAAGACAAGCGTGCGTGAGCAATAGCGCTATGCGTAAAAGTCATCGGCGACGCTTTGCCTCGGGAAAAAATATGTCCTCGATCCTCGCTGAAAATACGGATGCGATGGCAAAGGCGAGAGGCAAACTTGGATCGTACTTCCCCTGCTCGATTGAAATGACCGTCTGGCGGGATACATCCAGCTTCTCCGCTAAAGATTGCTGCGACCAGCCCTTTTCCTCACGGAGATCTCGTAGCCGGTTCCTCATTGGTAGCGCCGATGAAATAGCCATCCGCCGAATCCGTAGAGAAACACAATGCTCGTCGCTATCACGTACGCGGGCAATCTAGGCACGAGTTCCATGAACTCCAGGGCACCCCAGCTGAATGTGAATAGCCAGACGAGAGCAGCTGCGAATGCAATGGCTTCGAACTGCACACGCCGGAATAGCTCGTCCTGCCGCCGGATCGTTCGAAGCATCCCGAAGGCGATGAGGAGTGCCGGCAGCACGGATAGCGCACCGACGACATATTGCCAAGGCTCAGGAATATCGAATCGGCGTAGCAGGAATGCCGCAATGGCCGTCGTCACCAGGAACAGAATCATTCCGAGATACTGCATGTGCTCACCTGCTGAGGTGGGTGTAAAGCGTGCTTTACTATGCTCCGGCAATCAAACCGATGTCAAGTGAGCTTTACTTTGTGCGGTCAGAACACATAACAACGCCATGACGTATCTATCGCCCATTACTCAAACGCGTGCATTGCACAACGGCGAAGCGCCGTTCGTTACGCGGCACAGTCGCAGCGTTGGATAAAGATATGAGCTACCCCGATGAATTTGACGATCTGTTGCTTTCGAGCAAGACGGAATTTGCACGCCTGGAGCCGAAAACAAAGGTGGCGTATTGCCTTCATCAATTGGAGGCTGAAGTAAACAACGGCGGTTTTCATCAGTTCTTTTCGAACTCGACCGGTGAATATGTGCTTGAGACAATCGAAGCGCTGAACGCAATTGGTGCCAGAAAGACCAGCGATCTTTTGAAACGCGCGGTAGCAATTGGGTTTCCGAAAGGATATCCGGCCGACGCCGTCGAATATGAGTCGGCCGTCGCTGACTTTGAGGACGTTGCGGACGCACTGGATTCGTTGGATCAGGAATTTTTCGAGTATGCAGAACCACTGTCGGATCTAGTGAATGCCTACCTTGCTAAGAACATCTAACCTCACTGGTTCCGACTTCCGACAGGCTGGCGCCAGTCGTCCCATGCCAATGCGGCACAACTGAGTAGCGAAGTGATCGTTAGGTGCTCATGAGCGCGTGGCCGTATATCCGAGGTGGGCTCACTGCTGCGAGTCTTCTTGGCGGTGCCTTTGGTACTGAGCGCCAGCACGTTGATTTCGGCTATGGGCTGCCCGAGGTCGCAGCGGCCGTTTTTGTATTCGGAATCGTGGGAATGCTTTTCGTCGTGGGTATCCAAGCCTTCAACCCTCGCTCGGATGCGAAGTGGGCTTACCCGAACTGGGCGCTGAACCCTTTCAAGCTCGGCCAACCACTGCAATTCTTTCATTTTGGCGGCTACTTCGTCTTGGCAGCGGGCGTCGGGGCGTTGCTGCGCTCGTTCTTCGTTGACGCCATACCCGTAGCAGAGCCGGTCGTTTTCACTTTCTGGGGTGCTGGAATTCTGGTCGGCGTTTGGTGCTGTACACACGTATTCAAAAGGAAAATGATGCATATCGAAATAGCTCGCTGAGGCGAGGCCGCACGCGGTTCAGGAGACAACATGGCCGAGACCAAGACCAAGTCGACTCAGGTTGGCGTCCGTGACTTCATCGCCGCTGTCGAAAATGACACACGGAGGGAAGACGCCAAGGCTCTGTTGAAGCTGTTCACGAGGGTTACAGGCTGGAAGCCGAAGATGTGGGGCCCGACAATCGTCGGCTTCGGTGCATACCACTACACCTACGATACGGGGCACTCCGGCTCCATTTGTGCCGTGGGCTTCAGTCCGCGAAAGGCCAGCCTGGTGATCTACGTCTTCGACTTCCCGGGCAAGGCAGAACTCTTGAAGAAGCTCGGCAAGTACAAGGGAGGGCTCAAGCAATGCTTGTACATCAACAAGCTCGCAGATGTGGACATCGACGTGCTCGCGAAAATCCTCAAGGAAGGTGTGAAGGAAACAAGAAAGACATGGCCGGTGACAGCGAGCTAGCGTGTGGCGAGTCGTAACCGGCAGGAGTGAGTAGATGAAAAAGCACCAAGTCAGGAAGGAGATGTCATGGGATTTCCAATCGTTTTCTTTGACGTGGCGG
>CAYWHG010000030.1:31153-38743 GCA_964457865.1 uncultured Steroidobacter sp.
GGTTGGCAATGTCAGGCGCGTCCCGTAGGTTGCGGGCCCCACAGTCAACTGATCGCGCATAGAAATCACTTCGCGTTAGCGGGATAAGAGCCGACAGCGTTACACTTTGTTCATTGACCAGGATACGGATGACGAAGCTGCTTCGCGCTACGAATCGGAAGTGCCTGAACTCGGCCTCCGCTTCGCGAGGGCCGGAAGCTCACATGAGGACAATGTATCGATGGATCGTCTACTGCAACCAACCTTCCTGGCGTGTATCTGGCTGTGTGTTTTGACCATGCAGGGTTGTGCCTTTCCCGTGAAATTGAGTGGAGAGGGTCCTGCTGCCGTCCTTCTCAAGAAGTGCCCGGAGCCGAATGACGGATCGTCGAGGGAGACTTGTTCTCCGGTCGTCATAGTGCCGCCATGAGGCAGACGCGTCTGCTGGAGCAACGAAGATGCCGAAGCATCGAGTTTTCACCATAGAGTTCGCCAAGGTGTATCCGCTGTATGTCCAGAAAGCGGAACGCAAGAATCGCACGAAGGATGAAGTCGACAGGATCATCCGCTGGCTGACGGGCTACAGCCAGGCGGCGCTGGAGAAGCAGATCGCGCAGCGCAGCGATCTGGAAACCTTCTTTGCTCGGGCGCCGGCCATCCATCCGAATACGTCGCTGATCAAGGGCGTGGTGTGCGGTATTCGGGTGGAGGAGATCGAGGATCCTCTGATGCAGAAGATCCGTTATCTCGACAAGCTGGTCGATGAGCTTGCGAAAGGAAAGGCCATGGAGAAGATTCTGCGGTGATGAAACCTCGAATCACAGTGATCACTCTCGGCGTCGACGACCTGGAGGCGTCACTGCGCTTCTATCGCGACGGTCTGGGTTTCCCCACGGAGGGGATCGTTGGCAGGGAATTCGAGTACGGAGCTGTGGTGTTCATCCAGCTTCAACCGGGTTTGCGACTCGCGTTGTGGCCTCGCCAGAGCATCGGTCATGACACCGGGCTGACGGTGAGTTCCGCCAGTCCCACGGAAATGACGCTGGGTCACAATGTCGCTTCGAAAGCGGAGGTCGATGCCGTCATGGCAAGGGCCGGCGCTGCGGGTGCGGTGATCGTCAAGCCGGCGCACGACACATTCTGGGGCGGATACTCGGGCTATTTTCAGGATCCGGACGGACACCTCTGGGAGGTTGTCTGGAATCCCCAATGGTCCGAGTGAGTCAGTCAGCGTAGTGCCGCGGAAACGAAATCCTGTCGGGATTGCAGCCGGGAAGCTCATCCTCGCTGTTCAACAGGAATGGAGCGGGGTCGTTGGGGAGCCCGAGGCGGCGCGCGCCCAGAAAGTCGTGAATCGCGCTCATACCCTGCTTCAGGCGTCGCAGAGTTCATCGGTCTCGAGTCTTCTCGACGGAAGGTCGGTTGCCGAATATCTGGATCCGGTATGGGTTGAAATGCACCCATCGGTCCAACCAAGCATCGATGCATTTATCGCTGTGCTCAGTGCCCACGAAAAGGCATGACCAGCACCAGACCGTGCCGCATCCCTGCAGCACGGGCCACTGCAACTACCGCTTGTCGGCCTCGGTCACGGCATAGATCGTCACCGTGCCGCTGATCTCGTTGGCCACGACCAGCAATGGATCGCGCGTCGGGCTGTCCTTGGCGTCGATGAACAGCACGCCTTCCGGGCCGAGATCCTTGGCGGCGGGCGAGGTTGCAGGGTCGACGGAGAAGTCGCGATTGTTCACGTAGTCCACGAACACCGGCGCGCGCGGCGTGGTGACGTCATAGATCATGACGCCGCCCTGGCGTTCCAGGCCGATGAACGCATACGTGCGCTTGCCGACCTGGCCCACCGTCACGGCCTCCGGTTCCGGTCCCTTGTTGTCGGAACGGCTGTCGAAGGCGCGATCGTCGTTGCTGGCGTTGAAGAACTGCGGCGCGCGCGCGGCGATGATGCGTTCGAAGTCGCTGCCGCTGTCGAAGACCAGCGAACCGTCCAGATTCCAGATCGAGAACGAACGGCCGCCGAGCGTGTAGAGCGCGTCGTAGTCGCCGTCGCCGTCGATGTCGCCCAACGACTTCGTGACATTGAGTCGTCCGAGGCTGGCGTTGTTCTTCAGACTCGCCGCCTCCGGGAACGCAACCGGATCCAGTGCCAGCGATCCGACGCGCGCTTCCTCGGCGAATCCCGGCCAGTCGCGTGCGTCGCCTTCGTTCGCCGTGATCAGGTAGCTGTTGCGGCCTGCCTTGAAGCTGGCGATGGCATCCGGCTGGTACATGCCGAATACCGGCCACGAGCGGATGTCGATGGCGTCGTCGCGATCCGAGGCATCGAGGCCCGGCACGGTGACGATGCCGAGTTCGACCTCCTCAGGCACATAGCCCGGAGCAATCGTGAACCGGCCTGTCGCGTTGTCGATGACGATACCGGCGACGCCGAAGTCATTGTCGTTGATGAGCGCGAGCTGGCCGGTCGGCAGCAGCGCCAGGCCCTCGATCTTCTCGACGCCGGCGTAGCCCGCCTGCGCCAGATCGACATGCAGTTTCTTGGTCGCGGGCTTCACGCCGACACTGGCGAGTTCATCGGCGGTCATCTGGTCGACCGTCTTGGCAATGCCGTTCACGACGAAGGCGCCGAGCGACGAAATATCGGTCGCGTCGGCGAGGGAGGTCGCATACACCTTCTTGGTGATGGTCTCGATCGGATCTTCCGGCACCGCATCGTCATCGCGCTCCAGCACCAGGAAACCGCCGCCCGGTACGGCGGCAACGTCGCCGATCTTGTCGGCGCGCGTGTCGTCGGCACTGATCGACGGCGGGTTGTCCATGACGTACAGGAACTGACGCGTCTGGCGCGTCGCCGGATCGAACTCGACGATGCGCACGTTCTGCATCGCATTCAGTGCGCCGTTGGCGAGCGTCGCGGGATTGCGGAGCGGGCTCTGCACGAAGCCGTAGATCCTGCCGTCCTGGATTGCGATGCCTTCCATGCCGCGATTCTGGCGGCGTTGTGCAATGACGGCGGGCAGCACTTCGGTGCCGTAGACGCCGGCGGTGCCTGGCGCGGGAACCGCCGCACCGGCAGCCGCATGCGTGCCGATCGGAATCAGCCGCTCGATCAGCCGGCCTGTCTTGCCGAAGTGATAGATCGCCGGCCGATATTCATCGGCCATCCAGAATGTGCCGTCGGTGTCGATGGCAATGCCTTCGAAGTCGCCACCAAGCGGATCGAGCGATAGCTGCCGGTCGCGCAGATCCACCGGCACTTCATCGTTGTAGGGCTGGTTGCCGTCCTGCGACAGCAGGATGTTGGACACGCCGGTGAGCAGGCGGCCATTGGGGGCGCGCAACGGGATCTGTTCGACGAGTTCGAACTTGCCATTGGCGGGATCGAGCGTGATGCGCACGAGATGCGGATTGAATTGCGGCAGCAGGAAGGGACGACGCACGCCCACCGGCTCGCCGTTCGGGCCGCGATCCGTGTGCGTGATGAACTTCAGCTTGCCGTCGCCAGTGACGCCTTCGAAGGCCAGTCCGGAGAAGCCGCCGAGCGTCAGTCGCTGGCCGGCGGCGGTGGCGCCGATGGACGGACGGTTTTTCCACTGATAGGTCGCCGTGGCCTGCGGCGCTTCGCTGTAGTCCTTGAAGCCGAGCGGAAGCAGCTTCGTGACACGCGCGCGTTCGATGTCGATCTCGGCGATCGCATTGTTCTCCTGCAACGTCACATATGCCCGGCGGGAGTCGTCGGAGACGGTGATGTATTCGGGCTCGAAGTCCTGTGCGGCGCTTGCGCCCGGGCCGTAGATGCGGATGCCCTGACTGCGCAGCGCGGCTTCCTGGCCATTGAACTGAGTGAAGGTCGCGGTGCGCACGTCGCTGTCCTTCAGCTTGCGCAGCTGCTTCTCGCTCTTCGGGACCGGAATGATGCTCACGGAACCTTCGGGATCGACGTGGCCGGCGCCGTAGCCGCTGGGTTCGGCTTCGTTCGCCACGAGCACATACTTGCCGTCCGGCGTGAACGTGAGCATGTCGGGCAGCGCACCGACGCGCACGCTGGCGAGCAGTTTGCCGGCGGTGTCGTAGAACGCGACGCGACCGGCGTCGGTCTTGGGGTCGCTCTGAATGGCGATGGCGACCAGGCCGTCCTTTACGGCCACGCTGTTCGGCGAGCCGAAGGCAGCCGTGTCGATCGTGGCGATCTTCGCGGGTGCGCGCGGATTGCGCGCATTCAGCACATCGACCGTGGCAGTCGCGGCATTGACGACGAACAGGCGGCGCGACTTCGCATCGTAGGCGACGATTTCCGCCGAGCCGGCTTCGCCTGCATCGTAAGTGCCGAGCGCCTGCAGCGTGATCGGTCGCGCATCGCTGCAATCGTCGTGATCGTCATGCCATCCGTGATCGCGACCGTGATCGCGATCGTGGCCACCGGCCGCGGCCGCGGCGCACGACAGGATGAGAGCAACAGCGACCGACAGCGGGCCGCGGACAGGACGATCGAACATCGAAACCTCCTTCATTGATGGCCGCCTCGCGGCGGGCGCCGGAGACGTGTTCTGGTTGGCGCCGATTACAGAGGTCGCGCGTTACAGACTGATGAAGGGCATGCGTCGGGGAACGGCGCTGACATCAAACCGTCACATCGACGTGTCACCAAGTGACATGGAGACGTTGGCGCTGTTTCAGCGCGGGGGCTACTCTTCAACGCGTCGTCCGGGGCCTGCAACATCAAAAGAGAGGGCAACGCCAATGGCGAAACGAGCATCCAATCCGCGGGTGACCCGCAAGCTCACCGATCTGGAGGTGCGGCGCCAGGAGGCGAGCGAGCGCCGACGGCTGGCCAAGCAGCAGGCGAAGGAGGCGCGCAAGCTCATGAAAGAGGCGAAGAAAGTTGCCAAGCGCGCCAAGTCGGAATTGCTGGTGCTGAGCAGGAAGCTGAAGAAGCTGCTGGCGAGCAATCCGTTGCCGGTGTCGCGAGCACGCGCGAAGCGCAAGACGGTCAGGCGCTGATCGAGATTTGATCAATCCAACACGCGCGGCTGAATTGCCGCGCATCGGTAAAGTCAAGACGCCCTTGTCCCGAGCTTATCCACAGCATTTGTGGATATCGGCCAGGGGATATCGACAGGATCGGGTCAGGCAGCACTCTCGCGCTGCACATGAAAGATGCCGGTGCGCGCATTGTCCTTGCCGCGCCGATTGCGTTCGGCCTGACCCAGAAATTCCAGCGCCGTTGGCGGCATGTCGCTGCGGGAGATGGAAGCGAGTCCACAGCTCAGCCGGACTTCGCTCGATGCCGACTCGGTATTCCAGTGCACGAACGCATTACGAATGCGCTGTTCGACCGCCGGCCCGTCGATGGGCGTGCTTTCCGGCATGACGACGGCCAGACGGCAGGTGTGCGCCGGCGCGGGCAGGCGTGCCACCCAGTCGAGTTTCGGACGGATCGCATCGTGGACGGCCTGCAGCAGGGCAGTCGAGGCCGACGTGCCGAGGTTCTGGCGTGCGAAGGCCAGATCGTCATCGGTGTCGAGGCCGACGCTCAGGATCTGCAGCAGGCCGCGCACCCGCGCCGACTGGGCGATTTCCGCCCGCAGCCGGCCGACCAGGTGTCGTGCGGTATGCGCGCCGTTTTCCAGATCGACGGTCGCGGGTTCGTCGAGGCGACCGGTCCGCGACGAGCGACGGCGACGCAGCGCGACCATGCCGGCTTCGGCCTTGGCGGACAGTTCGCCGGGAAAATTCTGCAGCAGCAGGTATTGATCGACGCCTGCGCAATAACCGAGTTCATGATCGCGTGCGTCGTTGCTGCCGGTGAGCATGATGACGTAGACGGGCGCGAGCGCGATGACGCGCAGCCGCGAGGCCAGCTCGATGCCGTCCAGCGTCGGAATGTCGCGGCTGAGCAGTACCAGCGGATACCAGTCGCGGGCAAAGACCGTCAGCGCCTCGGCGCCATCGCAGGCCGTGGTGACGGCGAAGCCCTGCAGCTTGAGCAGGGCGGCGCTCGACTCGCGCGTCGCCGGATCGTTGTCGATGACGAGCGCACGGCGGGGCAGGGTATTGTCGGGCGCTGTGTTCATGAGGCCATGGCGGGTTTGCGATCTCTACGTTAACGGCCGCAGGCCCCGTTCCCTGTACCCGCAGGACCGGCAAGGGCGGTCTGTCGCGGGTGCTTTGTGGACTGGTGCACAGATCTGGGCGTCTGCGGCCGCCGGCTGGCCGGGCCGGCACGGGGCCTGCAGTAAGATGCGCTCCAACGTTATTTCTGCCGGAGTTTCGATGGGGCTGGTCTGGCGCTCCCTGATGGTGTTGGGTTTGTTGCTGGCGTACACACAGGCGCCGGCCCAGATCTTCACGTGCGTTGCACCCGACGGTACGAAGATCTTCTCGGACAAGCGCTGCGGCAAGGACGCGAAAGTAGTGGAGGGCATCACGACAGCGAAGCGCTCGTCGACGACCGCCCGCGAGCCGGTGCCGCGCAAGTCCCCGCAGGAACTGGAAGCGCTGCTGCAGCAGTGCAATGCCGGCGACAACTCCGCGTGCATGACCTGGACCAAGGGCGGCGGTCCGGCGGAACTGAAGGCTCACGAGAAGGAACTGCAGGCGAGCTGCGAAGCGGGATCGCTCAAGGCCTGCGAGGAACGCTACTGCCGCGACGGCGCGACGCAGGAATGCCGCAATCGCGTCACACAGCTCGCCACGCTGTCCGGCGACAGCTGGTATCTGCGCTTCCAGCAGAAACAGCAGGCCGACGGACCGACGACCTACTCGGTGCGCTGCCTCGACACCACCAGCCGCTCTCTCAAGGACGTGACGATTTCCTGCGCCGCATCCGCCGGCCCCGATCGCTGCCGTTCGGAGATCGCCGAAGCGGCCTTCCCGCGGCTGGATGCTGCGGCGTCGAATTCCTGCGCGACGTTGTAGTTCGAAAGGCAGAAGAGAGATTGGCCGCAAAAGGCGCAAAGGACGCAAAAAAAAGAATCAGAACTCATCCTCTCTTCTGACCTTGCGCCTTTTGCGCCTTTTGCGGCCATTCATTCTTCAGGCTCCCGTCTTGTTCCTGCCGATCCACTTCTCGAATTTCTCGGCGAAGCCGCGCAGGAGTTTTTCCGTGTCCGGGTTCTTCACCTTGCCGGCGTCGTCGAGCAGGTTCTGTACGCTGCCGATGTAGGCCTCGGGCTGCTGCAGTACCGGCATGTCGAGGAATACCAGCGACTGGCGCAGGTGATGATTGGCGCCGAATCCCGAGATGTTGCCCATCGAGACGCTGACGACCGCTGCGGGTTTGCCCTGAAACACGCTCTTGCCGTAGGGGCGTGAAGCCACATCGAGGGCGTTCTTGAGCACACCGGGAACGGAGCGGTTGTATTCCGGCGTCACGAACAGCACGGCGTCGGCCGGCCGGATCTTGTCGCGGAAGGCAGTCCACGCCGCGGGCGGCGAGTCGGTTTCCAGATCCTGGTTGTAGAGCGGCAGATCGCCGATCGGTACCTGTTCGAAGGTCAGTCCGGCTGGCGACAGTTCGGCAATCGCGTTGGCGATTTTCCGGTTGAAAGAGTCCTTGCGCAGACTGCCAACGAGGACGGCGACTTTGTAGGGCAT
>CAYWHG010000031.1:0-22524 GCA_964457865.1 uncultured Steroidobacter sp.
ACGCACAGGATCACGATGCCGGTGCCGTACTTCAGCAGCTTCTTGTCCTTCAGGCCGCGGATGAGGCTGGGGATCATTCCCTGGGTCGAGCATTCATTGAAGAGCTCGAAGCCGCTGGTGAGCTTGAGTTTCTGCCACGCTTCCTTCTGCGGCATCTCGCCGTCGCCGTTCTTTTCCGTATCGACGTGATTCACGGTGGCGACGCCGTGGTCCTTGTACACGCCCATGATGCAGCCGGTGAATTCGCCGGAGATCACTTCGCCGCCCGCCATCGGCGTGCTGGCGTTCTGGCCGCGCTTGTAGGGCAGGATGCGGACAGGGTGTTTGCCCGAGTCGTCGGCGAGGAACGTGATCGTGTTCGGCGAGGTCAGATGGGTTTCGTAGTTCCAGCTGCCGTCGAAGGCATCCTGGCCCTTGCTGATGAGATCGAAGAGACCTTCGATGCGCACGCCTTGCTTCAGATAGTCCTTGAGCATGGAAATTGTTCTTTGACTGCGGTGGCGTGGGCATTGTCCGACGGTTCGCGGCGGACGTGAAGGGCTGAAAGTGAATCCGGCCGCAATCGCCGGCTTGAAACCAGACGCGAGTGCCCGATACTCCCTGAACCTTCACGCGAGCATCCCGCTGCAGTGCGCCCAAGCCGTTCCTTCCTGATCGCCGTCGCCGTTCTGGCGCTGCTGCACATCTATATAGGCAGCCGGTTGCTGCCGGATCTGGCGCTGGGTCTGACGGGCTGGATCCTCGGCCTGCTTATTCTGGTTGCCTCCTGTGTGCTCGTGCCGCTTGGCATGCTGACCCGTTCGATCATGCGGCAGTCGCTGGCCGACCGGATGGTCTGGGCCGGCATGCTCATGATGGGATTCTTCTCGTCGCTGCTGGTGCTGACGCTGCTGCGGGATATCGCCCTGCTGGTGCTGGCCGTGTTCTCGCCGTACCGGGCGGCGCTCGCCACGTTCTTTTCCGCCGTGCTGGTGGTGGCCCTGGCGGTGACCGCCACGGTCGTCGGTTTCGTGAATGCCCGTCGGCGCGCGCGCGTCGTCGATGTCGATGTGCCGATCGCGAACCTGCCGGCGGGACTGCAGGGCTTTTCGATCGTGCAGATCAGCGACGTGCACGTCGGTCCCACCATCAAGCGCGGCTATGTCGATGCCATCGTCGATGCCGCCAATGCGCTCGAGGCCGATGTCATCGCGATCACGGGCGACCTGGTCGACGGCACCGTGACGGAACTCGCCGCCGACGTGCAGCCGCTGCAACGGCTGAGCGCGCGTCACGGCGTGTACTTCGTCACCGGCAATCACGAGTACTACTCGGGTGAACCCGCATGGACTCGCGAATTGCGGCGCCTGGGTCTGCGTGTGCTGACGAACGAGCACGTCGTGGTCGCGCGCGGCGAAGCGGCTCTCGTGCTCGCCGGAGTCACGGATTTCGGTGCGCATCATTTCAATCCGCAACAGCGCAGCGATCCCGCCGCGGCCCTGCTCGGCGCGCCCGTCAATGCCGCAGTCAGGATTCTTCTGGCGCATCAGCCCCGCTCGGCGCCGGCCGCCGCCTCGGCGGGCTTCGATCTGCAGCTCTCGGGTCACACGCATGGCGGACAATTCTGGCCGTGGAATCTGTTCGTGCCCTTGCAGCAGCCCTTCACCGCCGGACTGCATCGTCTGAACCGGCTCTGGATCTACGTCAGCCGCGGCACCGGTTACTGGGGACCACCGAAGCGCTTCGGTGCGCCGTCGGAGATCACGCGCATTCGGCTGGTGACGGGGAAGGCCGGATGAAATCCATGTCACGTCGGCGGTTCACGCAGGCCGCGATCCTCTGCACGCTCGCCGGCGCATCACGCGCTGCGCCTGCCTTCGATGCGGCATCGACCGCCGAGGAAGTCACCGAGGGCATCGACCTCAAGGGCAGGACCGTCGTCGTCACCGGCTGCACCTCCGGCGTCGGTCATGAAACGATGCGCGTGCTCGCCCTGCGCGGTGCGCTGGTGATCGGTACGGGCAGGACGGCCGACAAGGCGGCGCAGGCGTGCAGGAGCGTCAAAGGAAGGACCGTGCCGGTCGTGCTGGAGCTGACGGATTTCGACTCGGTCGTCGCCTGCGCGGAGAGCATCCGGCGCATGAACGTGAACATCGACATGCTGATCTGCAACGCCGGCATCGTGCTCGATCGCTGGGAACAGGTGCGGGGGCTGGAGAAGCAATTCGTCGTCAACCATCTCGGGCACTTCGTCCTGGTCAACCGGTTGCTGGATCAGGTGATCGCCGCGCCGCAGGGCAGGGTGGTCGTCGTCGGCAGCGGCAATCATCGCGATGCACCGGCTGGCGGCATCCAGTTCGACGATCTTTCCGGCAAGGACTGGTATCGACGCGGCTACGCGCACTCCAAACTTGCCAACGGACTCTTTTCATTCGAGTTGTCGAAACGGCTGCAGACCACACGCGCGACATCGAATTGCGTAACGCCGGGCCCGACGCGGACCGCGATCCTGCGCAATACCGCCGGCAGCACGGCGAACTACCGCAACTCGGTAGCGCAGGGTGCGGCGACGCCGTGCTACGTGGCGACGAATCCGGCGCTGCGCACGGTCAGCGGCGAATACTTCAAGGATTGTGTGCCCGCGCCGCAGGGTGTGTATCAGACCGACACCGCCATGGCCGCACGACTGTGGCAGGTCTCGGCCGAGCTGACGCGCCCGTATCTCGGTTGACGGCCCGTGTGATGTTCGAGCATCGCGACGCCATTTCCGGTCACAGCCTTGCCTGGTTCGTGTACCTGTTCGCGCTGACGGACTGCAGCGCGTTCAAGGTCGGTTTCTCGAACAATCCGCTGCAGCGGATCTACACATTCAGTCCGCGGTACTTCGAATGGTTCGATCTGCATCAGTCTCTGGTGCTGCGACTGGATTCGATCGATGAAGCACGCGCGCTCGAAGCCGCACTGAAGCAGGAACTGGCCGAAGCGTGCGTCGACTGCCCCTCCTGGGTGCCGCAGGAAGCCGGGGGCTACACCGAGTGGTTCGGCGCGCCGCAGTTCGCAGTGGCGGAGGCGCGGCTGCGGTCACTCGATGCGGACGAGTCGCGCATCGCGACTGCCGCGGAGTTTCTGCGCGGCGAGCTGATGCGCTCGGCAGCGGCCTTCGAGCCATGGGCCTGCCGGCAGGCGCAGCTCGTATGCGATGCCTTTGCCTATGCGCCGGGGACGCGTCAGGCGTTCGAAGCATGGCGACCCTTGCGCGACTGGCTCGATGCCTGTCGTCACCTCGACATCCCGCTGTTCCGCGACGATCCGCAGGCCGGCGAATTCGTGCAACGCATGAGTCGGCTTTCACCGGAGTAACTGTCTGCTCGCAACGCAAGGTGTCCGCACGCCGGGCACCGTCCATCGCGTCAGGTGGTCGCAGCCGTCATCGCCTCGGCCTATAGTTCGCGCACTTCATGGAGATGCAATCGATGCGCCACCCAGCTACGACGATCGCGGCTCTGGTACTGCTCTCGATGCCGGCGACGCTGCTCGCGCAGGAGAAACTGCACGGCGTCGAACTGGGCGACATCGATCGCAAGGTCGAGGCCTGCGACGATTTCTTCCAGTTCGCCAATGGCCAGTGGCGCGCTGACAATCCCATCCCGGCATCGATGCCGCGCTGGAGCCGTCGCTGGGCGGCGGGCGAGTCGGCCAAGGACCGGTTGCAGACGATTCTCGAAGGGACGGCGTCGATGCAGGCGCCGCGCGGCAGCGTCGAACAGCTCACCGGCGATTTCTACGCGGGCTGCATGGATGAGGAACGCATCAACGAACTCGGCGTGAAGCCTCTCCAGCCGCTGCTGGCACGGATCGATGCCATCCGCTCGGGCGCGGACGTGCAGCGAAGCATTGCCGAGCTGCAGCAGATTGCCGTCTATGCGCCGTTCGCCTTCCTGGGCGATTCCGACAATCACGAACCCACGAACGTCATTGCGCAAATCTATGCCGCGGGCCTCGGCATGCCGGATCGCGATTACTACCTGAGGGACGAGGCGCGATTCAAAGAGGCGCGCGACCGGTACCTCGACCACATCGCCAGGTTGTTCGCGCTGTCGGGCGCCGATGCGACGCAGTCCGGACTCTCGGCGCAAACCGTGCTGCGCATGGAAACGGCGCTGGCGAAAGCCTCGCTCGACAATGTCGCGCGCCGCGATCCGCAGGCCACCGATCACAAGATGACTTTCGCCCGGCTGCAGCAGCTCACGCCGCAGTTCGACTGGCAGGGCTTCTACGCAGCGATGGGTGTCGCGGCTGGCGACGTGAACGTCACCGAGCCGAAGTTCCTGGAAGAAATGAATCGGCAGCTCGCCGCCGCGCCGGTGAACGACTGGAAGATCTATCTCACCTGGCGATTGCTGTCTTCGGCAGCCCCGTCGCTGTCGGACCCGTTCTCGCAGGAGAGCTTCGCCTTCCGCGATGCCTATCTCGACGGCGCGAAGGAACGCAAGCCGCGCGCCAAGCGCTGCGTCGAGGCGACCGACAGGCTGCTCGGCGAGGCGCTCGGCAAACTCTATGTCGAGAAACATTTCCCGCCGCAGGCCAAGGTGCGCATGCAGGAGATGGTGAAGAACCTGCGCCTGGCGATGGGCGAAACCATCGAAGGGCTCGACTGGATGAGCGCGGCGACGAAACAGAAGGCGCTGGAGAAGCTGGCGACGTTCGATCCCAAGATCGGCTACCCGGACAAGTGGATGGACTACAGCTTGATGCCCGTGCGTCGCGACGCCTACTGGGAGTCGGTAGTCGCCGGGCGGCAGTTCGCGGTGAAGGACAATCTCGGCACCATCAACAAGCCCGTCGATCGCGGCCGCTGGGGCATGACGCCGCCGACCTCGGATGCGTACTACAACCCGCTGCTGAACGAGATCGTGTTTCCCGCGGGCATCCTGCAGCCGCCGGCCTTCAGCCTCGATGCGATCGATGCGGTGAACTACGGCGCCATCGGTGTCGTGATCGGCCATGAGATCAGTCACGGCTTCGACGACCAGGGCGCGCAGTTCGACGCACAGGGTCGTCTCAAAAACTGGTGGACCGAGGCCGACCTGAAGAAATTCCAGGCGCGCGGCGCCTGCGTGGTCGACCAGTTCGAGAATTACTTCATCGAGCCGGGGATCCATCACAACGGCAAGCTGGTGCTCGGCGAAAGCATCGGCGATCTGGCCGGCGCGCGGATCGCCTATCGAGCATTCAAGATTTCCCAGCGCGGCAAGCCGCCGGCCGGCGAGGTGGATGGATTCACCCAGGATCAGCAGTTCTTCATCGCCTGGGGACAATTCCGCGGCGACGAGATCCGTCCCGAATTCGCCCGCAAGATGGTGCAGGGCGACCCGCATCCTATTGCGAAGTACCGCGTCAACGGGCCGCTATCGAACCTGCCCGAATTCCAGCAGGCGTTCTCATGCAAGGCCGGCTCGCCAATGGTGCGACCGGCGGCGCAGCGCTGCGATGTCTGGTGATCGCATAGAACGGAGTTTCAGACCTGGAGAAAGGCATTTCACACGGAGTTCACGGAGATCACGGAGAAAAACTCGAAAGACGCCTTATCTTGACTCTGTGCTCTCTGTGCTCTCTGTGTGTAATCTTTTCTTCAGAACTCCGTGTCCTCCGTGATCTCCGTGTGAAACTCCGGACTCGGGTTCCGCCTCCTGGCCAAAGCCTGCCGGCGCGCCGCGATGGGCAACGCCGGCAGGGGGCGAGTGAAAACTCATGACAGCTGCGTGATGGTCACCGAGTAGCCGGCTTCGGCGGCACGTTCGGCAGCGAAGGCGCCGAGGGACAGGCCGACGCTGACGATGATGGCCGAGAGCAGCATGCAAACGGCGCTCTGGATTTTGCTGTTGCTGACAGTGATGGCAAACATGGCGATCTCTCCTGGGGGTGTCTCGAACTTGTTTCCGCGTTGCTGCGGTCTTGGCGTTAGGACACGGCAAAAGGCGCCAGGGTTACAGCGCAACCGCAAATACCGGCCAGCGGCGGCTCATTGCCGGTGAATGCACGCCGACAATCGCTGGAATCGCCCGGGTTTCCATCTTCTCTACCCGTTCAACTCCTTGGTCGGGTTCGGAAATCCATGATTTCCCCGGCAAGCCGGGGCGGTCTACAAGGGTCCGGGGTGGAGGAGGCGCGATGGAAACAGAGAAGAAACGAGAATTCATGGCCTTTGCCTTCCTGGCACTCGTCCTCGTGCCGATCCTCGCCGTGATCGTCGTCGCCGGTTTCGGCTTCATCGTCTGGATGTACCAGCTCATCGCCGGCCCGCCGGGGCCGCCGTCCGTCTGATCGCCAAGGGGTTCTTGATGCGAACGTTGCTGTCCCGTCGCGAACTGTTCACTCCTGCAGGCGTCACGTCCGCGCAGGACGAGATCGTGCACATCGCCAGCCTGCTGCTGCATATCGTGCCTGCCAGTCTCGATCGGCTGCGCCAGGCGGTCGCATCGCTGCCGGAGGCGGAGCTGCATGCCACGGCGCATCCTGCCAAGTTCGCGGTGGTGCTCGAAGCCGGCAACGAACGGGCGCTCGCCGAGGCCACCGCGATGCTGCAGAACCTGCGCGGCGTGCTCACGGTTTCCATCGTGGCGCATCTGAGCGAACGCGCGGGCGATCTCGATGAACCCGCAGAGGAAGTGGGGCCATGAACCGACGCCAGTTCCTGCGTCGCAGCGCCGCTGCTTCGGCCATCGCGGCAGCGAGCGGCACGCCTGCGGTCCAAGGCTCGAACATCATCACCGAGTCGCAGTTCACGCGGATGAAATGGTCGAAGGCGCCGTGCCGCTTCTGCGGCACCGGCTGCGGCGTGCGCGTCGCGGTGAAGGACGGCCGCGTGGTGGCGACGCATGCCGACGCGAATGCCGAAGTGAACCGCGGCCTGAACTGCGTGAAGGGCTACTTCCTGTCCAAGATCATGTACGGCTCGGATCGTCTGACGCAGCCGCTGCTGCGCATGACCGATGGCAAGTACGACAAGAACGGCGAGTTCACGCCCATCACCTGGAAACAGGCCTTCGACATCATGGAGGAGAAGTTCAAGGCGGCGCTGCGCGAGAAGGGTCCGGAAGGCGTCGGCATGTTCGGCTCCGGGCAGTGGACCATCTGGGAAGGCTACGCCGCCAACAAGCTGTTCAAGGCCGGCTTCCGCAGCAACAACATCGATCCCAATGCCCGTCACTGCATGGCCTCGGCCGCCTATGCGTTCATGCGCACGTTCGGCATCGACGAGCCGATGGGCTGCTACGACGACTTCGAATTCGCCGATGCCTTCGTGCTGTGGGGCTCGAACATGGCGGAGATGCACCCGATCCTGTGGTCGCGCGTCGCCGATCGCCGGCTGTCGGCACCGCACGTCAAGGTCGCGGTGCTGTCGACGTTCGAACACCGCTCCTTCGATCTCGCCGACATTCCGCTGGTGATGAAGCCGCAGTCGGATCTCGCGATCATGAATTACATCGCGAACCACATCATCCAGTCGGGCAAGGTCAACAAGGATTTCGTCGGCAAGCACATCAACTTCAAGCGCGGCGTGACCGACATCGGCTACGGACTGCGGCCGGAACACGAACTGGAGAAGAAAGCGAAGAATGCGGCGCGGGCCAGCGAGTCCGAGCCCATGACATTCGAGGAATACGCCGCCTTCGTGAAGCCCTACACGCTCGAACACGCGGCGAAGCTGTCCGGCTGCCCCGAAGGCTGGCTGAAGCAGCTCGCCGACCTGTACGCGGATCCGAAAGTCCGCGTCACCTCGTTCTGGACCATGGGTTTCAACCAGCACACGCGCGGTGTGTGGGCGAACCATCTCGTCTACAACCTGCACCTGCTCACGGGAAAGATCTCGACGCCGGGCAACAGTCCGTTCTCGCTTACCGGCCAGCCGTCCGCGTGCGGCACGGCGCGCGAAGTCGGCACGTTCGCGCATCGCCTGCCGGCCGACATGGCGGTGACGAATCCCGAGCATCGCAAGCACGCCGAAGAACTGTGGAAGCTGCCGCTCGGCACCATCAATCCGAAGCCCGGCTATCACGCCGTCGAACAGAACCGCATGCTCAAGGACGGCAAGCTCAATGCCTACTGGGTGCAGGTGAACAACAACATGCAGGCGGCGGCCAACATGAACGAGGAGGGGCTGCCGGGCTACCGCAATCCCGCCAACTTCATCGTCGTCTCGGACGTGTATCCGACGGTGACCGCGCAGGCCGCCGACCTGGTGCTGCCCACGGCCATGTGGGTCGAGAAGGAGGGCGCATACGGCAATGCCGAGCGTCGCACGCAGTTCTGGCACCAGCTGGTCGACGCGCCCGGCGCAGCGCGTTCGGATCTGTGGCAGCTGATGGAGTTCTCGAAGCGGTTCACTACTGACGAGGTGTGGCCAGCCGAACTGCTGAACGCCAATCCGTCCTATCGCAGCAAGACGCTGTTCGATGTGCTGTTCGCCAACGGCCAGGTGAACCGCTTTCCGGTCGCCGAGCTCAACAGCGAGTACGAGAACCAGGAATCGAAGGAATTCGGCTTCTATGTGCAGAAGGGCCTGTTCGAGGAATACGCCTCGTTCGGTCGCGGTCACGGTCACGATCTGGCGCCGTTCGATACTTATCACCAGGTCACGGGCCTGCGCTGGCCGGTGGTCGACGGCAAGGAGACGCTGTGGCGGTTCCGTGAAGGCGCCGATCCATACGCCAAACCGGGCAGCGGCTTCGACTTCTATGGCAACAAGGATGGCCGCGCCAACATCTTCGCGCTGCCCTACGAGCCGCCGCCCGAGTCGCCCGATGCGGACTACAACTACTGGCTCGTCACCGGACGCGTGCTCGAGCACTGGCATTCGGGTTCCATGACCGCGCGCGTGCCGGAGCTGTATCGCGCCGTGCCGAATGCACTGGTGTACATGCATCCCGACGATGCCGAGGCCATGAACATCCGCCGCGGTGTCGAAGTGAAGGTCGTCTCGCGGCGCGGCGAGATCCGCTCGCGCGTCGAAACGCGCGGTCGCAACAAGCCGCCGCGCGGTGTCGTGTTCGTGCCGTGGTTCGATGCCTCGCAGCTCATCAACAAGGTGACGCTGGATGCAACCGATCCGATCTCCAAGCAGACCGACTTCAAGAAATGCGCGGTGAAGATCGTGCCGCTGGGAGCCGTGTGATGAACAGAAATCACTGGTGGATGGCCGGCGCCTGCGCGGCGCTGTTTGTACTGGGCGCAACGACACTTCCGGCCGACGAACTCGCCAACGGTTTGCGCGGGGCCACGCCGCTCAACGAAGAACCCCACGCGCCGAAAATCGCGCCCATCGAGAACAAGGACGTGAAGCGCGGTCGCGCCTATACCAGCCAGCCGCCGACGATCCCCCACGACATCGAGAAGTACGAGATCACGCGCAACGTGAACATGTGCATGTACTGTCACGCCCGCGTCCGCAACAACGAATTCGGCGCGCCGATGGTCAGCGCCACGCACTACATGGATCGCGAATTCGACTTCCTCGCCGAGATCTCCCCGCGGCGCTACTTCTGCACGCAGTGCCACGTGCCGCAAGCGGACATCACGGCGCCGGTGAGCAATACCTTCATGGACGTCGACGAGATCATCGAGCGCGAACGCGCGGCGGCCGCCAAGCAGGCGGACAAGAAGCCGTGATCAGGCGTCTGTGGCAGGCCATCGTCGGCTGGTGGCGGGTTGTCAGTGCGCCCAGCCGCTACTTCAGCCTGGGCTTTCTGACCATCGGCGGCTTCATCGGTGGCGTGCTGTTCTGGGGCGGTTTCAATACCGCACTCGAAGCCACCAACACGGAGGAGTTCTGTACGAGCTGCCACGAGATGCGCGACAACGTGTTCGCCGATCTCAAGCACACCATCCACTACAGCAACCGCTCGGGCGTGCGTGCCACCTGTCCCGACTGCCACGTGCCGCACGACTGGACCGACAAGATCGCGCGCAAGATGCAGGCCTCGAAGGAGGTGTGGGGCAAGATCTTCGGCACCATCAGCACGCGCGAGAAGTTCCTCGACCTTCGGTTGGAACTGGCGCAGCACGAATGGGCGCGGCTCAAGGCCAACGACTCGCTCGAATGCCGCAACTGCCACAACTACAAGTTCATGGACTGGACCCGCCAGAGTTCCCGCGCCGTCTACGTGCATTCGACCGCGCTGGCCGGCAAGGACTTCACCTGCATCGACTGCCACAAGGGCATCGCGCATCGCCTGCCGGACATGGACGGCATTCCGATGCTGTACGGCGCGCCGCTGCCGCCGGCGGGGCATGAATAGCGCCGATCCGGTGTCGATGGGATGCAGCCTCGCTGCCGAGGGTGCAGGGATTCGCCGGGCGACCCAAAAGTGAGAACTGGGTCAAATTTACCCGTGCCGCATGCGACGTAACCTGCCGCTCCTCGCAGATGCGGAAGGGCGCATGGACACGTCGGATTTTTCCGTACTCATCGGTCGACTGGAACGGCAGTCGGACGACAACCCGCGCGCCTATCAGTTGAAGGTCGGTCTGGTCGCAGCACTGGGCTATGTCGTGATTGCCCTGGTTGCGGTGGCCCTCATCGTCGCCTGCGGATTTCTGCTGGGGCCGCTGCTGTCGGGCGAACGTCCGCGGTTGACGACGATCCTGGCGCTGCTCGGTGCCGCGGTGTCGCTGTTCGCCATCGTCCGTGCGCTGTGGGTGCGTGTCGAGGCGCCGCAGGGGCACGTGCTGCTGCGCGAAGAAGTGCCGGCGCTGTTCGCCGCCATCGACGAGATCGTGCAGAAGATGGCGACGCGTCGCAAAGGAAAGGCCCTCGTCATCCGCATCGATTCGGTGACGCTCAATCGCGACTTCAACGCCAGCATCTGCCAGATCCCGCGCTGGGGTGTCTTTGGCAACTACAGCAATCATCTGCAACTGGGCGTGCCGCTGCTGGCGGCACTGAGCATTGCGGAGTTCAAGACCGTGCTGGCGCACGAACTCGGCCATCTCGGCGGCGCGCACGGCAAGTTCAGCGCCTGGATCTATCGGCAGCGCGTCACCTGGGCGGAGCTGAGCAAAAAACTCGCCGAACCGAGCGGTCTGTTCGAGCAGGCGCTGGCCTCGTTCTATTCCTGGTACACGCCGTACTTCGATGCATACACCTTCGTGCTGGCGCGCAACCACGAATACGCGGCCGATCGCGCCGCCGCCCGGGCCACGCATGCGAAAGTGCTGGCACGCGCCCTGATCAAGGTCGATCTCCTGGGCCGCTTCCTCGCCGAAGTGTTCTGGAAGCGCCTGTTCGATCAGATCGAGGAGCATCCCGAACCGCGCTATCTGCCGTATTCGATGCTGCCGCGTGTCTTCACCGTGGCACAGAAGGAATGGTCGCGACGCGATTGGCTGGACCAGAGCCTGCGCACCTACGCCGCACATGACGACACGCATCCGGGCCTCGGCGAGCGTCTGGCCGCGCTGGATGTCACGCCGGAGCTGCCGACGCAGGCGCCGGAGAAATCGTCGCTGAGCCTGCTCGGCGATCAGGCGGCGACGTTCCTGCAGACCTTCGACCGCGAGTGGTCGGATGAATACGTGCCGGCCTGGCGCAAGCGGCACGAAGCGATCCGCGAAGCGCGCTGGAAGATCGCGCAGTACGAGAACACACCGGCCGCCGATCTCAAGCCGGAAGATCTGTGGGAGAAGTCCGCGCTGCTGCTGGATGTCGGCCAGGAACTCCATGCCATCGAAACGCTGCAGCTGCTGGTCGGCCGCGGCGACAAGTTCGGCAAGGCACACCTGCTGCTCGGGCGCATGCTGCTCGAACGCGGCAACGAACATGGACTGAAGAACCTGACCCACGCGGCCCTGCAGGATCCGGCACTGGTCGAGGAAGCCGGCCAGCTCGGCTACGGATATCTCGTCGAGCGCGGACGCAAGGGCGAGGCGCAGCGGTTCTGGGAACGCATCAGCGCGTGACGGACGGCAGTTCTTTACCCTGGGGAGGGTCAGGGGACTTCTTCGGAAGGTGCCACGATGCCGTGAGCGCCGGGTCCGAGGGGCTTTGCTGGAACGCTGTCCCCCTCCGGGGATTCCGCGGCATCATGAATCCGTCCCTGGAAGCTCCGCGCGCGCATCCCTGCGCGCGACGGTCCAGCAAAGCCCCTCGGACCCGACACTCACTACAGCAGTGGTGTCGTTGGGCGTAGCCAAGACAAGAGCGAGAAGAGAGAGTGACCCACGGGACGAACCAGCAATCTTCCATTCTTCTTCTTCAAACAGCTCACCGACGCCACCGCCGCAGTGAGTGTCGTGTCAGAAGGCCTTTGCTGGACCGTCGAGCGCAGGGATGCGCTCGCGGAGCCCCCATGGATGGGTTCACGGCGCTCCAGCAAAGGCCTTCTGACACGGCGCTCACGACCAATTGAGCTGCAAACAGCAACAGCCATCAGCGACAGCCTAGGCGAGCCAGGGCCGCCGCCGAGTTGACACTGCCCGGACCCGCAGCTAGCGTCCGGCGACCTTCTACTGCGAGCTACCGCCCGACCCATGACACGCCGACCCCCGATTGCGCTGAGCCGCAAGGAGCTCTATCAGCGCGTCTGGAGCGAACCCCTCGGGGCGGTTGCCCGCGATGTGGGCCTGAGCGGCAGTGCGCTGGCGAAGATCTGCAACCGGCTGCTGGTGCCGTATCCGACCCGCGGGTACTGGGTGAAGGTCGCGGCCGGGCAGAAGCCGCCGCGCGAAGCGCTGCCGGCGGCGCCGGAAAAGGCTTCCAACGATGTCGTGTTTTCGTCCGTGCGCGTGTCCTCGCGCCGCTCGCGGACACGCCTCGATCCTTCCGCGCGTCGCGATCAGCTGCTGAAAGTCGCCGAAGACGTCATCGGCCAGCACGGCCTGCATGCGGCGACCATGAAGCGCATCGCCGCCATTGCCGGCATCAGCGAGACGCAGTCGTACAACTATTTCCGCAGCCGCGAAGAACTGTTCGGCGAACTGGCGCGTCGCGAGTTCGTGCGCATCCGCGAGGCGCGCGCGGCGGAATCGAGCCGTACCGACGATCACTACGAACGCATCACGCGCATCACCCGTGCCTACCTGCGGCACATTGGCCAGCGCGGGCGGCTGCTGCAGATCCTGCTGAGCAGTCCGGACGTGCGCGCCGTGCTGCGCGCCGAAAACCGCGAGAAGCGGCGTACGGAAGTGCAGTCGAACACCCGGGATCTGATGGATCTGTATGGCATCTCGCGATCGCTGGCAATGGGCACGACGGTTGTACTGACAACGCTGTGTCTGCGTGCCGGCAAGGTCATCGCGGACGGCAAGATTTCCGAGGAAGCCGCGGAGCGCATCTGTCTGCGGCTGATGCTGCAGGGCTCGCGCGATCTCGTCAGTCGGGAATTGGCACCGTCTCGGGCGCGCGCAGCGCCTTGAGGCTGCTGGCGATCAGTCCATTGCAGATCTGACGCGCGGTTGACGGATCCAGTTCGCCGTGGAAGACGAGCCGTCCGGCCTCTTCCGGAATGGCAGCCATCATTTCGATCGCGGCGACGATCTCCGCTTCGCTCAATGGCAGCGCGGGCGTGGCGAGTGTCAGCAGACGCTGTATCACCCGGTCGCTCTGCTGCTGCAGGCGCGGCTCGATGTGGTCTCTCATGTACATGTCCGTCATCAGGATGTGCAGCAGCTGGCCGCTGCGCGCCACATGCTCGTAGTACATGATTCCGCAGAGCTGGGCCGCCTGATCGAGATCGTCGATCCGCGAGGCTGTATCGAATCCGGCCAGCGCCAGAGTCTGGAACTCACGCTCGAGCAGGGCATTGAACAGCGCGTACTGGGTCGGGAAATAGGCATAGACCAGCGCCTTGCTGGCACCGGCTGCCCGACCGAGCTGTTCTATGGGCAGCGGCAGATAGCCTTGCTCCACCACCATCTGCGCCGCCGCGTCGAGAATCTGTGCGCGGCGCAGCTCCGGTGCGAGACGTTTGCCTTTGGGTGTCGTTGGGCTCTTGACGGCTTTTTTCATGACGGTGCGAGGCATGCGCGCTTATAGCGTGTTAGCAGCTTTCGCTTCAATACTGCAGCGTGAAAGGTTATGACCCTGTGGCAAGGAATGCCAATTCTGTTGACTGTCACACCATTAGCTCGTATCTAGTGCCGCGGACAGGCACCCGAGGAGTACGTCATGTCGTCCATGCGCCGCCGCAGCTTCCTTTTCTTCAGTCTGCAGTTGCCAGTCGCACTCGCCGCGACGCAGGTGGCGCGCGGTGCCTGTGTCGATCCCGACGAGCTTCCCGACAGCGAACTCGACATGCGCGAATCGCTCGACTACACCGCTGATGCGGGAGAAAAGGCCGCCGAGGTCTGTGCAGGCTGCGCCTTCTTCCATGCTGATACCGCAGCCACGGGCTGCGGGCATTGCGAAGTGCTGCGGGGCCAGGTCCACGCGAAGGGGCACTGTGTTTCCTGGACGCGGCGTGAATGAAGCGGCGCTCGCGTCAAACCACTGAAGAGATCCCTGGCCACTGAAGAGATCACTGGAAATGATGAAACTGTCGATGGTTCCCGCCGCTGCGGCATTGCTCGTGTGCGCTGCTCTCTCATTCGCCGATGACGATTTCGATCCCGAACCCATCATCCAGGGCCGCCAGGCCGGACTGCGCGACATCGGCGCGGCCTTCAAGGGCGTCAGCGATGAACTGAAGGCAAAGACGCCGTCGGTGGCGAGCATCCAGTACCACGCGAGACACATCGAAGAGCTGGCGAAACAGCAGCAGTTCTGGTTCCCGGCGGGAACGGGTCCTGAATCGGAGATCGAGACTCAGGCAAAGCCTGAGATCTGGAAGTCCACCGCCGAGTTCAGGAAGGCACAGGATGCGATGACCGAGCAGGCCGGCAAGCTGACCCGCATCGCGGCCGGGGGCGATATTGCGGCCATCCGGACGCAGTGGCGCGAACTGGGCAAGACGTGCAAGTCCTGCCACGACCAGTTTCGCGAGGAAGAAGACTGACTGTTGCGTCAGCAACACCCCGATACGGACTGCAGCGCGGCAGACGGAACGGGGGATTCGTAAGTAACGTCAAGAATCGCGCCGTTTGCCGGTCGTCAAATTGACGTTCGCTCCAGTAATGTACTACGGTTCATCATGCCGGCCGCTCGTCGGGGCCGGGCGCGAGGGGGAAGGCAATTGTTGAAGAAATTGTTGAAGCACTGCACTGCGATCGGGTTGCTGTTCTGTGCGGGAATCGCGCAGACAGGCGTGTCGGCGACGACCGCGGCGGCAAAAAGTCCCGAGAATCCCGCGACCGTGAAAGTGGCGCTTCGCCGCATCACGGAATCGCAGTACCGGCACACCATTGCCGACGTCCTCGGATCCGATATCAAGATCGAAGCCCGGTTCGAACCGGAGCGCCGCGAGGATGGGCTGCTGGCACTCGGCAGCGCCGAGCTGTCGCTCACGTCATCGGGCTTCGAACAGTATTTCGCGCTCGCCGCCAACATCGCGGGCCAGGCGCTCGACGAGAAGCGTCGCGACAAGACCGTGGGCTGCGAGCCGCAGGATCCGTCGCGCGCCGATGACGCCTGTGCACGTGCCTTCATCGCGCGCTACGGCGAACTGCTGTTCCGGCGTCCGCTCACCAGCGGCGAGATCGGTCCGCGCCTGAAGTCGGCGGCGCTGGGGGCGGAGCAGGCCGGCGATTTCCACGCCGGTCTCCGGCTGGCGCTGACGAGCCTGCTGGTGGCGCCCGAGTTCCTGTTCCGCGTCGAATCCGCGGAAGCCGATCCGGCGAACCCCGGCGAGTACCGGCTCGACGCCTACACCAAGGCCGCGCGCCTTTCGTTCATGGTCTGGGACTCGGCCCCGGACGCCGAACTGCTGGCCGCAGCCCGCAGCGGCGCGCTGCATTCGCAGGACGAACTCGACCGCCAGATCGCCCGCATGATCGCCTCGCCGAAGTTCGAGCAGGGCGCGCGCGCCTTCTTCGCCGACATGCTGCAGCTCGATGGTTTCGGCAACCTGGTGAAGGATCCGGAGATCTATCCCAAGTTCAACCAGTCCATCGCCGAGAATGCGCGCGAGCAGATGCTGATGCGCACGATCGACCTGCTGGTCGACAGGAAGGGCGACTATCGCGATCTGTTCACGTCGAGCGAAACCTTCATCAGCCGGCCGCTGGCCGCCGTGTACAACGTGCCGTTCGCGTCGAAGACGGAATGGACGACCTATCGCTTTCCCGAGTCCTCCGAGCGCTCGGGCATCATCACCGACATCGGCTTCCTGTCGCTGCATGCGCATCCGGGCACGTCCTCGCCCACGCGTCGCGGCATCAAGGTGATGGAAATCTTCATGTGCCAGGCGACACCGCAGCCGCCGGCGAATGTCGACTTCTCGACGGTGCAGGACAGCAAGCAGGGCACCGTGCGCGGGCGCCTGCTCGATCACATGGAGAACGAGGGCTGCTCGGGCTGCCATCGCCGCACCGATCCGATCGGCCTCGCGCTCGAACACTTCGATGGCCTCGGCCAGTTGCGCACGCTCGAGAACGGCGTGCCCATCGACGTCAGTGCCAAGCTCAAGGACATCGAGTTTGAGGGCGCCCAGGGTCTCGGCGATTACCTGCGCGAAGAGCCGCGCGTACCGGCGTGCCTGGTCCGCAACGTCTATCAGTACGGCGTCGGCCGAAAAACGGTCGGACGCGATCGTGCGTATCTCGCGGCACAGTCGCAGGCCTTCGCCGCCAACGGCTACCGCTTCCCCGATCTCGTGGCGAGCGTCGCCGCCAGCCCCGAGTTCTTCAATGTCGTGATGCCGAAGAAGGCATCGAACGCCGCGACGGTCGCCAGCACGGCAGCATCGTCGCCTTCACTTGCGGAGTAGTTCGATGAAAACCCGTCTTTCCCGTCGCTCGGTTCTGCGAGGCCTCATCGGCGGTACGGCCGTGTCGGTCGGCCTGCCGCTGCTCGACATGTTCCTGAATACGAACGGCACTGCCCTGGCGAGCGGTGCGCCGCTGCCTACGCGGTTCGGTACTTACTTCTGGGGCCTGGGCCTCACCGATACGCCGACCGGTGGCACGCGCTGGGTGCCGTCGAAGGTCGGTGCCGGCTACGAAATCATGCCGGAGCTGGAATCGCTCGCGGCCGTGAAGGACAAGGTCTCCGTGTTCTCCGGCTTCCGCGTCATCGGCGACGGTCGCGCGAATCTCGTGCACTGGAGCGGTCACGCGGCGATCCTGTCCGGCATTGCGCCGGGATCGTCGAGCCGTTTCGACGGACCCTCGTTCGATACCAAGGTCGCTGATGCGATCGGTACGAGCACGCGCTTCAAATCGATCGATGTCGATGCCTCGATCTCGCGCCAGCCCGTCAGCTATTCCACGCGCACCGGCTCGACCTTCGCCTCGCCGGACGTCACGCCGCTCGCGCTGTACACGCGCCTGTTCGGACCGGACTTCCAGGATCCCAACAGCGACAACTGGAAACCCGATCCTTCGATCATGCTGCGTCAGAGCGTGCTGTCGGCCGTCACCGAAGAACGCAAGTCGCTGATGAAGGGACTCGGCAAGGACGATCAGGTCAAGCTCGACCAGTATTTCAGCTCGGTGCGCGACATGGAGAACCAGCTCACGGTCCAGTTGCAGAGGCCAGACAAGTGCGAAGCCTGTGTCGTGCCCTCGGCGCCGAAGGACATTGCGCCCGGTGCCTCCGTCGAACTCGTGAACGAAAATACCAGGACGCTGGCGAAGCTGCTGGCGATGGGGCTGGCCTGCAACCAGTCGCGCGTGTTCACGTTCGTGCACACATCCGGCGCGTCCGAAACCTACATGGCAGGCAACAGCAAGATCTATCACCAGATCACGCACGACGAACCGACCGATGCCAAGCTCGGCTACCAGCCGGAAACCAGCAAGCTGGCCGGCCAGGTGATGCAGGGCCTCGGCGCCTTCCTCACGGAACTCGATGCGATCAAGGAAGGCGACGGCACGCTGCTCGACAACTCGCTCGTCATGGCCTTCAGCGACACCGGCTACGCCAAGATCCACGCGATCGAAAACATTCCGATGTTCCTCGCCGGTGGCGCGGGCGGTCGCCACAAGGCAGGCCAGCATGTCGCTGGTCATGGCGATTCGGTGACGCGCGTGTCGCTCACGGCGATGCAGCTCGCCGGCGCCTCGGTCGGTGAGTTCGGTGCTGGGTCGATGAAGACGTCGAATCCGATCAACGAAGTCATGGCATGAGGGGCATGAGGAAGGCGCACATGAAGCAGTCCATCACAGCCACGCTGGCGTTCGTTGCGATGACGCTTCCGGGCGTCGCCAGCGCGAGCTGGACGAAAAGCTACGTGATCGAGTGGAACGAGCCGGCGATCTACTACGGCGCGAAGGACGGCGTCATCGATCCGGGCACCGATTGTCCGGCGGGTTCCAATCCCGAGATCGACTGGATCAAGGTGCTGCTCGACGCGGGCTACACGAAAGAAGAAGCGGAGTGGCTGCGTGATCCGGCGAACCCGACCCGCAGCCCGGTGCACGGACAGAACCAGATGGCGTTCCGCGGCAAGGAGCGCGCGAACGTCTATGTGAATCCGACCTCGACGCCCGATCCGGGCCTGGTCGGCGTCACCGGCACCATCGGCGAAGGCATCGATCTCGACGGCAATCGCAAGAACGGTTTCACCAGTCCGACGGGCGAGAAGGGCATCGACAACGAGTTCTACCGGACTGTCGGCTGCTGGAAGACGTATCGCGGTCCGCAGCGACTGTCGAGCGGCGCGCTGCAGTTCAACGATTCGATGCGCAATGGCGGCTGGACGACCGTGATCGTCGTTGCCGGCAAGGGCGACGATCCAATGAACGACAAGAACGTGACCGTCGGCTTCTACCTCAGCGGCGACAAGATGGTGAAGGACGGCAACGGCGAAATCGCGCGTGACTACACCTTCAGCGTCAAACCGGATGCGAAGTACGAAGCGATCTTCCCGGCACAGTCGAAGAACGGCGTGATCACGTCGACGAAGCCCGTCGAGGGCGTGTTGCGCGAGCCGGCGTACTGGCGCGACCTGGAACTGCTGCGTGCGCAGATCAAGCTGGAAATGCAACCGGACGGTTCGCTGACCGGCTATGTCGGTGGCTATCGCCCGTGGATGGACGTCTACACCGGCTGGGTCAATGCCCGCGGCCCGGTGATCGAATCGCTGACCTGGGTGCAGTTGCCCGGCGTGTACTACGCGCTGCGCCGCAATGCCGATTACAGCCCGACGGGACCGAAGGGCGAGAAGACCCATATTTCATATGCGCTGCGCGTCGATGCCGTGCCGGCCTACGTGATGGCGCCGGACGCATCGCAGATCGCATCCGTGCAGTCGTACAAGTCGCTGGCAGCCCCGGAGCCGCAGCGGTCGATGGCGTCGATTCCGTCCATTCGTATCGTCGACGGCATCGTCATCGACCCGAAGGCGAAATATCAGGCAGGCCCGGACGCGCAGATCCTGCAGCAGAAAAAACTGGCGAACACGACAAACTGACATGAAAAAACCTCTCGTACTGCTCGGCCTGCTGGCGCTCATGGCGCAACCTGCGCTCGCTGACGCGCCACAGCCGGAACTGAAGCCGATCCGCGTCGCCGGCCTCGGCATTCGCGTCAGCGATCTGGAACGCTCGAAGCAGTTCTATACCGACGTGCTGGGACTGAAAGTCGCCGCGCGCGTGCCGGCGCAGGGCGATGCCGTCGAGTACCTGCTCGGACTCACCGGCAATGTGCGCGAAGACACGCTCATCGTCATCCGCAAGGGCGAGGTCAAACCCGGCGCCACCGAATTCGGCTCGATCACGCTGGTGGTGCCGGATGGCCGCAAGCTGGCGGAGCGAGTCGTGGCCGCCGGTTATCAGAATGCGCGTCCCATCGTCGATGGCACGAACTTCGTGCGCGATCCGGATGGGTATGTGATCGAGCTGTATCAGAGGCCGGCGGCGAAGAAGAACTGAACGAGCGGTCATCCATTGAAGTGGTCATCCCCGCGTAGGCGGGGATCCACCTTCGGGGTTTCAGATGGATCCCCGCCTGCGCGGGATGACGCAACGGACACGCTCCCGTTGACGAATCTTCTGGGCGCGACGCAACACCGCCACCGACAATTCGCGCCACGTACCGCCGCCATCGTTGGAGCCTCCATGTCCGATCGTCAGTTGTCGCGTCGCGAAGTCATCGCTGCCGGTGTGGGTCTCACCGCGGCTGTCGCCACCGGGGCTCTCTCCAGTCGTGCATTCGCGGCATCCTCGCCGGTCGCCGCAACGTCGGCAGGCAAGGTTCGCGGCGCCACGCTCGACAGTGTGCACGTATTCAAAGGCGTGCCGTACGGCGCATCGACAGCCGGCGCCAATCGCTTCCTGCCGCCGCAGCCGCCGCTGCCCTGGAAGGGCGAACGCGAGGCGCTGGACTACGGTCCGAGCACGCCGCAATCCGATCCTGCCGTGGCGCGTCGCGAATCCGCCGTCTCCGGTCTCATCGGCGATCTGAGCGATCGTCCGGAGAGCGAGGACTGTCTCGTATTGAATGTATGGAGCCGCGGACTGAAGGACGGTCGCAAGCGTCCCGTGATGTTCTGGATCCACGGCGGCGGCTTCCAGGCCGGCTCCGGTTCCTCGCCCGGCTATGACGGCACCAATCTCTGCAAGCGCGGCGATGTCGTGGTCGTCTCCATCAATCACCGTCTCAATGTCCTGGGATTCCTGTATCTCGGCGACATCGGCGGCAGCGAGTTCGCGAACACCGGCAATGTCGGCATGCTCGACATCGTCCAGGCGCTGAAGTGGGTGCGCGAGAACATCGGGAATTTCGGCGGCGATCCGGACAACGTCATGATCTTCGGCGAATCCGGCGGCGGCCGCAAAGTCGGCACGCTGCTGGCGATGCCGGATGCGAAAGGCCTGTTCCAGCGCGCCGTGATCCAGAGCGGTCCGACCATCAAGGTCATCACGCGCGAAGATGCGACGCTTGCGGCGCAGGCCGTGCTGGATGAGCTGCAGATCGATCGCAAGGATTTCCGCAAGCTGCAGGACGTGCCGCTCGACAGGCTGATGCCGGCGTACTTCGCCGCCAGCCGCAAACACAGCTTCAATCACACGGTCAGCGGCTTCGCGCCGGTCGTCGAAGGCGCCGTGCTGCCGCAGCATCCATTCCATCCGACAGCCTCGCCCGTCATGCCGGACGTGCCCGTGATGGTCGGCACCAACCGCACGGAACTGACCCTGCAGCTCGCCGGCGACACGGCGGCATTCAGTCTCGACGAGGCCGGCATGCAGTCGCGCGTGAAGGGCCTGTTCGGCGACAAGGCGGCCGCGCTGATCGATGTCTATCGCAAGGCCGTGCCGACGGCGACACCGTCGGAGCTGTTCTTCCTGATCGTCAGCGACAACCGTTACTGCGCGCCGAGCATGACCATCGCGGATCGACGCGCGGCGCTCGGCAAGGCGCCGGTGTATGCCTACTACTTCACCTGGGAGACGCCGGTGCTCGGCGGTCGCCTCAAGTCGCCGCATGCGCTGGAGATCGCCTTCGCCTTCGACAACACCGAACGCTCGAAGCGTTTCACCGGCGGCGGTCCGCGCGCCGCGGCGCTGGCCGACAAAATGAGCGATGCCTGGATCGCGTTCGCGCGCCGCGGCAATCCCGACACCGGCAAGCTGCCGAAGTGGACGCCGTACACCACGCAGCAGCGCGCCACCATGGTGTTCAACGATACGAGCGAAGTCGTGAACGATCCGATGGGCACACGACGCGCGGCGATGCAGGCGGCAATGGACCTCGCATGAGCGTGCGCCTGTCGATCGCATTGCTGGCCCTGCTGCCGCTCAGCACTTTTCTTCCCCTCCTCCGCGAAGCGGAGGAGGGGGCCGGAATCAAATCGTAAACAACCAGAAACGAGGGGGAATCATGAATCGATACCTGATGACGTTGGCATTGGCCGCATCGGTCGCCGCCAGCACCCACGCCCAGACGAACGCACCGACGCGCGAAACCGTCAAGGCAACGATCGACAGCGGCGTGCTGGTCGGTGAAGTCGACGACGGCGTGAACGTCTTCCGCGGCGTGCCGTTCGCGAAGCCGCCGGTCGGCCAGTTGCGCTGGAAGGCGCCGCAGCGGCTCGACAAGTGGCCGGGCGAACGTACGGCGTTTGCCAACGAGCCGCCGTGTCCGCAGCCCATCAACGCCGACGGCACGCCGAACGGTGGCGGCGTCACTGGCCTGCAGTCCGAAGACTGCCTTTACCTGAGCGTCTACGCACCCGCGAATGCGAAGAAGGCGCCGGTCGTGCTGTGGCTCTACGGTGGCGCTGCATTCCTCGGTGCCGGTCATCTGGGTTCCTACAACGGCACCGCGAATGCGCAGCAGGGTGTCATCACGATTCCGATCAACTATCGCCTCGGTGCGCTCGCCAACTTCTCGCACCCGGCGCTCAGCAAGGCCGCAGGTGCAAAGGAACCGCTCGGCAATTTCGCGCTGACCGATGCGGTCGCGGCCCTGGAATGGATCAAGCGCAATGTCGCAGCCTTCGGCGGCGATCC
>CAYWHG010000031.1:22624-34902 GCA_964457865.1 uncultured Steroidobacter sp.
CGGTCGCGGCCCTGGAATGGATCAAGCGCAATGTCGCAGCCTTCGGCGGCGATCCGGACAACGTCACCATCGCCGGCCAGTCGGCAGGCGCCGCAATGGTGGTGAACCTGCTGTCCATTCCGTCGGCGAAGGGTCTGTATCACAAGGCCATCATCCAGTCCGGCTCGTTGCTGGGTCCGGGACAGACCATGGCGGATGCGGAAAAGCGCGGCGTCGAAGCCGCGAAAGCGCTCGGCCTGCCCGAGAACGCGACGGCCGCCCAGTTGCGCGGCGTATCTGCACAGACGCTGGTCGCAACCGAAGCAACGCGTCGCGGCGTCACTTCGCCGATCGACAATCGCTTCCGTACGATCTCGACGGTCGATGCCTTGAACGCCGGTACGGAAATCGATGTGCCCGTACTGGTCGGTTCCAACAACGGCGAGCCCGGCTTCGATGCCGCACGCAAGGTCGCGAAGCTCACGGGCGACACCGGTGCCGGCGCGTGGCTCTACAACTTCGCCTACGTGCCCGGTTTCCGTCACGACGAATGGAAACAGGGCGCCATCCACTCCGCCGAACTCATGTTCACGTTCGATTCGATTGATACCTCGGGCTGGGCCGTGAGCAAGGATGGCAAGGCGGATGCCGCCGACCGTGCCGTCGCGAAGCTGGTGAACTCCTGCTGGATCGCGTTCTACAAGATGGATGCGAAGGCGAAGTCGTTTGCCTGCGCCAACGGCGTGACCTGGCCCGCGTACACCGAGGCGGACGATGCCGCGATGAAGTTCACGGACAAGGCGCAGATCGTGAAGTCGCAGAGCATCCCGAGCGGACCGCCGCGGCCGGCCGGAAGCTGATTGAGCGTCATTCCCGCGCAGGAAGATGGATCCCGCCTGCGCGGGGATGACCACTCAATTTACTCCGTCGCTCTCGCGAATTGCTCCCGTCGCCCTCGCGAAGGCGGGGCCCATCCTGCTGCTGCTTCGGATGGATTTGACCCGCAGTCCGACCTGCGACACCTGTGAGTCAGGCGTCAGTTCACACCGCGATCATCGCCACCAGCTCGCCGCCGTTCTTCAGTTGTTCGAGCGTGCGTACGCGCTCCACGACCTGCTTCGCGCGTGCATTGCCGAGCCGCGGCGCCATCAGTTCCAGCGCCTTCTCCTCGACTTCCTGCCGGCTCATGGGATGCGAAGGGAAGCCGACGACGTAGGGCACGTAGGTTTCGTGCTTCCGGCCGCCGTTCTCGACGACGATCACGCGGGCCGATTCCGTGCGCGGTGAACCCGCTGGTGCTTCCTGCGCCGGGTCGTGCGCGATGGTGACCTTCTCCATGAACGCCTTCACCTGCGCATCGCCGGCCATGCGCTGCAGCGACTGCGCGGCGACGAAATCGAGTTTGCCGTCGAGCAGGATCAGCGAGGTCGTGTAGCGCAGGTTCAGCGCCGGCATTGCCGCGTCGCGGAAGGCCTGCCAGCGGCCGGGTATTTCGATGCGCACGGACTGCACGTTCCTGCGGTCGATCTTCGGCAGCAGATCCAGCAGGCCCTTGATCGCCGGTTGCGTGGGGCCGCCGACGGGATAGCGTTTGAATGCCGTGTGCGTCAGTTCGGAATCCTTGCCGAGCTGCCTGATGAGGTAGCCGGGATCGGCATCGCCCTTCGCGAACAGTCCGCCGCGCAACCAGCCTTCGGGATTGTCGAAGCTGTCGCGCACGCCGCGGAAACCGGTCTCGACGAACAGCGCGGCCTGCAGGCCGTTGCGTGCGCCCATGCCGGCAAACACGAATGCCTTCTCGATGTGTTCGACATCCATCAGCCATTGCCACGAACCCGACGCCTGCTGCGCGCTGAAGGTGAGCAGGTCGGCGATGCGGTCTTCGGGGGTGCCGATCATCACGGCCGAGGCGGCGGCGGTGCCGAAGACCGGGCCGACGCCGTGATTGGCGATGCCCGAGTTGTACAGGTTGCGGACACCGACCGCCTTGGGCACGCGACCCGCCAGTTCGTAGCCTGTGACGATGGCGCGCACGATCGCGTCGCCACTGAGGCCGCGCGCTTCCGCCAGCGAGATCGCGGCGCTCACGATCGCCGGGCCGGGCTGCACGAAGGCGGAGGGAATGAAGTCGTTGATCTCGGCCGCATGTCCCGTCATCGCGCTCGCGAACACGGCATCGCTCAGGGACGCCTTTTCCTTCGTGCCGAGAATCGTCGTGCCATGGCTCGCGGATCCGCTCTGCGCGACGGCATAGCGTCGTGCCAGCACGGAGGGCTCCAGATCGCGGCAGGCGACGATGGACGCGAGCGTGTCGAGAATGTGCTGGCGGGCGAGTTCGCGATGTTCTTCTGGGAGAACGGCGGTGCGATTGCCGGCGATATAGGCGGCGAGCGCCGGCGTCACCGGCACGATCGGTGCGGGCGCGGCGTGTTCGCCAGCGCTGTTCTCTGCGGCCAGGGTTGCCGACACGGTGAGCGCAGCGGGTGCGGCCGCGAGCAATCCCAGCGCACGACGCCGGTCGAGAGTCAGTGGATCCATCGAGTCCCCCAGAGTGTAGATACGTGAAATCTGTTCTCGTCCGATCGTACGTGGCTATATCCTGAAGAACTACTGGAGCGACAGTCAGTACTCGTCGAGAAACATCAAGAGGCCGGAAATTTCACGCGGAGGGCACGGAGAGAGAATTTTTTCCGACTCTGAACCCTCCGTGTTCTCCGTGAACTCCGTGTGAAATTCTGCTCTCCGGCCCACCCTGAAAGCCGGGTCGCAGGAAGACAATTCAAGAGCGAGGCCTCATGCAGCGTAGACAGTTCATTCTCAGTGCGAGCGCGATTGCAGCGACCAGCCTGACGCAGTTCGGCAGGGCGGGCGCTGCGGGCCTGTTTCCGGTCGTCGAAACCGAGCACGGCAAAGTTCGCGGCATCACCTCGGGCGGCATCGCTGTCTTCAAGGGACTGCGCTACGGTGCCGATAGCGGCGGCCGCAATCGATTCCTGCCGCCGCAGCCCGTGCCGAAGTGGTCCGGTGTCCGCGACGCCTTCGACTACGGCAACATCGCGCCGCAGATTCCTGCCGACCGCAGCCGCAGCGTCTACGCCGATCTGATCCTCAATGATCTGCAGCCCGGCGGCATGGGCGAAGACTGTCTGGTGCTGAATCTGTGGACGCCGCACCCGCATGCGGGCGGCAAGCGCCCGGTGATCGTGCGCTTTCACGGCGGCGGCTTTTACGGTGGTTCCAGCAATTCTCCCGGCGGCGATGGCGAGATGCTGGCGCGCTTCGGCGACTGCGTCGTCATCACGGTCAATCACCGGCTGAGCGCACTCGGCTACCTGTACCTGGGCGACGAGGGCGAGTTCGCGGACTCCGGTTCGGTCGGCATGCAGGATCTGGTCGCGGCGCTGCGCTGGGTATCGAGCAATGTCGCTGCCTTCGGCGGCGATCCGCAGCGCGTGCTGATCTTCGGCCAGTCCGGCGGCGGCGCCAAAGTCAGTCACCTGCTGGGCATGCCGCAGGCGCAGGGCCTGTATCACGCCGCCGGTGTCATGAGCGGTTCGCGCCTCACGGCGATGACGCGCGAAGCGGCGGTCGAGCCCGCCGACAAACTGCTGAACAAACTCGGGCTCACGCGCCGGGACATTCGCAAGCTGCAGCAGGTGCCGTTCACGACGCTGCTGTCGGCGCAGGCGGAAGTGGAGGCGAATGAACGATCCCGCGGCGAGGCGCCGCGTTCGTTCGCACCGGTGATGGGCCAGGCGATTCCGCGTCATCCGTTCGATCCGGATGCGCCGCCGATGTCGGCTCAGGTGCCGCTGATCGTCAGCACGGTGCTGGACGAGCGCACGTATCGCGAATCGAATTTCGACATGACCTGGGACCAGGTGAAGAAGGTCTTCGATCGTCTGGCCGGCGCCGATGCGGACAAGGTGCTGGCGATGTATCGCGACGAAGATCCGGCGGCTACGCCCTTCATCATCAACGCACGGGTCATCACCGATACGAGCTTCCGTCGCGGCGCCTATACGATGGCCGATCGCAAGGCGGCGCAGGCCGCGGCGGGCGGCGCACCGGTGTGGATGTATCTGTGGACGACGCCCGCCGCCGCGTTCAATGGCCGCTATGGCGCGACGCATGGCGTCGATGTGTCGCCCTCGATGTACGACATCCGCTTTCCGCTGTCGGGACAGAGCGCGCAGGCACTGCGGCTCGCGGGGCAGATGGCCTCGGTCTGGGTGGCGATGGCGGAGAAGGGCAGTCCGGAGAATCGTCGTCTACCGTCATGGCCGGCGTATGACACGGCCACCCGTGCGACGATGGTGTTCGGTACGCCGACCAATGTGGTCAACGATCCGCGCCAGCCATTCCGCGAATACTGGGCGCGACGTGCTGCCAGCCGCGATGACGCCTGAACGAATTCCTCGTCACTCCCGAGAGACTGTGATGACAATGCGACTGCCGCTACTGCTTGCCCCGTTCCTGCTATTTTTCGGTTCGCTTTCCACCGCCGCCGAGACATCGCCCATGCCGAGTTCGCCTGCCCAGCCCGTCCTGCGCACCATCGAGTCCAATGGCATCCACATGCGCATTGCGGAGATGGGCGAGGGGCCGCTCGTGCTGTTCGTCCATGGATGGCCGGAGTCCTGGTATTCGTGGCGCCATCAGTTGCCGGCGATTGCAGCCGCGGGCTATCGCGTCGTCGCGCCGGACATGCGCGGCTACGGCAAGAGCGACAAGCCGGCCGCCGTCGAGGACTACGACATCCAGCATGTGACGGGCGATCTCGTCGGCATTCTCGATGCGCTGGGCGAGAAGACCGCGATCCTGGTCGGTCACGACTGGGGCGCGATCGTGACGTGGCACGCGATGCTGCTGCATCCGGATCGCTTCACCGCGCTCGTCGCCATGAGCGTGCCGTATAACGGGCGCGGCCCGGTGTCGGTCGTGGATGGCCTGCGCCGTTCGCTCGGCGACAACTTCTTCTACATTCTTTATTTCCAGGAACCGGGCGTGGCCGAGAAGGAATTCGACGCGGACCCCCGCGCAATTCTCAGTCGACTCTATCTGTCGCCGGGCTCGCCGCGCGAAGCGCCGCAGATCACCGACCCGAAGCGCGCGGCAGGCGGATGGATTCCCCGGATGGGAGCGCCGAAGGGCCTGCCGTCGTGGCTGACACAGGCCGATCTCGACTACTACGTGAACGAGTACCAGGAAGCCGGCTTCCGCGGCGGCATCAACTACTACCGTAATTTCCACCGCAACTGGGAAACCACGCCGCAACTTGCCGACGCCAAGGTCACTGCGCCGGTGCTGTTCCTCGCGGGCGACAAGGACACGGTGATTCGCGGCGCGAGCGCCGATGCGCTACGCGCCGGCATGAAGGACGCAGTGCCGGGATTGAAGGATGTGATCCTCGTGCCGGACACGGGTCACTGGATTCAGCAGGAGCGGCCGGAGGAGACCAACGCCGCCATACTGGAGTTCCTGCGGTCGTTGCCGCGGTAGGAAGAAGCGGAAGCCGCGAAAGACCGCATAAAAGAGACGACCAATGGCGCCGCATAGGCGGTTGACGCCTCTTTCTGCCTGTGGGGCCGACTTTAGTCGGCCTAAGAACTGTCAGGCTGAAGCCCGACCCACAGGAAGAATCAGGAGAAAACCCTTTTTCTTTTATGCGGTCTTTTGCGGCTCTCTATTCTTCTTCAAAGTTTCCGGAACTGCCGATCGCTCCACCACGGAAAGAACTGCGGCATGTCGCTGCTCACGCGATCGGCGAACTGCGCGGGGCGCTTCTCAAGGAAAGCCGTGATGCCTTCCTTCGCGTCGGCGGACTTGCCGAGCGTGGCGAGTGCGATGGTGTCGAGTTCATGAGCATCGATGGGATGCGGTGCGCTGAGCATGCGCCACAGCATCTGGCGGATGAGCGCCATCGACACGGCGGAGGAGTTGTCGACGAATTCCTTCGCCAGGGCGCGCGCCGCGGGCAGCAGTTCGTCGGCCTGATGCAGGCTGCGGACCAGTCCGGCGTCGAGCGCTTCCTCCGAACGGAAGACCCGCGCGGAGTAACACCATTCCAGCGCCTTGCTGATGCCGACGATGCGCGGCAGGAACCAGGTGGAGCAGGCCTCCGGCACAATGCCGCGGGCCGCGAACACGAATCCCATCTTGTTGTTCGGCACGGTCAGGCGAATGTCCATCGCCAGCGTCATCGTGAGGCCCACGCCGACCGCCGGGCCGTTGATGGCCGCGATCACCGGCTTGTTGAAATCGTAGATGCGTCGCGTGACCTGACCGCCGCCGTCGCCGACGTATTTCCTGGTGTCGGCCTGCGCCGCGATGTAGTCCGAGTGCTTTCCCCAGGTCTCGCCGCCGCGTTCCAGGTCGGCACCCGCACAGAATGCGCGGCCCGCGCCGGTGACGATGACGACCTTCACGGCATCGTCGGCATCGGCCTTGTCGAAGGCATCGAGCAGTTCGTCGGCCATGCGGCCGGTGAACGCGTTCATGCGTTCGGGCCGATTGAGCGTGATGGTGAGAATGCGGTCGGAAACGTCGTAGATCAGCGTGTCGTAAGACATGGAAGCATCCCGTTGCATGAGCGTCGCGAAACTATACGCGAGCCCGGTGGTTCTTGCGTTGGCCGCGCATGTTTCGCGATGCGAGACGTTGCTGCAGTGAAGACGAATGTGATGCCGCCGATGCGGCGCGGAGGTTCGGATGATCGTTGAGCGAGTACGTGTCAGATGCATTTATGCCGTGCTGTTCATCCTGGCATTCACTCAGGCGACGGCACAGGGCGAGGTGCCGCGGCCGTTTCCTGCCGACCAGGCGACCAACGTGAACGTCGACACGCAACTCGTCCTGACATTCGCGACACCGCCGACTCTCGGCACCGCCGGATTCATCCGTGTCTTCGACGCCGAGAGCAATGCGCCCGTCGATGCGATCGACATGAGCATCCCGGCATCGCCGCGTCCCACCGGGCGGGCGCCACGCTCCACGGAGGCCGAACGTCGGGCGCTGGCCGCCGCCACGAAAATGAGCGATTACCAGGTCAACACCATCGGCGGCGTCGACTTTCATTTCTTTCCCATCATCGTGCGCGGCAACCGCGCCACGCTCTATCTGCACAACAACCGGCTCAAGTACGGCCGTCGCTACCGCGTGCAGATCGATCCCGGCGTATTGCGGATGGCGGCGGGAGAGGTCCCCGGCATCACCTGGACGTTCGCGACGAAGGCGGCGCCACCGGCCGCTATGACTGATCGCGTAGTCGTGGCCGCCGACGGCAGCGGCGATTTCAGCACCGTACAGGGCGCGATCGACTTCGCACCGAAAGAGCCGCAGAAGCGGCTCACGATCTTCATCCGGAATGGACGCTATGAGGAACTGGTGTTCCTGCAGGACAAGTCCAACCTCACGATCCGCGGCGAGGATCGCGACGGCGTGCAGGTCGGGTATCCGAACAACAGCGCGTTCAATCCTTCGCGCGGCGGTCCCTCGCGACGCCCGGCCTTCTCGCTGCAGAACGTGCGCGATGTGCAGTTGAGCACGTTCACCATCAACAACCATTTCATCGGCCAGGCGGAAGCGCTGCTGGTACGCGGCGAGCGGGTGGTGATCGACCGCATGACCCTGAACGGCTCCGGCGATGCCTTCACCACCTACGGCACCATCTACATGGTCGACAGCAAGCTCGTCGGCGACGGCGACACGATCCTCGGCTATGCGGCGCTGTTCTGCCTGCGTTGCGAAGTCCGCTCGCGCGGTCCATTCACCTGGACGCGCACGCCGCAGGGCAGTCACGGCAATGTGTTCGTGGACTCGACCCTGGTTGCCATCGATGAGCCGCTGCCCTGGACGCTCGACGATGGCAGCGGCGGCCAGAAGGCGAGCAAGGTGCTGGCACGCCTGCCGCGCAACGGCCCGGCGGGTTCGCAGAACGCCAACTTTCCTTACGCCGAGATGGTGCTGATCGATTCGCGCGTCGACGGCGTGCCGCCGGAAGGCTGGGGTCCGATCGAAGAGGAACCTGACTTCGACCGCTCGCATCTGCGCCTGTGGGAGTTCAATACGCGCGATCTGCAGGGCCGCCCGCTGGATGTTTCCGCGCGCCACCCCGCATCGAAGCAACTGACGCAGCCGCGAGATGCGCAGGCGATCGCCGACTACCGCAGGCCGGAGTTCGTGCTTGAAGGATGGAAGCCGGAGGTGCAGTGAGGTCTGGAAGACCTCACACGGAGTTCACGGAGGAAAGAGTCTTTTCTCCCGTTCTGAGCCTCTGTGTTCTCCGTGAACTCCGTGTGAAATTCCGCTCTCCGGCTCTTGGATCTCACCGGCCGAACGAGGCGATCGACGATCCTGGAATCGGTATCGTCGATCGCCTGCCCGGTCCGCGCTTCGGGGGTTAGAAGCGCTTACTCAGCATCAGCTTGTAGTTGCGTCCCAGCGGATTGCCGAAACCCGACAGGTACGACACGGCCGTGCGTGCGAACGCCGGATCCTCATTGAAGACGTTGTAGATCGACAGCGACATGGCGATGTCTGCGGGCAGCTCCACGCGGTAAGTCATGTCGACCGTCAGATAGTCATCGAGGTTCTTGCCGGCCAGCAGTGCCGCCACCTGCGAATTGCAGTAACCCACGGTACCCGGGCGGCTGCCGGCGCCGCCGTATTGTGCGGACCCCGCGCCGTCGGGAATGGGCGGCGAGGTGATTCCCGACTGTGTGCAGTCGGAGAAACCGTTGGCATTGCCGATGTTGGCATTGGTGCCGAGGTTGCTGGTGCCGAACTTCACGGGGTCCTCATCCACGATGCCGGGGATGAAGTGCGCCGCGATGTTCAGGTTGTGGATCGTGTGGCGATAGTTGACGCCGAACGTCGCGCGCCACTCGGGCACGGCCTGACCGATGCGGCCGATGGAGCCGTTGACGAAGCCGACGCCGTCGTAGCCCGTCGCGAGCGTCGAATCGCTGACGACGAAGTCATCCAGTTCCCAGTCGAAGATGTAGCTGCCGTCGATCTGCGGACGCAGCTGACCGCCGAACACATCGTCGAAGGTATAGCTCAGTGACACGTCGATGCCGCGCGTCGAGAGCGTGCCGGCATTGGTCTCGGCGGTGCCGCCCCAGTAGTTCACGCGACCGCCGGTCAGCCCGCCGCTGCCCGCCGCGCTGTTGAGGCGCGACGTGCCCTGTACGCAGGCGCCGTTGAGTTCCACGAACGGCCGTCCATCCAGCGAATTCGGTCCCGGCGACAGCAGCGAACTCGAACAGTTGATGAGCGAGTCGATGGTGTTCGATCCCGGCATGACCAGGCCCGCGACCACATCGTCGTCCGTCATGGTGCGGGCGTACTCGTTGATGGCGACCTCGTACAGATCGAGCGAGCCGCTGAAGCCACCGGCGTTGAACAGGAAGCCGATGTTGATGTATTCGCCCTCCATCGGTTTCACGTCGGGATTGGCGTAGTCGAATGTCTGATATGTCGTGCCCGTGCCGCCGAAGCCGCCGAAGGCCGAGATGGCCCCGGAGTTCGCTTGCGTCGGATTGCGCGGCGCCGGCGGATTCACCTGGCTGAACGTCTGGCCCCAGGCGCCGCGGACGGCCAGCCAGTCCGTGGCCTGCCAGCGGATCGAGGCGGCGGGCACGAAGATGTCGTTGTCGCGGTCCGACACGTCGGAGATGAACTTCTCGTAGCGGCCGGCGACCTGCAGCGTGACGCTGTCCAGCACCGGGAACTGGGCTTCGACGGACGCACCGTAAACGGGGAATTCGCGATCCGTCTCGATGGTCGCACCCAGCACGGTGGAGTTGCGCGTGAACGCCAGCGGACCGGTGCGCGAGGTGCAGTTGCTGGCGCCGAGCGTGGCGCAGGGATTGATGTCCCGGTTGGCGTTGTCGGACAGCGTCGTCTCTTCCGTGGTGCGTCGATACTGCGCGCCTGCCGCGATGGCGACCGGGCCGCCCGGCAGTTCCCAGCCGGTCTTGCCGCTCACGACGAAGTCGGCGACGAAGAAGCGATAGTCGCGCTGCAGCCAGATCGGTACGTACAGCCAGCGGACCATGTCGATGTCGTTTTCGAGCCCGGGCACGTAGGCCGGGTTCGCTTCGCCGGTGTAGTAGTTGCTCGCGAAGGACGACGGGAAGGGATTGAACCACTGGCAACCGTTCGCGCCGGCGACCGTGCCGGTGCAGTTCGGGCCGCCGAAGCCGTTCAGTGCCGCCTGCAGCCTGTCGACCAGCATGTCGCGCGCTTCGCGACGATCCTTGATGTAGTTGTAGGTCAGGCCGAGATCCCAGCGCAGACCCGAGTTGCCGAAGTCACCGCCGAACGCCTGGGTGGTGCGATAGAACTCGGTGGTGTTTTCCTGGGGATCGTACGCGCCATAGAGCGGATTGCCGCTGATGGCGAACGGACGCCACACACCAAACGGCAGCAGCGCGCGGCCGTTGCCCACGATGGCGTCGATCTGCGCCTGCGTGAACGACGTCGTGCCATCCGAGTCGCGGAAGTTGTTGAGGAAGTTCGCGACGCCCGGGTTCTGGCCGGGCACGTAGTAGGCGAACGTGCTCGCGCCAAGCTGCGGGGCGCCCCCCGCCCCCATCGGGAACGACAGCGGCCCATCGCTGGGATGCATTGCGATCTCGGGCAGGCGCTGGTGGAAGATCAGGTATTCGGAGCTGTATTCCAGCCAGTCCGTGAGGTCGTAGTTGAACTCGACGTACAGGTTGGTCGAGTCCATTTGCTCGACGGCGTTTTCGAACAGGGTCGTGTTGAACAAGCATGAGGGCGTCGGCGTGCCCGACCAGCCCGCGAAGCTGTTCGATCCCTCCGAGCACGTGGGATCGCGCACGATGCCGGTGGCGCCCATGTGGCGTTCGCCCGTGTACAGGTTCGCGGGCGAGATCGGCGTGATGTTCGTGGTCGATGCCGCGCCGGTCTGGAAGGCATACGAGCCGGGGTTGTTGGCCAGCGCCCAGGTGAAGCCGTTGTTGTTGAGCAGGTAGTGGTTGCGTGCCCACTCGCGGTCCCACATGCGCAGCTGGCTGCGATGCTCGTACGAGCCCGACACCAGCAGATTGCCGCGTTCGAACTGGGTGCCCCAGAGAATATCGGCACCGTAGTCGCCGTCCGAGTCCTCGATGTAGCGGTAGTTGACGTTGGCTTCGAGGCCGTCGAGCGTCCTGCGCGTCTTGTAGTTGACGACACCGGCCACGGCGTCCGCGCCGTAGGTCACTGCGCCGCCGCCCTTCAGCACGTCGACGCTGTCGATGGCCGCGTTGGGGATCCAGGCGATGTTGTTGAAACGGCCCGTAACGGGGGAGTACTGCTCGGGGAAGCGGCGGCCGTTGAAGAGGACGGTCGTGAACTTCTGGCCGAGGTTGCGCAGGTTCACGGTCGCCGCGCCGATGGGGAATGAGTTGTAGCGATCGGCCTCGCCGGCCACCTGGCCCACTTCGCTCAGCATCTTGACCAGTTCAAGATTGGTCGGGCGACCCATGTTGCGGATCTCTTCGAACGAGATCGTCTCGACCGGCAGCGCGGCGTCTTCCGGCGTGCCGGAGATCAGCGAACCGGTGACGATGACCTCTTCGAGCTGCGTGGTCTCAGCGGCAGTTGCGTACCCGCCCCACAGGGCAGCGGAGACCGCCACGGCGATCGCCGTACGGGCGAGCGGCATGGAACCCTTCAAATGCGCGTTCTTCGACATCGTCATCCCCCATGAGAATTTTTGTTGCTATGCGTTCTGCCGATCGCGGCCGACCGGACTGTTGATTTGTCCCGCAACGTGGAATTTGTTGTGAGGCCTTGCCTCTGCGGATCGATCCCACGCGAAGCAGAAAATTGTTCGACGAGCCTCCCCGTTGTCCCCTCAACGTCTGCCGGGCATTGCCATCGGCAGGCCCAATCATGATTATTAACTGGTGTAATCGTCAATATGGAAATGGACAAAGATTCGCGGCATGCCGTGGGGATCCAAGGCAGGCTCCCAGCCGGTCTGCGGCGACGACCTGTCGCCAAGTCAATGGAGAGGCCATTTGTGCCTCGTTACTCGCGGTTTCCGTGGTCTTCAGGGGCGGAGACGGCTGCCATTCCGGAATCGGGAAGGCGCTAGCACGAGTGAATTATTGGTTGCAAGGTCAATAAAAATATATTTAGAGGGCAATACGAACAAATGATGATGCGAACTGGTGTGTGCCTTCGAACCGTCGCCATCAGCGGCTGCGAAAGCGCCAGCGATCTTTGCCGAACGCGATGGCGTGATCCGCGATCGTCTTGCCGACATCGAGCAGGAACGCCGC